>DATJJM010000165.1:0-12944 GCA_035492535.1 Acetobacteraceae bacterium | reverse complement strand
GCGCGGGGTGACCACCGGGCTGATAACCACGCAGGGTTTCCGCGATGTGCTGGAGATCGGGCGGCAGGTGCGTCCGCATCTTTACGACTACACTGTGCGCACGCCTGCACCCGTCGTGCCTCGGGCGCGTCGGGCGGAGGTCGGCGAACGGATCGATGCCGGCGGTGTCGTGCTGCATGCGCTGGATGAGGCGGAGGTCGCCGCGGCAGCCGATGTCCTTGCCGCGCAGGATGTGCAGGCAATCGCGATCTGCTTTCTGCACAGCTACCTGAACGATGCGCATGAGCGGCGCGCGGCGGAGATCGTGCGCGTACGGTTGCCCGGCGTTTATGTCTGCACGTCGTCCGAAGTGCTGCCGGAATTCCGCGAGTACGAGCGTTTCTCCACCACCGCGATCAACGCCTACATCGGGCCGCGCATGGCGCGGTATCTGGAGCGCTTCCTTGGCCGGCTAGCGGCGCTGGGCATCGGCGCGGAGCCTTACACGGTGCATTCGAATGGCGGCCTGATGTCCGTGGAGTCTGTCCGGCGGTTCCCTGTGCGGTGTTGTCTCTCCGGGCCGGCGGCAGGTGTCATCGGCGCGGCTGAGGTCGCGCGGGAGGCAGGTCTGCCCAACGTCATCACGTTCGACGCCGGCGGAACGTCCACCGATGTGTCGTTGATTGAACGCGGGCGGCCCGCGTTCACGTCCGGGCGCACCATCGCGGACTATCCGGTGCGCGCCCCGATGGTGGATGTGCACGTCATCGGTGCAGGTGGCGGTTCCATTGCGTGGGTAGACGATGCTGGCGCGCTGAAGGTGGGACCGCGGAGCGCCGGAGCAGAACCGGGGCCGGTTGCCTACGGGCAAGGGGGTGTCGAACCCACCCTGACCGATGCCAATGTCGTGCTGCGTCGTCTCAACCCGGTGGCATTGCTGGATGGCCGCATGGATGTCGATGAACAAGCGGCGCATCATGCGATCGCGGAGAAGATCGCCACGCCGATGGGGCTGTCGGTGGAGCAGGCAGCATTGGGCATCATCCGCATCGCTGTCGCGAACATGAGCCGTGCGATCCGGTCCGTCTCCACGGAAAAGGGGCATGACACGCGCGAGTTCGTGCTGCTTCCGTTCGGTGGAGCTGGCCCGCTGCACGCTGCCGAGGTGGCCGCGGAATGCGGTATCCGGCGTGTGCTGGTTCCGGTGCAGCCGGGTACAATGTGCGCGCGCGGCATCCTGCTATCTGATGTCAGCATCGACCTGGTGCGAAGCGAGTTGCTCGATGCGACCGAGGACAGATGGCCTCGCATCCGGCAGCGCTTTGACACGATGCGGTCGGATGGCGCCGCTTGGCTCGACAGCGAGCACATACCGATGGAGCGCAGGCGCTTCGACTGCGTCATCGACGCTCGCTACATGGGGCAGAATCACGAGGTGCCAGTTCGGCTCTCGAGCGATGGCGTGTCACGCGAAGACGTCATCCGTGCGTTCGAGGACGCGCATCGCCGCGAACACGGGTATGACATCGCCGGCCGGGCCGTCGAGGTCGTGAACTGCCGGCTGAAAGCTGTCGGCCTGATCGATCGGCCATCGCCGCGTTTCGCGGGCAGCAGCACGGCTCCGTTGCCGAAGGCCGTGCGCCGCGTGCATTTTGACGATGGCTGGCTGGAGACACCCGTGTTCGATCGAGAGATGCTGCCGGTCGGGGCGAATCTCTTCGGGCCTGCCGTCATCGATGAAATGAGCGCGACGACCCTGCTGCCGCCGGGCAGCGAACTCACGGTCACGCGCTCCGGCAACATGCTGCTGGAGATCGGCGCGTGAGCGACCTGGCTGATCCCATTGCCATGGAGATCTTCAGCAACCGCCTGTTGTCGATCACCGAGGACATGGGCAACACGCTTATCCGCTCTTCGTTCTCTACGAACATCAAGGAGCGCAAGGACTGTTCGGTGGGCCTGTTCGATGCGCATGGGCGGCTGATCGCGCAGGCATCACATATACCGCTGCATCTCGGGTCGCTGCTTGGCAGCGTTCAGGCCGTGCTGGCGCGGCACGATATCGGTTCGATGCGGGACGGGGACGCATTCGTGCTGAACGACCCGTACCTCGCCGGCGGCACGCATATGCCGGATATTTCCATCGTAACGCCCATCGTCATCGACGGCACGGTGCGCGCGTTTGCGGCCAATGTCGGACACCACTCCGATGTCGGCGGCCCGGTGCCCGGCTCCATATCCGGTCGCGCGCGATCAGTGTTCGAGGAGGGGCTGCGTTTGCCGGTCATCCGGCTGATGCGTGCAGGAGACCTGGACGAAGATCTGCTGGACCTGATTGCGCACAATTCGCGAGATCCGGTGGAACGGTCGCTCGATTTGAAGGTGCAGGTCGCGGCCAATGCGCGCGGGGTGCGGCTGATGCGCGAATTGGTCCAGCGCATGGGGCTGGCGTCAGTCACGAAGGCGATCGACGACCTGTTGGCCTATACCGCGCGGCGGCTGCGCAACCGTATCCGCGATGTGGCGGACGGCAACGGCAGTTTTACTGCATGGCTTGATGATGACGGCCTCGGGGGCGATCCAGTAGCGATTTGTGCGCGTGTCGAGATCAGCGGCGACGCGATGACCGTGGATTTCGCCGGCACCGGGCCGGAGACGCGCGGCGCGCTGAATGTGCCGGAAAGCGCCTTGCGCGCGACCGTGTACTACGCCGTGAAAACCCTGCTCGATCCCAATCTGCTGCCGAACAGCGGTATGTTCGACTGCATAGCCATCCGCGCCGAGCCCGGCTCGCTGGTGGCGCCGCGCTTTCCCGCGGCGGTCGGGGCGCGCAGCATCACCTGCAACAAGATCGCCCGGGCGCTGTTCGGCGCCTTTGCGTCCCTGTTGCCGCCCGATCGGGTGATGGCGTCATCACACGACAGCGTGCCTGCGATCATCTTCTCCGGGCCGCGGCGGGTTGGCGACGATACGTTCGTCTATCTGGAGACGCTGGGTGGCGGGATGGGGGCGCGCAGTGATGCGGACGGCATGGAGGCCATCCACGTCCATCTGACCAATACATCAAATTTGCCTGTGGAGGCCCTGGAGCACGAATATGCGCTGCTGGTGGATGAATACGCGCTGGTTCCGGATTCCGGGGGGGTAGGCCGGTATCGGGGCGGGCTTGGCATCGCCCGGCAGGTCAGGGCGATGCGCGACGGCATTGTATTCTCGGTTCGCTCCGACGGGCATGTGCTGGGTGCGCCAGGTCTCGCCGGTGGAGGCACGGGCGCGACCGCGCATCTGATCCGCAACGGCGACGAGGAGCTGTCTTCCAAGACCGCCAGCCTTGCTCTGGAAGCGGGTGAAACGATCCGGATTGAGACAGGCGGTGGCGGCGGATTCGGAGACCCGCGCGACCGTGACCCCGCCGCCCTGGCCGCGGATCTGCGCGATGGCAAACTGACGCGCGACAAGGCGGCTGCTGGTCATGGGGGGGCATCGGCGGGCGGGGGGCCATAGTTTTTGCCTTCGCCGCACTGCTCGTCTAACGTGCAGCGGATCCAGGGGGAGTACAGGGGAGCCGCCGATGCAGGCAGAGCGCGAAGTCGTTCGCTTCCTGTCCGCCTATCAGACGATCTGGCATGCCCACTTCCCAAGCCTGTTCAAGCGGGCGCAGTGGCATATCGTCACGCATCTCTGCACCCATGGCCGCGAAGGCGCCGCGGTGGGTGAACTGTATGGTCTGGTGAAGCAGGTGTTCCTGCTCGATGACTCGACCGTCAAGGAACGCATCCTGGAGATTTCTGAGCTGAAGCTCTGCGTGGTCGATCCGCCGGGTGGCGCTCTCTCGGCACGGTCGGTCATCGTTCCGACGCCCGCACTGCTCGATTTGTTTGATCGCCATCTGGTCGCGTTGGCGAAGGAACTGGCTGCTTCAGTGGCCGTCCTTGACCCTTCGATTCGCCTTGTGCCGCCGCGCAAACTGGATACCGAGCAGCGCAACGTCATCCTGCAATCGCTGACCCGCTGCCGCGACCCATGGCGCGCAGCCCTGGAACGCATCTTCGACGCCAGCAACCTGTCACGTGCACGGCGGGTGGAGGCGATCCGCCATCTGAACTCCATGTCGCATTGGACGCTGCTGCATATGGCAGTGGAACTGCGATACGGCCTGTCGACGTTCGCAGGGGGCGAGCAGGGCATCCTGGCGGACCAAATGGCGGCCACCCTGTTGAACCTGACGGGCCAGAATTTCCAAACGACGCGCGACCACATTTCCTATTTGATGAGTCTGGGACTGCTGGAGCGCCAGGCCGGCAAGTCGCTGCGTGTGGCATTGGCGGAGACGGTGGCGAGCGAATTCAGACCGGCGTTGTCGTCGGCGGCAGCTGCGCTGCCCGAGGTCGCACGGAGCCTTGGCGCCACCGAGCCCGCGACCGACTCGCCTTTTGCAGAGGATCCCGAGGTCGAAGCGACGCTGAACCTGCGTTCGGGAGCCGTGTTGCGGCCGGTCCCGCCGGGATCGCAGCATCATCTGGTGATCCTCCAACCGGAGTCTGCGGTGCGCCGTGTGGCGCTGCCACCGGGCGCGTTGACCATCGGCCGCGCACCGCCCTGTGCGCTGCTGCTGGAAGGGCCGGAGATTTCCCGGGCGCATTGCCGCATCGACATCGATGGCAACGAGGTCAGCATCACCGACCTGAACTCAACCAATGGCACATTCATCGACAACAAGCGCCTGTCCGGCAGCGCCCCTTTGCGGCATGGAGCGCTGCTGCGTATTGGCACTTACGTGATGACCTGCGAATACCAGAGCGAAGCGGGCCGCGAAGACGCTGACAGCACGCAGCGCCGGCCGGGCTTTGCCGAGGTCACTGTGCTGCGCCCGCGCCGTGGCCGCACGGCATAGCGGGAACAAAACAGAAAATTCGTTGTAAAGCATCTGCCAATTTCCCGGAGGAATCCGGGTCCAATATCTGCGAGCCTCCTGCGGTATTTTCTCCAGGATTCGGCGGTGAGTCCTTCCTGTTCCGTAACGCGGCATCCCGGCATACACGAGTGATGCGACTTTGGTTGTGGTCGCTACCAGCCACTCGGCTGGTGACATAACTGCCGGCGCCATCAGTGTCGATCAGTCCGATATACGTTCCTCCCCGAATTCGTATTATCGGTCCCCACTGAACGACACGGCGTCAGCTGGAGCAGGCATGTGCGTTACCCCGAACAGCGCATGCCTGCTCTTTTTTTGGCTATCGCGCTGGCGCTGTGCCGCGCTCCAAGAGCGGTAACAGAACAAGGATCAATGCCGTCGCGGCGGCTGAAACAACGATCAGCGGCGCAAGCTGCGCGTTGAATACGTGCTGATAGAGCACGGAGCCAATCGTGTCCGCGAGCGGTGTCGCCAGGTTGATCACCGACATCAGGGCGGCGAAGGCGAAGCCTTCCGAGCCCTCTGGGCAGTGATCCGCGGCCAGGGACAACGTGGCGATGTTGGCGATCATTCCGGCCACTCCGTAGAGGAAATAGACAACCACTGCCGTCGGTTCATTCACCATGCCCAGGAACGTGAGCGTGCCGACGGTGCCCCCGATGATGCTGATCACCAGCAACGCGCGCGTGGTCATGCCGGCGAGCCAGACGCGATAGATCAACCCGCCGGCGACCCAGCCAGCGGCGCTGACCGAAGCCAGGACACCGATGAATCCCTGCGAGAAGTGCAGGTGATCCGTCTGATAGAAATAGAGTGGTGTGCCGAAGCCCGGGCTGAAGTAGTACAGGAACAAGAAGCCGGCAACGAGCCACAGGGTGCGTGAGCGGAACGTATCCAACAGCCCGCGCAATGCATGACGGAATTCGGCGATGTTGAGGCCGGCGTGTGCTTCGTGCACCAGTCCGATGCTGAGGATCGCCGCTATCGGCACGGCCGCAGCTATGCCAAGCGCCATGTGCAGCGCACCTGCCGGTGACAGATATTCGATCAGTTCGCCGCCGATGATTGACGCGGCCATCACCGCGACATTGAACCACAGCCACTGCTGGTTGATGAAGGCGGCACTCGCCCGGGTCCGTTGGCCATTCTCCACCAGCAGCGCGCCGCACACCGTGCTTGCCGTGGCGAGGGCGATCGCACTCAAGAGCAGCGTGAAGATGATGGTCGGAGGCTCCAACGTTTGCGTGCCCCACAGGAACACGGCGACCGCGACGGCATTGGCCAGCAGCAGATAGCTGCGGCGGCGGTAGCCGAACAGCGGCACGAAATCCGAGATGATGCCGTAGAGCGGCTTCACCACCCACGGCACATCCAGCACCGCGAGCGAGGTGGCAATGTGTACCGCGTCCCAGCTCTGGCTTTCCTTCAGGTAGTGCGTCAGCGGTTGCCAGATCACGCCGACCTTCGCCTGGCAGAAGCCCTCGACCGTATAGACGACGGCGAAGAACAGCATCAGGCGGGAGGTGCCATCGCGGCGCGGATCACGCATAGTGCGGTTGTAGCGGACGCGGGATGGGAAACAATCGCATGGCGTGGCGTATCGGCATCGACATCGGCGGCACCTTCACCGACGTGGCCCTGGTCGAGGAGCAGACGGGCCAGATCGCCATCGCCAAGCTGCTGACCACGCCGCACGATTTCGGCCAGGCGGTGATCGACGGGATCCGACAGGGATTGGACGCGAACCGCATCGATGCCGCGGACGTGTCGCTGCTGTCGCACGCTACGACGATCGTGACCAACGCGCTGCTAGAGAACAAGGGGGCGCGGGCCGGATTCATCGCGACGCGGGGCATGCGCGATCTCCTGGAACTGCGGCGGTCGTCGCGGGCCGATCTGTATGACCTGCTGCAGGATGCGCCGGCGGTGCTGGTGCCCCGGCGCTGGCGTTTCGAGATCACCGAACGGATCGATGCGCAGGGCGAGGTGGTGACGCCGCTTGTCGAGGACGAGCTGCCGGCGATCATCGAGGCGATACGCGCGGCGGACCTGAAGACCGTCGCGGTGTCGTTTCTCTTCGCGTTCCTGAACGATGTGCATGAGCGGCGGGTTGGTGAGCTGCTGCGCGCGGCATTGCCGGATGTGGGTGTGTACCTGTCGTCCGAAGTGCTGCCGGAGATCCGCGAGTTCGAGCGTGCCAGCACGACAGCGGTGTGTGCGGTGGTGGGGCCGGTGCTGGCATCCTATCTCGATCGGCTGCAAGGCGCGATCACGCAGCTTGGCTTGCCGAAGCTGCACGTGATGGGGTCGTCCGGCGGCGTGTTCGATATCGCCGAGGGGCTGCGGATGCCGGCGATGGCGGTGGAGTCCGGGCCGGCGGCGGGCGTGATCGCGGCGTCGCTCGCGGGGCGGCAACTCGGGCGGCCCAACCTGATCTCGTTCGACATGGGCGGCACCACGGCAAAGGCGAGCGTCATCGCCGGTGGCGAAGTGTCGGTCACCGCCGAATACGAAGTTGGCGGTTCGGGTCATGCCAATCGCTGGATGCATGGCACCGGGCATCCGATCCGCGTGCCGGTGATCGACCTGGCGGAAGTAAGCGCTGGCGGCGGTTCGATCGCGTGGGTCGATCCGGGTGGTGCGTTGAAGGTCGGCCCGCACAGTGCCGGCGCCGCGCCGGGTCCCGCGGCGTATGGACGCGGCGGCACGCTGCCGACGGTGACGGATGCGGACGTGGTACTTGGATATCTCGACCGCGAGGCGCTGCTGGGTGGCGACCTGCCTATCGATCTCGCCGCGGCGGAGCAGGCGATCGAGGGCGCGATCGCGGGGCCGTTGGGTTTGACGGTGCCGGAGGCGGCGGCGCGCATCATCGAGGTGGTGAACAGCAACATGGCGCAGGCGCTGCGGATCGTCTCGATCGAGCGCGGGCACGATCCGCAGGAGTTCAGTCTGATCGCGTTCGGCGGCGCGGGACCGGTGCACGCGGTATCGCTGGCGGAAGAATTGCAGATACCGGAGGTGATCGTGCCGCCGGCGCCGGGCGCGTTCTCGGCGTTGGGGCTGGTGGCAAGCGATCTGAAGCGAGACTATTCGCGCACGCTTTATGCCGATGTCGGCTCGATCGACCCGGAGCGCGTCGCCGATGTGATCGCGTCGATGGAGCAGGCCGGGCGCGAGATGCTGGCCGCAGCGCATGTGCCGCCGGAGCGGCGGGCGCTGCTGCGGCTGGCCGATGTGCGCTACCGGCGGCAGGCCTATGAGCTGACGGTGCCGATTGCGGACGGGCCGATCACGCGGGCGTCGCTGGATGCGTTGACCGAGGCGTTCCATGCTAGGCATACACAGACGTATGGGCATGCGAATCGCGCCGAGCGGGTGCAGCTGGTGAACCTGCGCGTCACCGCGCTGGGTCGGCAGCCGGATCTGGTGCTGGCGCAGCGCTCCGATCCGGCGAAGGCACAGACGCGCAGCCGCGAGGTGTGGTTCGAGGGGGCAGGCTTGCTGGCGGTCCCGGTGCACTGGCGCGATGGGTTGATGCCGGGAACCGAGATTGCCGGGCCGGCGATCATCGAGGCGATGGATTCCACGACCGTGATCCCGCCGCGCTGGCAGGCCCGCATCGATGAACTGGGCTATATTCGGATTTCGATCGGGAGGGTTGCGTGATGGCGCGTCTGAAGACGGATCCTGCGCGGTTCGAAGTGGTGAAGAACGCGCTGACCTGTGCTGCCGAGGAGATGAAGATCGTCCTCGCCAAGACCGCGTATTCGCCGCTGCTGAAGGTGGCGGGCGACTACTCGTGCGGCATCTTCGATGTGCAGGGGAACATGGTGGCGCAGGGGCCCGACCTGCCGATCCATCTTGGGTCGATGCCGGATGCCGTGCGTGCTGTCGTGGTGGCGTTTCCCGATGTCGCGCCAGGCGACGTGTTCATCCACAACGATCCGTATCAGGGCGGCTCGCATCTGCCTGACGTGAATGTCGTGGCGCCGGCATTCCATGAAGGGCGATTGCTCGGCTTTGGCTGCGTGCGTGCGCATTGGCCGGACATCGGCAGCGCCACGCCGGGCAGCTATGGCGCAGTCACCGAAATCTACGGCGAGGGTTTGCGGCTGCCGCCGATACGTTTGTATCGCGACGGCAAGCCGGATCCCGCGATCGAGGCGATCATCTTCGCCAATGTGCGCACGCCCACGGAACGGCTGGGTGACCTGCGCGCACAGGTGTCGGCCAACTGGCGCGCTGCGGCTCGCATGCAGGCGCTGGCGGCCAAATACGGAACGGACACGCTGCTGGACATCATGCAGGAGGTGCAGGACTACTCGGAAACCATGATGCGCGCGGCGCTGCGCGCATTGCCCGATGGCGAGGCGGAATTCACCGACATCTTCGATGGGGATGGCGTGATCGCGCCGGGCGAGACCGAGGACGAGACTTTCACGGTGAAGCTCCGCATCACCAAGCGGGGCGATACGATCACCGCCGACTTTGCCGGCTCCGATCCGCAGGTGGCGGGGCCGATGAACGCTCCGCTGACCGTGACCGCGTCGGGGGTGTTCTGCGCGTTGAAGATGATCGCGGACCCGAAGAGCCTGATCCCGCCGAACTCGGGATGCTGGCGGCCGGTGACGGTGACGGCGCCGCCCGGCTCGGTGGTGAATGCGCAACTGCCGGCGCCCGTGGTCTATGCCAACCATGAGATGTCGCACCGCGTCGCTGACATGGTGATGGCGGCGATGTTCGCCTTCACGCCGCGCACGGTGATGGCGGGTTCGCAGGGCACGTCGGCGGTGATGACGTTCGGCGGCACCGACTATCGCACCGACGAGCGCTATGTCAGCTATGAGTCGGTGAAGGGCGGGTTCGGCGCGCGGCCGATCAAGGACGGCATCAACGCGGTCGCCTCGACCGTTTCCAACATGATGAACACGCCGATCGAGATCGTGGAGATGAGCTTTCCGCTGCGGGTCGAGGAATACGCGCTGGTGCCGGACAGTGGTGGCGCGGGCACCTGGCGCGGCGGGCTTGGCGTGCGCCGGGTCTGGCGCGTGCTGGAGCGGCAGGCGCATGCGGCGGTTTGCTGCGAGCGCACGGTGACGCCTCCGTTCGGGCTTGCCGGCGGCCAGCCGGGTGCCGCGGGGAAGCTGGAACTGATCCCGCAACACGGCAATGCGCGCAAGTTGAACAGCAAGGGCGGCTTCATCGCGCCGGCGGGATCGCTTGTGGTGATCGAGGCACCGGGGTCAGGTGGTTATGGCCCGCCGGCAGGGCGCGATGGCGCGCGTCTTTCCGAAGACCTCCAGGACGGGTACGTTAGCGCCGCAGCGGCCCGGCGCGACTACGGTGTCGTGGCGGCCGGCGAATAGGGAGAACAGGAAATGTCAGGCGTGCAACCGACGATCGCGCAGAAGAGCCCCTACCGGATGGAAGTGGAAGCCGGCAAATCCTACTGGTGGTGCGCCTGCGGCAAGAGCGCGAGCCAGCCATTCTGCGATGGCTCGCATCGCGGCAGCGGCTTCTCGCCGATCGAATACAAGGCGACGGAAGACGGCACGATACCGTTCTGCGGCTGCAAGATGAGCAACGGCAAGCCACGCTGCGACGGCACGCACCGGAGCCTGTGACGGCCCTCCACCGGAGGAAACGACAATGAAAATCGATGACGTCTCGCTGACCATCTTCACATGGGATGGCATACCGGCGACGAATTACCACACCGGCACGGCAACGGCGGGCAACAGCAATCTGGCGCTGCTGCGTATCCACACCGATGAGGGGCTGGAGGGGCACGCATTCCTCGGTTCGGCGACCAATCCGGCGTCGATGGATGGGCCGCAGCTGATCCGCTCGCTGAAGCCGATGCTGATGGGGCAGAACCCGCTTGAGCGCGAACGGCTGCATGGCGCGATGCGGCTGATCTCGCGCGTCGTGTCGTATCGCACGATCGGTGCCGTGGATACGGCGCTGTGGGATCTGTGCGGCAAGATCGCGAAGCTGCCGGTGCATGCGCTGATGGGGACCTGCCGCACCTCGATCGTGGCGTATGCGAGTTCGCAGGTGCTGCCGGATATCGCGGCCTATGTGGACCAGGCGCAGACGTTCAAGGCCAATGGCTGGCTGGCCTACAAGATCCATCCGCCGCGCGATCCGGACCAGGACATCAAGGTCTGCCAGGCCGTGCGCAAGGCAGTGGGGGACGACTTCCGGGTGATGCTCGATTCGACCTGGAGCTACAATTATGTGGACGCACTGCGCGTGGGGCGCGCGATCGAGGAGCTGGGCTTCTACTGGTACGAAGACCCGATGTCCGACGAGGACATCTACAACTATGTGAAGCTGCGCGAGAAGCTGGATATTCCGATCATGGCGACGGAGTTTCCGGCGGGCGGCCTGGAGACATATCCGATCTGGCTGACGGAACGCGCCACCGACTACCTGCGCGGCGATATCCCGAACAAGGGCGGGCTGACCACGATGCTGAAGACCGCGCATCTGGGCGAGGCCTTCAACATCAAGTACGAGATCCACCATTCGGGGAATTCGCTCAACAACCTGGCGAACCTGCATCTGTGCATGGCGATCCGCAACACCACGATGTTCGAGGTGCTGCTGCCGGACGGCGCGCACAAATACGGCATGGCGAAGGAGCTGGAGATCGATCGCGAAGGGATGCTGCATGCGCCCACCGGGCCGGGGCTGGCGGCAGAGATCGACTTCGAGCTGATCAAGCGCAAGACCGAGGCGGTGTTGTCGTAGCGCCGCAGCTATAGCAGGCGACGGCCTGCCAGGTTGCGCATCAGCGCTGCCACGCCGAAGTCCCACGCTTCGCATTGATCGGTCGGCATCATCCGGTTGACCAGCCGGCCAAGCTTCGGCGCGGCGATCGTCACGATGTCGCCGGTCTTGTGGGTGAAGCCTTTGCCGGGCGCGTCGCGATCCTCGACCGGCGCGAACATCGTGCCGAGGAACAGCACGGCGCCATCGGGAAACGGATGATGCCGGTTCACCATCTGCCCCACCAGATCGGCCGGATCACGGCTGATCTTCGCGATCGACGACGAACCGCTCAGGCGAAAGCCATCAGTCCCTTCGACGCTCAGCGACACCGTCGTGTTGCGGATATCGTCCAGCGAGAACGCCGCATCGAAGAACCGCAGGAACGGCCCGATCGCGCACGACGCGTTGTTGTCCTTCGCCTTGCCGAGCAGCAGCGCCGAACGGCCTTCCACGTCGCGCAGGTTCACGTCGTTGCCGAGGGTTGCCGCGACGATGCGGCCGGAGGACGCGGCGGCCAGCACCACCTCGGGCTCCGGGTTGTTCCAGGATGAGTTCGGGTGAATGCCCGCATCCATGCCGCTGCCGACAGCAGCCATCGGCTGCGCCTTGGTGAAGATCTCGGCGTCGGGGCCGATGCCGACCTCGAGATACTGACTCCAGGCGCCTTGCTCGATCAGGACCTGCTTCAGGTGCGCCGCCTCCGGCGAGCCGGGCTTGAGCTTCGCCAGATCGTCACCCACCAGCCGGTTGACCACGGCGCGGATTTCCTTCGCCGCGCTCATGTCGCCGCGGGCGCGTTCCTCGATGACGCGTTCGATCATCGACAGCACGAATGTCACGCCCGCCGCCTTGATCGCCTGCAGATCGATCGGCGACAGCAGCCACGGCTTGCTGCGATCGCGCCCATCGGCCGGCGTGTTCGCCAGTACGTCGGCGACGCTGCCCACGCGCTCGCCGGACGCCGCGCGCAACCGATCCGCTGGTGCATCGGATTCGCAGAGATCGCGCGTGGTGGGGAAGGCGGTGGAAATGTCGAACAGGTCGCCGTCACGCACCGCCACGACCGATGGGCCGGCAATGTCTGGCCGCCAGATCCGCCCCGCCAACGCCGCCGCGCCGGCATCGTCGGGCAGCGCGGGCTGCAATGCGTCACGGAATGCGGTCATCCGAGTCCTCCCCATGCGACGTGTGTCGCCCTATACTAGCCCCAACCCCGAACCGAGGAGACAGGCCATGCGGCTGTTCGGTGAGACCCGCGAAGCGGATACCG
>DATJJM010000164.1:0-10014 GCA_035492535.1 Acetobacteraceae bacterium | reverse complement strand
TGCTGAACCGCGACTATCCGATGGTGCAGGGTGGTCTGCTGATCACCACGGCGCTGCTGGTGCTGGTGAATATCGGGGTCGATGTCTGCTACGCGCTGCTCGATCCGCGGGTGCGCTACGATGGCGCCTGACACTGCGGCTTTGACGCTGCCGGATGTGCTGGAGGATGAGGTGCCGCTGCGGCACCACCATCCGGCGTGGGCGACGCTGCGCCGGCTGCTGCATCACAAGCTGTTCGTCACCGGCTTCGCCGTGTTCGCCGTGTTCGTGCTGGTGGCATTGCTCGCGCCGTGGATCGCACCGGTGGATCCGAACAAGCTGGCGATGCGCTATCGTTTCCTGCCGCCTTCGGCCGAGCATCTGTTCGGGACGGATAACTTTGGGCGCTCGCTGTGGTCGCGGGTGGTCTGGGGTGCGCAGCTGTCGCTGATCATCGGGGCGTCGGTGGTGGCGATCAACGCCGTGTTCGGCACGATCATCGGGGCGGTGGCGGGGTATTTCCGGTCGTTCGACAACGTGCTGATGCGGATCAACGACGCGCTGATGGCGTTCCCGGCGGTGCTGCTGGCGATCGGGGTCACGTCGGTGCTGGGGCCGTCGGTGAACGACGTGATCATCGCACTGGGGATTGTCTATACACCTCGTACCGCACGCATCGTGCGGTCGTCGGTGATCGTGCTTCGTGAGTTGGAGTATGTGCAGGCCGCCGTCGCGGCCGGGGCGGGGCATTGGCGGATCCTGCGCAAGCACATCCTGCCCAATGCGATGGCACCGCTGATCGTGCAGTTGAGCTTTCTGTTCGCCTACGCGGTGCTGACCGAGGCAACGCTTTCCTTTCTCGGGGTGGGCGCGGTGCCGCCAACGCCGACGTGGGGGAACATCATGGCGGAGGGGCGGCAATACATGATCGATGCACCCTGGATCATCGCGATCCCAGGGGCTGCGCTGATGGTCACCGTGCTGGGGCTGAATTTGCTGGGGGATGGGCTGCGGGATGTGCTGGATCCGCGGTTGAGGGTGCAGCAGTGAGAAGGAAGGTTTCACACGGAGAGCGCCGAGAACCACGGAGGGCCACGGAGATAAGAATTACGATCGCACGCTGCGCGCGCATTCATTTTGCTCCGTGGTTCTCCGTGGAACCTTCGTGGTCTCCGTGTGAACCCTTTCCTGGCGCATCATGAGCCTGCTCGACATCTCCAATCTGACGACCGCCTTCGCCACCGCACGGGGGGAGATCAGGGCGATCGAGGATGTGTCGTTCACGCTGGACGAGGGCGAGATCCTGGGGATCGTGGGTGAGTCCGGCTCCGGCAAGAGCGTGACCGCGCTCACCATCATGGGCTTGCTTCCGCAGCCGCCTGCGCGGGTGGCGGCGGGCAGCATCCTGTTCGCCGGCGAGGACCTGACCCGGTTCTCGGACACGCGCATGCAGCGTATCCGGGGGCCGGGCATTGCGATGGTGTTCCAGGAGCCGATGACCTCGCTCAATCCGGTGTTCACCATCGGCGAGCAGGTGATGGAGACGATCCGCGCGCATGAGCGGCTGTCGCAGCGGGCGTTGTATGCGCGGGCCCTGGAGATGCTGGAGAAGGTCGGCATCCCTTCGGCGGCGCGGCGGATGGGCGACTATCCGCACCAGCTCTCCGGCGGGCAGCGGCAGCGGGTGATGCTGGCGATCGCCCTGGCGTGCCGGCCCCGGCTGCTGATCGCCGATGAACCGACGACGGCCCTGGATGTCACGATTCAGGCACAGATCCTCGACCTGATGATGGACCTGCGCGACGAGTTCGGCATGGCCATCATCATCATCACCCATAACATGGGCGTGGTGGCGGAGACCGCCGATCGGGTCCTGGTGATGTATGCCGGACGCATCGTCGAGGAGGCGCCGGTGGCGCGACTGTTCGACCGGCCGCTGCATCCCTATACGCGCGGACTCCTGGCTTGTGTGCCTTCGCTGGAACAGGATCAGGAGCGGCTGGCGGCAATCCGCGGAACACTGCCCGATCCGGCTCACCGCCCGCCCGGGTGCCGGTTTTCGCAGCGCTGCCAGTATGCCGTTTCTGCCTGCTCAGCCGCACTGCCGCCGCTGGAGGCATTCGATCCGGGCCATACTGCGGCCTGCATCAGGATTTCTGAACTGTGACGCCGTTGGTGGAGGCCGCCGGCCTCGTGAAGCACTTCGACGTGCAGGCGGGCGGGTTGCTGAAGCGTCGAACGCTGCCGTTGCGGGCAGTGGACGACGTCGCGCTGCGGGTACTGCCTGGGGAGACGCTGGGGCTGGTGGGCGAATCAGGCTGCGGCAAGTCCACCCTGGGGCGGCTGCTGATCCGACTGATCCCGGCCACCGCAGGGAACATCATCTTTGATGGCGCGGACATCACGCGCCTGACCGCGGGCGAACTGCGCGAAAAGCGGCGCGGCATGCAGATCATCTTCCAGGACCCATACGGGGCGCTGAATCCCCGGATGTCGGTCGAGGACATCATCGCCGAACCGCTGCACATCCATGGCGAGCGTGGCACGCGGGACACAGTGGCGGAGATGTTGAGTCTCGTGGGACTGCCGGCGCGGGCGCGCGAGCGGTTCCCCCATGAGTTCTCAGGCGGGCAGCGCCAGCGGATCGGGATCGCGCGGGCACTGGTGTTGCACCCGAAATTCGTGGTGTGCGACGAGCCGGTGTCGGCGCTGGATGTCTCCGTGCAGGCGCAGATCGTCAACCTGTTGCAGGATTTGCAGCGGGAGCTGGGGCTGACCTACCTGTTCATTGCCCATGACCTGGGGGTGGTGAAGCACATCTCGAACCGTGTTGCGGTGATGTACCTGGGCAAGATCGTGGAGATCGCCGACAAGCACCGGCTCTACGCCAATCCGTTGCATCCCTATACTCAGGCGCTGATTGCGGCTGTGCCGGCGGCGCATCCGGCGGCTCGCAGCCGCGGGCGACGGCAGCGACTGGCAGGCGACATCCCGAGCGCCTTGCATCCGCCGACCGGCTGCCGGTTCCACACACGCTGCCCGCACGTGATGCCGGTCTGCCGGGAGCAGGAGCCCGCCGTGACCGAGCCGGCACCCGGCCATCAGGTGGCTTGTCACCTCGCCGGTTAGGAAACTGAAAGAAAGTTGATGTCATTCGCTTACGTTAACTGTTGACCCGCCTAGATTCGCCCTCGTGTGTCGAGGCTGTCCCGGTTCCGGAACAGATGAAGACACGATCTGGGGAAGGCCGAAGCATGCCGGATGTATTCGCTGAGATCACGGTACTGATCGCAGACCGTGCGACTCTGTTTCGCCATGGTCTGCGCGGGTTGCTGAAGGAGCATCGACCGGGCTGGTCCTGCGCCGAGGCGGAGACGCAGGAGGAACTGACGGCCTACCTGACCGCGGAGGCAGCCGATCTGCTGCTGTTCGACATCCAGATCGGCGGCGTCGCCGGTCTGCAACGGCTGCGCCAGGACTACCCGCAGCAGAAGATCGTGGTGCTGTCGGATTGCAACGAGCGGGCGGCGATCCTGGACAGCCTGACCGCCGGCGCCAACGGCTATGTGCTGAAGTCCACGTCTATGAGCCAGCTCCTGCGCGCACTCGAGATTGTGCTGCACGGCGGCGTTTTCGCTCCGGCCGCGTTGGTGGGAGCGACGCCCGCAGCCAAGGAAAAGGCCGCGGAAGCTCCGGTCAGCCCGCTGCTGGCACATCTCACGGACCGGCAGGTGGAAGTGTTCCAGCTGCTGTCGGAAGGCTGCTCGACGAAGACGATTGCGCGGCGGATGGGCCTGGCGATCGGCACGGTCAAGGTTCACCTGGCGGCGATCTACCGCGTCCTGGGGGCGCATAGCCGGATCGAGGCGCTGGCGAAGGCGCGTGGCGCCATTGCACTGCCGGTGGTGGAACGCGCGGCGCAGATGCTGGCGGCGTAGGCCGCCGCCTACGAGTCGTTGGGGAAGCAGGCGTGGCCTTGGAGCGCCTTGCTTGAGAGCATCGACAACAGACCCGGAACCACGGTCTGGAACGTGTAGGTTATGGTCACCTCGGAGATGGTCAGCGTGCCCGCGGCGGGGGCGCAACCGGGGTTGCCCGAATCGCGCGTGAGCAGCGTGAGATTGCTGCTGGTTAGGCTGATGCCCCAGGCAGCGGCGGAGCTTTCGATATAGCTGGTGGTGTTGTCGGAGCTGTAGCCGCCGCCGGAGGCGCAGGAAGAGGCGAGGATGCCCATGCAGCGGGCCGCCTGGACCGCGGTCATCTGCAAGCCCTGTAACGTCCATAGCAGACGACCGAACTCTATCGTGCCGAACACCAGCATCATTAGCACGGGTGCGACAACAGCAAACTCCAGCGCGGTAACGCCGCGGCGGGCGCGGTATAGCTGTCTGAGTATACAGAGCATCAGTTCACCTGGACCACGGCGCCAGCCCTCATCAGGCCGCTCGTCACAAAGCCATAGCTGATGAAGAACGGGGTGAAATTGTAGCTGACAGTGATTGTGACGAATTGACCGGATTGGCTGCCATCGGTGCATTGTGTCGTACTGTCGGTATAGGCGGTACCCCAGGTCCAATTGGTCGGGGCTCCGGTCAGGCAATAGTATTTGTCGGCATTGGCCGCGGTGCCGCTGTTCGCCGGCGTGCCGCCAGCGGTGACGACCGCCGTTTGTCCGTTGTTGATGACCACCGTGGAGTTCGCCGCTGGGCCCGGGTTGCTGGTTGCAACAATGGTGGCGATGTTGTTGGCCAAGGACAGTCCGTTCGTTGAGTTGACCTGGGCCTTGTTCATCAGGGCATAGTTGGCACCAAGTGCCAGGGCCTGTTCGAGTTTGCTCCAGGTGTAAAGCGCATTCCCGAGATCGGCGACGCCCGCGAAGACCATGACGAACGTGGGTGCAAGCAGTCCGAATTCGAGCGCCGCGACGCAGCGGCGGGAGCGCAGCAGCAGCGCAAGCATCACTGAACCAGGGCCAGGTACGGATGGAGCAGGCTGGAGCCGCCCAGGCCGGTGCAGGTGGAGCCTGCCGCACTGCCCTGGCTCACGGTGACCTGTTTCGCGATGAGTTCGAGACAGCCGCCACCGATGCTTGCCGCACCACCCATGACAAATGGCCCGTACGGAAAGTAGAACGCTCCCGATATGTTCGCGCCGCTCGCGCCTGCCGAAAGGGAGGCACCGGCGGTGTTGGTGGATGTGGTCGGGCCGACCACCGCGAGGTTGGCCGTGCTGCCGGTGGTGGGGGCGGTCAGTATGACATTGCTATAGCCGCCGGCGATGCAGAAAGCGGTGGCAATGTTGCTACAGGTGACGGTGGAGTTGCCGCCAAGCACGAACGTCACTGCGTTGGCTGTCAAACCGATGGTCGTGCCGCCACAGGTGACGGTGCCGCCATTGATGACCCCTGCCGCCATGTAGCCATAGATCGTATAGACACCAGCGCCCAGGGTGGTGCCGCCGGCAACGGTGACGTAGCCTTTGATGTCGTGTGCGCTGGCGACAGGCAGCGCCATACAGGAACCGCCTCCATTGGTGATGTTGCCCGATGCCTGGAACAGTCCGCCGGTGCCGGTTGCATCGTTCATGGTGAGGCTGGCACCACCGCCCATGTTGATTGTCCAGCCGTTGGTGCTGGCACCGAGCTTATAGCTGTTCAGCGTGGATCCGGAGCCCATGGTCATCGTGCTCCCACCTCCGTCGTATAGGCCATTGGTCAGCACAAAGGTGCTGGGACCGGCGAAGGTGAGGGTGGCACCACTGTGGCAGATGCTGAAATTATCGCCGCTGCAGCTCGAGGTGTATTTGCCGATGTTATAGGTGCCCGTGCCATTGAATTTCGTGGTCGAGCTGCCACTGGTGGAGAGGCCTCCCCCAATGTTGTAGGTGCCGGCGCCGTTGAAGGTCAGCGCTGTGCCGCTATTGGATATAGATCCGGAAAAGTTGTAGGTGGCCGACGTCGGATTGTTGAACACCACCGTCGCGCTACCTGACACTGAGACGCTGGTGAAGTTGAATGGTCCGGCGCCCGTGCACGAGATCGTCCAGGTGCTGCCGCTGGAAGATGGGACGCAACCAGATGGAAGGGTTCCTGTCTGGGAGGCTGAAGCGAAGGAGACGTTGGAGCCGGACGGCGGTGTGGTCATCGTTGGGTTGCCCAGCGATCCGACACTGGAGAGATGACCGGTCGCAGTGGTGACGGCTGTCTTGCTGGCAAGTGGGTCCGTTATTGATTTCACGATGTAGGTGACGGCCGTGGTGCCCGTGGGCGGGACGATGTACTTCTTCTGGTTCGTTGTCAGCGCCACAGGAGTGCTGACCACCGGGGTCGTCACGGTCGCGCTGCTCGAGGGCGCTGTAATGGCCGGTGCAGTGCTCGAATTCGAGGAGACGGCACAGGCGTTTGCCGTGATCTTGCCGGAACCGCTCAAAGTCACGCCGCTGCCGGTGGAACCCAATGCGATGATGCAGGGAATGCCGTTGGAGTTGACCTTGATCTCGACATAGGCACTTGAGGTCACCGACAAAGAACTCGTGTTGCTGATTGGTCTGGTCAGGCCGACGTTGACGCCAATGGTCACCGTTGCCTGCACCGCCGAATATCCATCGCCCCTGGGCGAGGTCACCAGCACTGCGCTGATATCTCCGGTGGGAATGCCGTTGATGGTGGCGACGCGATTGGCCGCATTGGTGATTGCTGTCGTCGTGCTCAATGCACCATACGCGACCGCGCCCGCATAGGCGGCGGCATCGGCAATGCGCTGTGCCTTCATCTTGATGAGCAGCGCATCACCATAGGCGGTGGCAAGTCCGGCCATGCCGAGCAGTACGGGTAACAGCGTCGCCACCAGAACCGTGACCGCGGCCCGGCGGTTGCGGCGATGCGTCAACAGGTGAGCAAGCATCATGGCATGACCTCGTAAAGCACGGTGCCGGATTGGGGATCTTCGCTGAGTCGATGCAGCCAGGGCGGGACGTGTCCTTGGTTGAGCCTGTCAAGCAACGTATCGGGAGGCGCGTCGGCAACCAGCAGTGA
The DNA here is from genome assembly GCA_035492535.1 of Acetobacteraceae bacterium. GTDB lineage: Bacteria > Pseudomonadota > Alphaproteobacteria > Acetobacterales > Acetobacteraceae > JAMXLO01. Next base: position 3,002 of record DATJJM010000164.1, on the reverse strand, counting down.
CCGGGTGGGAGACGGACAGAACAGGACGAGCGAGGCTCGCGTCGCACGGATCGCGGCCGGCGGCGTATCGGAGGGGCTGCTGCGCCAGGCAGCGCGCAGTCGCAGAAACGCGGAGACGTTCCGATGGTAGAGCGAGCCGACAGTCAGAACGCGTGTGCGATACAGCAGCTCGGGCGCGATATTCGGATTTGCCAGGACAATCTGGCCAGCATGATCGGCCAGCAAGGAGACGCCTGAGGCGAGGGAGCAACTGGGCCCAGGCGCGTGCGTGTCCGCCTGTGCCGGTGCCAGCGCGATGCCACATGGCAGCAGGACAAAAGCTGCCATCGCGGCGACGCGGACCATGGCCTGGGCCGACTCGGACCAGTCGGCGAAGCGAGCACTGAAGCGGGTGATGAGGATCGGCAGCATCGCCGCCGCCAGGGCCGCAGCATAGGCTGAAAACCGTATATGCATGGCGCCCAGCCCAACCAATACAGCGCCACAAAGAGTGGCGTAGCCGAGCAACACTGACCGCGATGACAGGCTGAGCCAGGCCAGCGCCAAAGTTGCGATCGAGCCCCCGAGCAGGAATTTGATCGCATCATCGATCCCATGCACGGGCTGCATTTCTATAATGCCATCCATCATGGCATGGGTATCGTGCGCCGACATGAGGCCGCCCGGCCCGAGCATCACGTTCGGGAAGCACACAAGCCACACAGCGATGCAGAGTACCGGAACGGCTATGCCGACGATCAGGCGCGGTGCTCGTATCCGATCGATGACCGGTGTGGCGCAGGCCATGGCGGCAATCGCGGCGGCGAGGCCGACATACACGATGGAGATACGGTCGATCTCCACCGATCCGTAGCCGGCATAGGGCGAATCCACTGCGAACGCCGCCCCCACGACGGTGACAAAGCCCGCGGCCGTCTCGCCCATCATCCGCGAAAGCGCATGTTGCCGCGACAGCAGCCAGGCCAGCCACACGGCGCCAAACGCCATCAGCGTGAATGGCATCGACTCGGGTGACAGCCAGATACCCAGGCCGGCCCAGGCACCCATTGCCAGGCCGTTGCCACGACGCGCCATGCCCAAGGCAGCGCGGACCGCGTATCCGCTCGTCATCACGGCGACAATGACGAGCAACACGTGATGATGTGCCTCGCCGGCCAGTCCATAGGGAAGTATCGACGCGGACAGGGCGGCGGCGACGGGTGCCAGCCATAGCCAGCGACGTTCTGCGAATGGTGCGGCAGCCCAGGCGAGCGCGAGACCGAGGCCAGCCATGCAAAGCGGCCCGAATGCCACCGCCGCGGCGTGCAACGCGCCGTGCATGTCCACGAACAGGTGGAATGGCGCAGCGACCAGCAGCAGCAACGTATCGAGCAGGTGCGACCAGTGCACCAGTGTGCCCGCACCGGAGCCATCCCGTTGGACGACATAACCCAGCGCATGGTTCCATGGCCCTTGCTCCAGACGCACCAGGCGCATGTAGCTGTCCGGATTCACCAGCCCGCCGGCGAACACCTCCGGCAGCGCCTTCATGCTCATGATGATCGCAATCAGCGTCGGCAGCAGGGCGTACAGCAGCCAATCCAATTTGCCGGGGCGCGCAGGCACGTCGGTCCGTTCGCTGGCGGGCGTCATTTGTCTCGATAAAGCCACGAATTGTGCAAATTTTCCGATCCGCCTGGTTGCCTAGGCCAAAAGGACTAGGGCGGCTAATCCCGACGGACTGGTCTTGTGGCGGAATTTACCTGGGCAATGGTTTCAATAGATTTCCGGCCAACGAAACCGGAAGGAATTCAAGTCATGCTCGTCCTGCGCGTCGGTAATGCGACTTTCTGCCGCGGTGGCAACCAGCAGTTCCTGCAGTCCCACGGCATCCGTAGCGAGCAGGCGGCCTCAGGGCGCGAAGCGCTCGAATTCCTGCGCCTCTATGACTATGACCTGGTCCTGATGGACCTGCAGCTGCCGGACGTTCCGGGATATGAGGTCGTCCGCATGATGCGCGCCGCGTCGCTGAAGACCCCGGTGATGATCATGTCCGATACCGCGACGGTGCAGGCGAAGGTGAGGTCTCTGGACCAGGGTGCGGACGATTTCCTGATCACGCCGTGCGATTCCGAAGAGGTCCTGGCGCGGATCCGCGCGGTCGTGCGACGCAGCCAGGGGCACAGCAATTCGACACTGACACTGGGCCCGGTGGAGCTTCTGTTGGACCGGCGAGACGTGCGCGTGCATGGCAAGTCACTCCACCTGTCGCGGCGCGAGTATGCCGTTCTGGAACTGTTGTTCCTGAAGCAGGGTGTGATCCTGAACAAGGGCGCTTTCCTCACGCACCTCTATTGCGGGATGGACGAGCCCGAGATGAAGACCATCGACGTGATCATCTGCCGGCTGCGGAAGAAGCTCGCGGTGGCGGGCGTGCCGACACTGATCGATACGGTCTGGGGGTGTGGTTATATCCTGCGTGATCCGACATTGGATCGTCAGGACAATACGCGTGCGATGGACCGCACGACGGACGAGCCGACGTTCGAGCCAGACTGGGCTGAACCCTTGGCGGCTGTCGCTTGATTGCATGAATGAAAAGGGGCGCATTCGCAGTCCTGTGCCTGCTGGCGCTGATGGCGCCAGCGAAGGCACAGACCGTGGTCGGGCCGGACTCGCCATGCGAGCAGGCCGGCCGGGACGCGGAGCATGCGTTCGCCCTGCCGGTCGGTCTGCTTGGCGCCATCGGCAAGGTGGAGAGCGGGCGCTGGGATCCGGGACTTGGCCGGGTGGTGCCGTCACCCTGGGCGATCGATGCCGGCGGGCAGCCATATCTTTCCGACAATAAGGCGTCTGCGTTGCAGGTCACGCGGACGCTGCAGGACAGCGGCGTGCACAACATCGATGTCGGCTGCTTCCAGATCAATCTGCACAGCCATCCCACGGCGTTCAGTGATCTGGAGCAGGCGTTCGATCCGGTGGCCAACGCGCAATATGCGGCGAAGTTCCTGTCTTCTTTGCAC
>DATJJM010000163.1:0-6033 GCA_035492535.1 Acetobacteraceae bacterium | reverse complement strand
TTGGTCGAGCCGCCCATCGCGATATCCAGCGACATCGCGTTCTCGAACGACTTGAAGCCTGCGATCGTGCGCGGCAGGGCCGTGGCGTCGTCCTGTTCATACCACCGGCGGGCGAGGTCGACGATCAGCCAGCCGGCCTCGACGAACAGCTTGCGGCGGTCGGCATGGGTCGCCAGCAGCGTGCCGTTGCCCGGCAGCGCGAGGCCCAGCGCCTCGGTCAGGCAGTTCATCGAGTTGGCGGTGAACATGCCGGAGCACGAGCCGCAGGTCGGGCAGGCCGACCGCTCGACCGTCAGGGTTTCCTCATCGGTGGCGGTCGGATCGGCGGCAACGACCATCGCGGTGATCAGGTCGACGGACTTCGCCTTGGTCTGGCCGGGCGCGATGACCTTGCCGGCCTCCATCGGGCCGCCCGAGACGAAGACGGTCGGGATGTTCAGCCGCATCGCCGCCATCAGCATGCCGGGGGTGATCTTGTCGCAGTTGCTGATGCAGACCAGCGCGTCGGCGCAATGCGCGTTGACCATGTATTCGACCGCATCCGCGATCAGCTCGCGCGACGGCAGGCTGTAGAGCATGCCGTCATGGCCCATGGCGATGCCGTCATCGACGGCGATCGTGTTGAATTCCTTGGCGACCCCGCCGGCCGCCTGCACCTCGGCAGCGACTAGTTGCCCGAGGTCCTTCAGATGCACATGGCCTGGCACGAATTGGGTGAAGGAATTGGCAATGGCGATGATGGGCTTGCCGAAATCGCCGTCCCCCATGCCGGTCGCGCGCCACAGGCTGCGAGCACCGGCCATGTTGCGGCCATGGGTGGTCGTGCGGGAACGATATGCGGGCATGGTCTTCGGTTCGCCTTCCGTGTCGGACTGATCGGGGGATGTGGATAGTCCAGAGCCCTCGGAAACGCCAGTCCGGCAGGCATTAGAACAGGCAGTCCTCCAAGATATCTGCTTGTGCAACGTCCTGAGCCGGCGCACCGCTGCACCTTGCGTGCACCGCACGCTCCCGGTCCATCGTGTAGCGGCCGGCGAACAGCGCCAGCATCCGGGCGGCTTCGCGACTATCGGCTGCAACCTGGTCCGCCCCGGCCGCGCGCAGCGTCGCGATCGCCCGGGTCAGGACGTGGCCCAAGTCCCCATGTGCGTCGGTGCAGCCGATCGTCTTCCGCAGCAGACCCGCGACGCCGTCGCTGTCGCGTTGCAGCGCCAGCAGCGCTTCAGCGAGGCCCCGTCCGGTCTCCTGCAACTGTTCGGCGGAGCGTGTCATGCTCCGCGAGATCGTCGCCAGCCGAGCAGGTTCCTCGGTTGGGGTGTCGCGCCGGAAGGTGGCGGCGACAGCGATGACCGTGTCCAGGCACGTCGCCACGGCAGCCGATTCTGTCGCGATCTGACAGGCGTAGAGCCGCAATTCCTGCGCGATCGCGATCAGCGGGCGGCTGCTGGCGCCGATGCGCCCACATTTCAGGGTCGTGTTCAGACCCATCAGGCGGATGTCTTCCTCCAACAGGCGCAGCGTGCCGGTGTATCCGACGAGGCGCTCCGCCGCCCCCGTCACCGACGCTGCCACGCCGTCGGCCAGATGGTCGGCGGTCTCCAGCTCGCCGATCAGCGCGTGGACTTCGGCGATCTGGCCCTCCACCTCGCCCAGGAATGTATCGCGGCGATCGTCGGACGCGCCGGCCGCCGTGTTGCCCAGGCGGCGGATCTCCTGCGTGTCGCTGGCGAGGTCCTGGAAGGATGAGACGAGCGTGCGCATCTCCGAAGCGAACTGGCTGGCGGTGTCCTGCAACTGTTCGGCCTGCAACTGGCAGCCCAGGGCGCCCAGGCCGGCACGCTGGGGTGCGGTCAGGCCGGTCCAATCCGTCGGCGCCATGCCGCCAGGACAGAGGATATCCGTCAGGACCGTCAGTGCGAACTCGACGTGCTCCAGGCGCTGGCGTGTGGTGTCGCCGCTCTGCAAGGCCAAGACGGCGCTGCCGATCCGCCGCGCCGCGTCGCGATATTAGCCTACGACCGCGGACGCCGCGGCGGTTGCGCAGCGCCCGCGCTCGGTGATGGCGTCGATGCCGGCGGCCAGCCGGCCGGGGATGGACCGGATCGCCGCGGCCTGGCGCTGGGCAAGCGCGTCCTGGCCCGCATGAGCGGTGCGGAGCTGAGCGCCGACTTGATTGAGCTCCTGGGTGAACTCGTCCAGTTTGGCTTTCGCCACCTCCAGCGTCCTGCCGATCTGCGTGGTGAAACCGACGAAGTCGACGCCCGTGTCGCCGATTGTAACGGCTTCGATCCGAGCGTTGATGGCCAGGATGCTGATGCCGTGGACGGACTTGGCGATGTTGGCGACGTGCTGCTGCACGGTCGTGACCAGCGCCTTCAGCCGGTTGAACGAGGCGCCGGCATCGTCCTGTCCGTGCGCCATGGCGGCCACCTCAGTCATCACCTGCGTCAGGCGCTGTGTCGCCTCCCGCAGTACATCACCTCGCAGGTCGCCGGCGAGACGATCGAAGGTCCCTGTCAGCGTCTCGATGATGCCGGTGGCTTCGGTCAGGTGGCTGCCGACCTCCAGGAAACGTGCCTCGATCGAGGCGGACACCGACCGGAGCGCGCCCGCCAATCCGTCAAGGTCTCGCCGCGCCAGTGTCGAGCTCATGTCAGCGCGTACTCCGTTGTCTCTGTCGATTTTGTTACGCAGCGAACCATGACGTCGCCGGTCGTGATGTGCAGTCGCACGATCATGCCCGCATCGCCGCCGGTGCATCGTGCCGTGATGGGGATGCCGTAGCGGTCCAGCAGCGCCTCGGCGATCGCGACGTTGCGGTCTCCGACGGTGTCTTCCGCGACGCCATAGGGCAGCACCGCCGCGCCGCCGAAGATCTTCGCCCGCAGGTCGTTGCAATCGCACCCAAGCCGGTGCATCGCCTGGATCAGCCGGATGATCGCGGCGTCGCCATAGCGCGGACTGCCGGACCCGTCGTTGCAGACGGGCAGGACATAGTGGTTCATCCCCCCTGCCCTGGCGTGGCGGTCGAGCAGGCAGACCGAGACGCAGGACCCCAGCACGGTGCGCACCATACTGGGATCGCGGCTGTAATAGAGGCGCCCCTGGTCCAGGAACACTTGCTTCATGACATCCGTCACCGATTGCCTGCCCTGATGATATCGCCTGCAAGCATCTCCAGCGGCAGGATCCGTTCGGCTGCACCGAGGGCGATCGCCTCCTTCGGCATGCCGAACACGACCGAGGTCGCTTCGTCCTGCGCGACCGTGGCGGCGCCGGCCTGCCGCATCTCCAGCAGGCCGCGCGCGCCGTCGTCGCCCATCCCGGTCATGATGATGCCCAGGGCATTGGCGCCGGCATAGCGGGCGGCGGAGCGGAACAGCACGTCGACGGACGGGCGGTGGCGCGAGACCAAGGGGCCGTCCTTGACCGAGACGAAATAGCGCGCGCCGCTGCGCTGCAGCAGCGTGTGGCGGTCGCCCGGCGCGATCAGGACGCGCCCGCGCAGCACGGTGTCGCCGTCCGCCGCTTCCTTCACTTCCACGGCGCAGAGCGTGTTCAGGCGACGCGCGAAGGCTTCGGTGAATTTCTCGGGCATGTGCTGGACGATGACGATCCCCGGGCTGGCCGCCGGCAGGGCTTCCAGCACCACGCGCAGCGATTCCGTGCCGCCGGTGGACGCGCCGATGCAGACGACGGTCTCGGTCGTGCGTGCCATGGCGTGGCCGGCGACGGGAGGCGGCAGCACGGCATCCGCGGTCAGCTTCTTCTCCGGAGCGTGCATCCGGTTGGCGGGCGTGCCGGACGCCTGGGCGCGGCCGAACCTGACGCGCGCCGCCGCCTTGACGACGTCGCAGATGCGGATGCGCGATTCCTGCAGGAACTGCGCGGTGTCGACGCGCGGCTTGGCGATCACCTCCACCGCGCCGGCGTCCCAGGCCTGGGCCAGGGTTTCGGTCCCGGATGTCGCCAGGGAGGAGCAGATCACCACTGGCACGGGCCGCTGCGCCATGATCTTGCGCAGGAAGGTCAGGCCGTCCATGCGCGGCATCTCGATATCCAGCGTGATGACATCGGGCACCTCCTGCTGGATGCGCCTGGCCGCCGCGAACGGGTCGCTCGCCGTGCCGATGACCTCGATGCCGGGGTCCGATTGCAGGATGTCTGTCAGGGTTTGGCGGACCAGGGCGGAATCGTCGACGATCAGCACCCGGACCTTGCGGGCAGCGGCGCTAGTCACGGCGGAACACCGTGGGTCCGACAGGTGACAGCGGCAGTTGCGGACCAGCCAGGGATTCGGAATGGCCCAGAAACAGGAATCCGCCCGGACGCAGGTGGCCGCATAGTTTCGAGAGCACCGATTGCTGCGTGCGCTTATCGAAATAGATCAGGATGTTGCGGCAGAAGATGATGTCCAGGCCTTGCTCGACCGGATAATCCTCGTCCATCAGGTTCAACCGTCCGAAGCGGACCAGGCGCCGGATCTCGGGGGCGATCCGCACCACATCGCGCGCGGCATTGCGGCTCCGCAGCAGATAGCGCCTGCGCATGTCCATGGGCACCGGCGCGATCAAGGCTTGCGGATAGATGGCCTGCACCGCGGTCTGCAGGACCTGGGTAGAGAGATCGGTGGCAAGGATGCTGAACCGGAACCGGCGGAGCTCGTCGCTGGCCGCGTGCAGGACCATCGCCAGCGTATAGGGTTCGGCGCCGATCGAACTGGCCGTGCTCCAGACCCTGATGACGTTGTCTCCATCAACCGGGTTCGCGGCCAACAATTGCGGCACCGCCGTCTCAGCCAGGAACTGGAAATGGTTGGGCTCCCGGAAGAAGTCGGTCTTGTTCGTCGTGATGACATCGATCAGGTGGACCGTTTCGGCTTCCAGCCCATCTTCCTCGAACAGGAAGCGGCAGTAGTCGGTCAGGCTGGGGAAGCGGTTCGCTGCCACGCGGCGGCGCAGGCGCCCCTCAACCATCGTCTTCTTGGCGGGGGGCACCTTGATGCCGCTATAGCCGTGGATGAATCGGGCGAGCCGGTCGAAGTCCCGGCGGGACAGATGATCCATGCCGCCGGCGGGACCGGCAGGTGCGGCGTGAGGCATCCCGCGGTCAGTATTTCACGAATTCTGCGTCGTGCGCGTCGCCGGCGTTGCTGCTCAGGTTGAGGGCGAAGCCGTTCTTGTCGTGGCCGTTGCGCGCAGGCTTGGGGCCCGGTGCGGGCTTTTTCGCCGCGGCCCGCACCTGGATCGGTGGCGCAGACGGCCGCTTCGGGGCGGGACGCGCCGGCTGCGGTTCCACTTTGACCGGATGCGTGGGGCGAGCAGCCTTGGCAGCGCCCGAGGTGTCGAGCCGGAAATACGCGATGCTGGCCTGGAGCTGTTCGGACTGCGCGGCCAGTTCCTCCGATGTGGCCGACATCTCCTCCGACGCGCTGGCATTCTGCTGCGTCACCTTGTCGAGCTGCTGGATCGCCTGGTTGATCTGGTCCCCGCCGATGTCCTGCTCGCGGCATGCCGCGCTGATCTCGGCCACCAGTTCGGCGGTCTTCTTGATGTCGGGCACCAGCCGCGACAGCATCTCGCCCGCCTCGCGCGCCACCTTCACCGTCTGCGACGACATCGTGCTGATCTCCGCCGCCGCCGTCTGGCTGCGTTCGGCGAGCTTGCGCACTTCCGACGCCACCACCGCGAAGCCCTTGCCGTGCTCGCCCGCCCGCGCCGCCTCCACCGCCGCGTTCAGCGCCAGCAGGTCGGTCTGCCGCGCGATCTCCTGCACGATGGTGATCTTCTCGGCGATCGTCTGCATGGCCGCCACCGCGCGGGTCACCGCCTCGCCGCCGCTTTGCGCATCGGTCGCCGACTGCCGGGCGATCTTCTCGGTCTGCGCGGCGTTGTCGGCGTTCTGCTTGATGTTGGCCGCCATCTCCTCCATCGAGGCGGAGGCTTCCTCGGCCGAGGACGCCTGTTCCGTGGCGCCCTGCGAAAGCTGCTCCGCGCTCGCCGATAGCTGCTGGCTGCCCGAGGAGACGTTGTC
>DATJJM010000162.1:0-3754 GCA_035492535.1 Acetobacteraceae bacterium | reverse complement strand
GCCAGCTTCATGAGTACCCCCTATTCAATCGGAACGAAGATCGAGCGTCGCATCTTGCCGCCGACCGACTTCGACAGATGACCCTTGCCGGTGATGTCCTCCACCAGGACAACCTCGCCGGCATTGATCACGCGCGCCTCGCCGTCGCTTGCCGTGATCTGCACCCCGCCGTCAAGGTTGATGATGTACTGCCGGCGCGGGGCCGGATGCCAGGACAGGTCGTAGTCGCCACCGGTCTCGCGGAAGATGATGCCGGTGGCCGGCAGGCGGGCGGACAGCTTGGAGAAGTTGCGCTCCTCCACCCACTGCACCTCGACATCGCGCCAGTGCGATTCGCCGTTGGCATCGCAATAGAGATTGTGGATACGCATCGCTTCCTCCTGCCGTTGTCGGGTCGCTTGTCGCGACGGGCAGGTTATAGGCAATGCAGCCTGGGGGCTACCCAGGCTGCATGTCCGACAAAGACGGTGACGAAGCGGGGTCGATCGCGATCAGCCGAACGTCGAGGCCTCGTTGATTGGATCCAGGTCGTTAACGAACCGCAGCAGGTCCGGCATGGTGAATGTCCCCGGCTGCGCCGCCGGGAGCGTCGGCTTCCAAGCCGGTTGCTGGCTGAGGAACGATTCCTTGTCGGCCTGCAAAAGCCCAATGAAGACTTCGGCCAAGATGCGGCTGCCCACACCGTCCAGGCGATGGCCTTCACCCCGAATCTGCGCTTCCTTCAGGATGTAGTACCAAAGTGGTGTCGCAACATCCAAGCCCAGCTCATGAGCCTTGGCGCCATCGGGCCCGCTGCGCGTGATCTCCTCGGGAGAGAGTGGTCGGATGTTCATGGCCGCCGCTACATCCTGTCCGCTAGGCAGGCCGAGCTGGATGCCACGCGACAGGTTGCGGAACGGCAGGCTGCCTCCGCCGCCCGGCAGGTTGTGCAGGATGGGCGCAAGGTACGGGTCGATGTTGCGGCTGAGGTTGAGGCGGAACTTGTTGTCCTGACTGCCAGCACCAGCAGGCGGCGGTTTCGGCTGGCCCAGTTCGTAGAAGCGATGCCAATCAATCGCCCAGTCCCCCGGGAGCTTGTCCACCACGAATGGCAGCAGCAGCTTCAGTTGCTCTGCGAGTTTCTTGTTGGCGTCCTGATCCGCAGGCAACAGGTCGCCGACGATGCCGCCCGAAAGCGCGGTGAAGTGGAACAACAGGTTGAAGCCGGTGTCATTGAAGGCGCGATTGTGACTGTATTTTTCCCGCACCATCGAATGGCCCAGCCGATAGGCTGCGGCACTGAATTCGACCGGCATGAACGGGACTTTGAACGCGCTGCACTGCTCGTATTTGAAGAATTTGCGGCCATTGGTCAGCACGTCCTGAACATCGTTGAAATCGACGATGCGATCCAGGAAGTCGTTCAGGACGATCCACTGGTAATGCCATAGCACCTGCTGTCTCGCCGTATCGAAGATGTTCGATGGCACGTTGCCGGCGGCGACGATGCGATCGACGACGGCGTTATGGAACTTGATGAAGGCAAGGTGAGTCTGTGCGACGAGCAGGTTCTCGTCGTTGCGAGGATCGCCGATCAACGCCATCCCCTCCCGGCTCCGCAACAGATCGTTCGGGAGGCCGGGTTTGACCTTGGCATCACCGGCGCCGCCTGGGCCGCATCGTCCTACCGCCAGCTTATTCGGATTGAGGCGGTCGTAGAGGTTCGGCGTCGCGGTCGGACCATTGCCGTAAACAGAGTCGAGGTCCAGGCGTGGTGTGCGAAAGTCGACGACTGCGGACGGGTCGTTTTCAATCGCGCCCAGAGGCGTGACATCGAGCGTGATGTCATGATCGATGAACTGGCCGAGATAGGTGTAGCCGGCGGGGATGTTCTGATTGTCGGACGTCAGGGCTGATGTCGCAGCATCGTCACGCATCGTGTCCGCCAGCGACTTCAGCGCATCGCTGTTGGCGACCAGTGGCTTCAATTGCGGGAATAGCCGGCCGAAGCGGCCAAACTCGGTGGTCCGCTGAATACCTTCCAGCAGACCGCGTTGGAACGAATGACCGTGGTGACTGCCTTGCGAGGACATGGTTCTTCCTTTCTGCGATGGCAATACGCACCGGTTGCGGCGCCAGATTCCCCGAGGCATCGGATTGCACCGTCCGGAAGGGGAGCGTTACAATATGATACACTGTCGAGGTGTGACGTGCATCACACCTCGTTGCCACCCACGCAAAGCTGATCACATCTTTTTAGAACACAAATTGTCAGATAGCAAATCCGAGCAACCGCGAATGCATCACTTGTTCTGCCAGTCCGGCTTGCGTTTTTCCGCGAATGCCTTGGGACCTTCGATGTAGTCCTGGCTTTCGATGTTTTCCTGTTGCGCCGGATAGACAGTGCGCATCGCCTTTTCCAGCGAGGGCTCGTCCAGGCCGCGATACGTCGCCTGCTTCGATGCGCGCACCGCTTTGGGTGAGCATTCCAGGATCTGCGCCGCCCACTTCTTCGCGGCCTCAAGCGCCTGGCCTTGCGGCACCACTTCCGTCACGAAGCCTAGTTCGAAGCCTTCGCGCGCGGAGACTCGGCGGCCGGTCAGGATCATGCCCATCGCCTTCTTGCGCGGGATCATCCGCGGCAGACGATGCACACCGCCGCCACCTGCGATCAATCCCACGCGCGGTTCGGGCAGCGCGAACAGCGCGTTCTCTGCGGCGATGATGATGTCGCAGGCGAGCGCCGTTTCGAACCCGCCGCCCATCGCCCACCCGTTCACCGCCGCGATGATCGGCTTGTCCAGGTTGAAGCGATGGGTGATGCCGGCAAAGCCGTTGGGTCCGTTGGGACGGCGGCGACCTGCGGCCTGCACCTTCAAATCGTTGCCGGCGGAGAAGGCGCGTTCGCCGGCGCCCGTGATGATCCCCACCCAGAGATCATCACGCGCAGCGAACTCGTCCCACACGGCGGCGAGTTCGTCGTTGGCGTCGGCATGCAGCGCATTCAGGACTTCCGGTCGGTTCAGTGTGACGATGCGAACCCGGCCTTCATCCTGCACGACGCAGTATTGACGGTTCATCCGCCAATCACCGAACCGGTCTTCAGCCCACCGATGCTGGCGTCGTCCATCTCCAGCCAATCGGCCAGCACTTCGGCATTGTGCTGTCCCAGCAGAGGCGCCGCCTTGATCGGCGGGGTTTTGCCGGAGAACCGTACTGGCCAGCCGCTCATCGTGTAATCGCCAACCTGCGGATGGTGCATCACCTGGCGGATGCCGCGTTGCTCGAACGTCTTGTCGTTGGCAAGCTCCATCGTGTCCATCACGGCGCCCGATGGGATGGTCGCGGCGCTGACCAGCCGCATCGCCTCATGCTTGTCGTGCTGCTTCGTCCAGTTGGCCACGATGGCATCGACTTCCTCGCGATGCTCGGTGCGTGCGTCCGGCGAGTCGTAATTCGGATCACCGATCAGGTCCTCGCGGCCCATCACCTTCAGCAGCCGGTTCCAGTGTTCGGGATTGGCGCGGCTACAGTAGATATAAACGTAGTCATTGGGGCCGCCACCCTTGCACGGATACACGCCAATCGGCGGATTGCCGCCACCCACCGTCTTGGAACCGGCGCGTGGCGCCGCCTTGCCGGTACGTTCCATGTAGGTGAAGGAATTGCGGATATAGTGCAGGATAGCGTCCTGCATCGCGAGCTGGAGATGCTCGCCCTGGCCGGTGCGCTGGCGGCGGATATACGCACCCAGGATGGTGATCGCCATCAGCAT
>DATJJM010000161.1:0-22036 GCA_035492535.1 Acetobacteraceae bacterium | reverse complement strand
GTGGTGATCGTCGCGGTGAAGCTGTGGGACACCGAGGCTGCAGCGGCAGCGATCAGGCCATTGGTACGGCCAGGCACTGCCGTGGTCTCGTTCCAGAACGGCGTCAGCAAGGACGACGTGCTGACCCAGGTGCTCGGACGCGATGCGGCGATCGGCGGGGTCGGCCAGATTGGCGTCGTGATCAAAAGCCCAGGCGTGATCGCGCATACCGGCACGATGGCGAAGCTGATCTTCGGCGAGTTCGACAACCGCCGCAGCCAACGGGTGGAGGCCCTGTTGGCCGCCTGTACCGCCGCAGGCATCGACGCGGAGATCCCCGCCGACATCAATCTGGCGACCTGGGAGAAGTTCGCGTTCCTGGTGCCGATGGCGGCATGCACGGCATGCATGCGCTCAAGCATTGGTCCGATCCGTGCCAATCCTCGGGCGTTCGCATTCCTGCTCGAAGTCATGCGGGAGGTGGTCGCCGTCGGCCAGGCGCTCGGCGTTGCGTTGCCCCGCGACTTCGTGGAACGGCGGAAGACGTTCATCGAAGCCCTGCCGCCCGAAATGACGGCGTCGATGGCAGGAGACCTCATAAGGGGGAATCGGCTCGAATTGCCATGGTTGAGCGGCGCTGTCGTTGCCCTCGGCAGGACGGCCGGCGTGCCGACTCCTCTCAATCAGACGGTCTGCGATATCCTGGCAATCCACGTAAACGGCGCCCCTCAGATGCCGGCTGCGTGAGCGGAATTTCATTCAGCGCCCGCTCCGTGACGGGAGCGAGCCAATCACGTCGCGATTGCGTAAGCATTATCATATCGACTTCGTAGTAATTCAGGCGCTCAATCCTGCCGTAGATTCAGGCGGTTGCGCAATCTTCATCAAGCGCCTGTTCGGAACGCTAATGATCTGACTCAGCAATCGACAGAATCTCAATTTCAATACTTGCATTCACGCCTTCGTGATGGCCTAGATCACGGGTATGTGAAGTCAATTGCCTTCCCAGGAGCTCCCCGATGCCCGTGCCGCTGATCACGCCGAATGTGCCCATGGGTTTTGCGTTCGAAATCGCCGATCTGATGCTGCTCCAAGGATGGGCAGAATTTCATGACGTGCACATGGTGGTTGAGCTCGACCATTGTGTCGAGGGCGAGGAGTACGAGGAGGTCGTTGCGTTCTACGCAAAGGACAGCCAGCTCCGCCGCTGGATTCTCTGGCGGGCTGCCAGCGAAATCGTGGTCCAACCATTGATCGGACGAAGCTGCCGCTTCGGCACCGTGGCCGACGCGCTGGAGAGCCTCATCCCAGCTCGGCCGTAGCCCATTCAGAGCGCTGCGCGGCCCCGTACCGGTCAGGTCGGGATGCCGAGCAGCCGCGCCGCGGTGCCACCGAGGATGGCGATTCGCTCGTCATCCGACAGTCCTGGCGTGTTCAGCACGAGATCCACCTCGGTGCTGGTCCAGGGGAACGGGTAGTCGGTGCCGATCATGATCTGGCCGGAACCGGTTTCCGCGATCAGATGACGCAGGGCCTCCGGCGTGAACACGATCGTGTCGAAGAAGAGCTGGCCATCCCGCAGATAGGACGTAGGCGTCTTCTTCGGCAGCGGGCCGACCCGGTCCGGGAAGCAACGGATGACGGCGTCCGAGCGGTTGGCATAGCTGGGCAGGAAGCCGCCGCCATGTGCGGCGCAGATCTTCAGGCCGGGGAAGCGATCGAGCGTGCCCTCGAAGATCAGGTGCGACAGCGCGATCGTGGTCTCCAGCGGATTGCCGATCGTGTTGGTCAGCAGGCCGCTGCCGGCGAGACGGCCCGAAGGCTCCAGTTCGCGCGTCCCGAGCGGATGCATGAACACCAGCACGCCGAGTTCCTCGCATTTGGCCCAGAAGGGATGGAAGCGGGGATTGGCGAGCTCTTCGCCGGCAACGCTGCCACCGACGCCGACGCCGCGGAAGCCAAGTTTCTTGACCGCGTATTCCACTTGCTCCGCCGCGAGGTCAGGATGCTGGAGCGACGCTGTGGCGAAGGCAGTGAAGCGGTCCGGCTTGGCAGCGACGAACTGCATCAGCGTCTCGTTCTGCACCTTGATGAGTTCGGCCGCGGCATCGCGCGAGGCGCGATACCAGTAGGGATTGATGCTGAGAGCCTCCACATCGATGCCCTGCGCATCCATAGCGGCGATGCGGGTGGAGGTATCGTCCATCAGCAGCCCTGGCGCTTCCAGCGGATGATTGATCACCGCCGCAGCCGCCGGGACGATGCAATGCGCATGGACGTCCACCGTCTTGATGCGCTTGCCATTGATGACAGTCTCGCGACGGCGGGCTGCCGGTGCGGCCGTGGGAGCGACACTGGCCATGGCGCACGGAATGAACGCGACCGCCGAAAGTGCGGTCGTGAGCAGATCACTGGTCAACGGCATGGACGTTGTTCCTCCCCGTTCAGATGTTTGATGCCAGTCAGTGTGCGTGAAGTTGCCGCGCTTGAATAGCGAGCGATACGTGATCGAAGTATCCTGGATGGGTCGTCGTGCGCTGTGCAGCTGCGATCGATATCTTCGACGGCCGCGTCCGGGGTAGAGCGCACGCCTGGGCGATGATAAATTCTGCGAAGGGTTTTACAATCGCCCCCGCTTGCACTCGGCAATCGGCTATATGACTCCAATGCGAAAGGAACAGCTCGCAGCGGCCGCGTAGGCCGTAACCCGTGTCCACCAAAACGGGGAAAGGTCAATGCGGCGCTGGAGACGCCCGACCTGAGCGCAGTCCGGCAGGTGCTGGCGGAGGGGCGAATCTAGTCTGAGTCTAGCACTATTTCGGCAGAATGGGTGATAGCGTTACGCCGAGCCGAGCCATTCGCCGACGACTTGCCCTTACAGCAGGTTTCACCGTTCCGTACGGCCGAGCCTTCGCAATATGAAAAGGCCCATCAGAGTGACAACGGCGATGTGGCCGAATGCAAGCCCCCAGCCAATCTCGGTGTTCCCGCCGAAGGTATCGAGCACGATCCCGACCCCGAGCGGGCCTATGAAACCGCCCCCATAGCCCAACATGGAATGCAGTCCCATCGTGGCGCCGCGCAAATGGGGATCAGCCGCTTGAACCGTGCCCGCAGTGAGCGCGGAGCTGTCGATGTAGATCGCCATGTTCCACAGGAACACCGCCGCGATAGCGAGGGCTACGGATACGTCCGTTGTCCACCCGACAGCGAGCGACAGCGCGGCTGCAGTCAGCATCGCTCCTAACACGACCCGGTTGCGGCCGTAGCGCTGCGCCGTCTCGTTACCTGTGACTGAGAAGGCGACCCCGGCGAGACCTGCGAGCGTGAAAAGGGCGGTGGGCGAGGGGAGCCACGCGGGAGAGCCAAGCCGCGCAATGGTGGCGGTCAGGAACGTGACTGCCCAGGCGCGTAGTGCAGCGAGTTCCCAGGTGTGCACTGTGTAGCCGACGATCCACGCCATGGCGCGGCGATTGCGAAACACAGGCCGGAAATCCAGCAGAGCGCCAGCTGCCGACACGCGACGAGGCGGGGTGTCCGGCATGACGACCACTGCGATGACAAATGCCACCGCGGCAGCCGCAGCGCCGAACAGGAAAGCTGCACTCGGGCCGCCCAGGGCATCGGCAACCCCGGCAATGACGAAAGACACCGCCCCGGCTATGCCGACCCCGGCGGCATGCCAGGATACGGCACGTGATTGCGCCGGACCCTCCAGCGGTTCGGCGATAGCTTTCAGACCGGGCATGTAGGCACCCGCCCAACCGATCCCGGCAACCGCACGCATTAGAAAGCCCGACCAGAACCCGTCGGCTAGCATGGCAAAGCCGAAGTGCGAAAGGGCTGTGAGGCCGGTGCCGATCAGGTAGATCCTGCGTGCCGGAACCCGATCGGTGAGCGCGAGCAGAACCGGCACCGCCGGCACATAGGCGGCGAAAAAGATCCCGATCAGCCAGCCAGCTTCGGTCTTCGACAGTGACCAACGCTCGATATATCCGGGAAGAAGTGCAGGCAGGGTGAACGCGCCGATCTGGGTGAGCACCTGCGCGGTCACGATCGCTACGACAAAGCCGTTTCTTCCCGGCGCAAGAGCCGTTCGGTCCAATCGTCTCACACTGCTTCCCCCGATTCGTCCTTGACGCTTAGCTCCTCTCCGCGCTGTTCACTGCTCTTCGGCGTGGTGCTGATGGACGCGGATCGAAGAACTGTCGATCGCTTGGATACCTCCGTCATAGGGCCGCGAGAGCGCTCGGGGATGTCGGCCCAGGGTGAGCCAGTGCGCAGCCGCCAGAATATGCCGTTGAGCACCGTCCGATCATCCGCACGCGGCACGCCGCTCGGCTTGCTCGGCAGCAACGGTGCGATGATCACCGCCGCCAAATTGATCGAGACATCGATGCTGCCACGGGACAGGGCGCGACCAGCATAGATCTTCGCTGCGCGCTGGTTCGTCGGCGATCTCGTGCAGCAGGCGGGCATAGTCGCCGCCCGCCCTGCGTGCTGATGATGCACTGTTCGGCGGCACGCGCAGGGGCAGCAACAGTGGCGGCGCATCGCGCGAAAAACTGGCGGCGCGAGACCAGCGCCGCCATCGCGGCTATCCCGGTGCCAGCGGCGCGTGCAGGCGCGTGCCCTTGCAGATGATGCCGCCGCGATCGCCCGGCGTGATGTCGCCATAGCACTCGGCAAAAACCGGCGGCAGTTCGCGCGCGGCGGGTGGCGCGATCCAAAGGCGCAGCAGGTGCCGCTTGCGCTCCGGCTCCGGCCAGTCCTCGTACCCCGTGCGGGCGTGCAGGATGGTGTGGTTGTGCAGGAACTGGATGTCGCCGGGCATGAATGTCATGTCCAGGCGAAGTTCATCGTCGCCGGCGAGTTCGCCCAGCATGTCCAGCGCCTCGAGATCCTCCGGCGACAGCCGCCGCGCCTCGGGGAAACGCTGCGACGAGCCGATATGCAAACGTGAATACAGCACCGAGAGCCGCCCGGCGTGCTCGTTGAACACCGGCGCGTCGTAGAACGGCAGCTTGCCTTCGGGCACCTCGCCGCGGCGATCCACGGGGAATGGCTGATACAGACGCCCCAGCAGGTCGGGGCGGCGCTCCAGCATCACGTTGTGCAGCGCCATCGAGCTGGCAATCGCCGAATGCCCGCCCGACCTGGCGCGGCGCAGGCACAGCAGGGCGACGACGTCGCAGCGATCGATGTGGAAGTTCTGACGTTCGTTGGTGGCGTAGCTGCGGATGTTGGGATTGGCCGCGCTACTGCCGCCAAGATCGTAGACATGGCCGAGCAGATGCCCCTGGGCATTCTGCGATCGCGCGCTCCCGAAATGGCTGCCGATGCCCCAATAGATCGTGGCACTTTCGCCAATCGGGCGGTCCTGCACCGGCACGCCGCGCAACAATACGAAGCCACGGCCCTCCAGGACCTCGGCACGCAGGCGTTCCAGCACAGGGCCGAGCGTGGGGAGGGAAAAATCCTCGCGGCGGATCTCGGCGATATCCAGGCCCCGCGATTGCACCGATCGCAACGCGGTCTCGAGTTCGGCAACATGGGCGGGCGCCAGGCGATAGCTCCATTCCGCCTCGCGGTCGCGCATCTCGGCGGCGTACCAGACAGAAGGTCCTTTGATCGGTCGCATGCGAGTTACCTCCGAGGTCTTGCCAGGCGATCGGTGCGCGGAAAGGTCCGCGCCATCCGCTTGACCACATCCAGAAAGCGGCGGACGACCGCGCCAGTATCACCCCGGCGCGTCGCGAGCAGAAGAGGGGCGCGCGGCTGGCCGCTGGAACGGAGCGCCCGATAGACAACGCCGTCCATCTGCATCCGGGCGAGTGACGCGGGCACGATGGCAATGCCAAGGCCGGCAGCAACCAGGTTCAGCGTGGAGACGATACGTGGCGCTTCCTGGCCGACGATGGGACTGAACCCGGCGGCGTGGCAGGCGCCGAAGATCGCGTCATAGAGACCCGGGCCACTGGGCCGGCGATAGACGATGAAGGTCTCGGCGGCGAGCGCGGCGAGCGGCAGTTCCGTGGCATCGGCAGCGAGCGCGTGCGTGGCAGGCAGTGCCACCAGCATCGCTTCCTCCAGCAGCGGATTGACCGTGATGCCCATTGGGTCGGCGACCGGTGTGCGAATGAACGCCGCATCCACGCGTTCGCTGCGAAGATCTTCAATCAGTTCGGTGGTGCCGCCTTCGTCGAGGGTCAACGCGACGAGTGGATAGGCCTCGCGGAAGGCGCGGATCACTCGTGGCACGAACGGATGGAATGGCGCCGAACTGGTGAAGCCGACGGCGATGCGGCCCTGCTCACCGCGCGCGGTGCGGCGCGTGGTAGCGAAGGCATGGTCCACATGGGCAAGGATGGCGCGCGCGTCATCGAGCAGCGCGCGCCCCGCATCGGTAAGGTCGACGCCGCGCGGCTTGCGGCGAAAAAGCTGGACCGCAAGCTCGCGCTCCAGCGCCTGGATCTGCTGGCTGAGCGGCGGCTGCTGCATCCCAAGCCGTTCGGCGGCGCGCGTGACGTGGCCTTCCTCGGCGACGGCGACGAAGTAGCGGAGGTGGCGCAGTTCCATATGCCATATCCAATCGATATGGATTTTGCTGTTCTCATATTATCGACCAACGGTCCAGACGCCGTTACGTGGGCGCCGATGTCTGAGCGGAAAGGATCGGGCCATGGCGACGGTCGAAGCCACGCCGGAGAGCGTTGCGGCGCTGTATACGCGGATGGAGCGAAACCTCGCGGTGGTGCGGCAGCGGCTCGGCCGGCCGCTGACGCTGGCGGACAAGGTTGTGCTGGGGCATCTGGACGATCCCGCGGCAGGCGAACTGGAGCCCGGGCACAGCTACCTGCAGCTTCGGCCCGATCGCGTGGTGTTCCAGGATGTGCTTGGCCAGACCGGGCTGCTGCAATTCATGCAGACGCGACGTGAGCGGGTGGCCGTGCCGACGACCATCCACTGCGACCATCTGATCCAGGCCAATGCAGGGGGCGAGGCCGATCTGCGAACCTCGCTCGCGGACAGCGGCGAGATCTATGAATTCCTCAGCTCGGCCGCCGCGAGATACGGCTGCGGGTTCTGGCAGCCGGGGGCCGGCATCATTCATCAGGTGGTGCTGGAGAATTACGCGTTTCCCGGCGCGATGATCATCGGCACCGACTCCCACACGCCGAACGCAGGTGGTTTGGGGGCGTGCGCGGTCGGGGTTGGCGGTGCGGATGCGGTGGAGGTGATCGCGGGGCTGCCGTGGGAGCTGCTGTATCCACGGCACATCGCGGTGTACCTCACCGGCGAGCTCGGGCGGTGGACCGCGCCGAAGGACGTGATCCTGTACGTCGCCGGCCAATTGACAGTGTCCGGCGGCACGAACGCGATCGTCGAGTATATCGGACCTGGCGCGCGCACGATCAGTGCCACTGGGAAGGCGACGATCACCAACATGGGGGCCGAACTAGGCGCCACCACATCCATGTTCCCGGCTGATGATCGCATGCTGCGCTATCTGCACGCGACGGGGCGGGGCGCGCTGATTCCGCTGATCGAACAACATATGGCGCTACTGGTGCCGGACCCCGAAGTCGAGGCGCACCCTGAACGCCATTATGACCATGTGGTTGAACTGGATCTGTCACGGCTGGAGCCGCATGTGGTAGGTCCGCATACGCCCGATCGTGCACGGCCAATCTCTGCCCTGGCCGCCGAGGTGGCCGATCCCGTCAATGGATTTGTAGATACCGTCGACACGGCGCTGATCGGCAGTTGCACCAATTCCTCTTATGAGGACATGAGCCGTGCGGCCGACGTCGCGGCGCAGGTCAAGTGGCACGGGGCGCGTGCGGCCGCGCCTCTGCTGGTGACGCCGGGTTCGGAGCAGATCCGCGCGACGCTCGAACGCGATGGCCAGATGGAGGCATTGCGCGACATGGGCGCGACGGTGCTGGCCAACGCGTGCGGGCCGTGCATCGGACAGTGGCGGCGGGCGGAGGATGCGTCGCGCGCGCCCAACACGATCGTCACGTCCTACAACCGGAACTTTCCACGCCGCAACGATGGGCAGGCGACGACGATGAATTTCATCGCCAGTCCGGAAATCGTCACGGCGTTCGCGGCCGCGGGGCGGCTCTCCTTCAATCCACTGACCGATACTCTGATCGGAGCCGACGGGATGGCGTTCATGCTGGAACCGCCGCAGCAGGCGCCCGACGTGCCGGCCGACGGGTTTGAGCGTGGTCGCATCGCCTATGTCGCGCCACCGGACGACGGGCACGATGTCGCATTGTCGATCGATCCGCAGAGCCAGCGCCTGCAGCGCATGGAACCATGGCTCGCCTGGGATGGGCGTGACCTAGTGGACATGCCGGTGCTGGTGAAGACGAAGGGGAAGACGACGACAGACCACATTTCTCCTGCGGGGCCGTGGCTACGATTCCGCGGACACCTAGACCGCTTCAGCGACAACATGTTCATGGGCGCCATCAATGCGTTCACCGGTGATGCGGGTCACGGCACGAACGTTGTGATGCGCGAGGCTGGTATGGCGTTCTCGGCAATTGCCCGGGCCTACAAGGCGGCAGGCGTGAAATGGGTGGTAGTCGGCGATGCCAATTACGGCGAGGGCAGCAGCCGCGAACACGCGGCGTTGTCCCCTCGCCTGCTGGGCGGCGCGGCCGTGATCGCGCGCAGCTTCGCCCGCATCCACGAATCGAATCTGAAGAAGCAGGGGCTGCTGGCGCTGACGTTCAATGACCCTGCGGACTACGAACGGATGCGGGAGGACGACCGGATCAGCCTGATAGGTCTGACCGCACTGGCGCCCGGCAAGCCGGTGGAATGCCGGATCACACATGCCGACGGCTCGGTCGAGGTGCTGTCTCTGCGGCATTCATACAGCGCGGCGCAACTGGACTGGTTCCGCGCGGGCAGCGCATTGAATTGCGTGCGGGGGGGAAGCAAGGCCAAGGGGCCCAGCCCCTTGGAACCCCGCTAAGGGCGGCGCCCTTAGAACCCGTTACCTTGGCTGTGGTGAGCGGGGGGGCCCGATTGGCCCCCTCCTCACCACAAGCAAACAATAGGATCCCAAAGGCTCTGCCTTTGGCGAGGGGTTTCAGGGGAGCAGCGCTCCCCTGACCCTTCTCTCACCGCGCTGCAGTGCGCTGCAAATTCAGCATATACGTGCAGCCAGGCGCACCAAAACTGCCAGTCACGTCGAGCTGGCCGTGGAATGTCGGTCCTTCGAACTGACCGACGATCCACCGGTTGCCATAGATCATCTGAAGGCCGTTATTTGGATCGATGCGCCCCCGGAACCCGCCGAACCTCACGGCATTGCCGTTCACGTGGAAGCCCGAGACGGTCAACGTGCTGATGCAGAGGCCGCCGCCGGTTTCCAGCGGGAAAGCGGTGCCGGTATAGGAACCGTTGCGAGATCCCGTCAGAACAGGTGGGGGCGGCATCATGCCTGGTGGCGGCGCGATCGCTCCGCCCGGCATGGCCGCTTGCGGCGTCGGCGTATAGATGGGTGTAACGCCGGTCGGCGTATCGAGCAGCACTTCGGGGGGGCCAGAGCATGCTGCGATGCTCAGCAACAGCAGCTGAAGAAGTATGGCATTGGCCCGCAGCGTCATGGTTCCGGTTCCCCATCATTCGGAGTTGCCACGGGATGATGGCATAGTTGCGGACCGTTTCGCACCAGCAAGGCCATACCCATGGATATCATGCCCGGCTTCACCCTGACCGACATCGAGACATCGGGAGCGCGCATCCGCCTGCGACATGGCGGCAGCGGGCCGCCGCTGCTGCTGCTGCACGGCAATCCGCTGACCCACGTGGCGTGGCATAAGGTGGTGCCTCGCATCGCCGACAAGTTCCACGTGGTGGCCGCCGATCTGCGTGGCTACGGTGACAGCTCGGCACCGCCGGAGGAGCCGGACAGCTCCAACTACTCGTTCCGCGCGATGGCGCAGGACCAGGTGGAAGTGATGCAGGCCCTGGGCTTTGAACGCTTCTATGTCGCGGGACACGATCGCGGCGGACGAACGGTGCACCGGATGTGCCTGGATCATTCGGGGAAGGTGCTGAAGGCGGCGATCCTCGACATCGTGCCGACGCTGGATATGTGGGCGGCGATGGACAAGGACGCGGCGATCAGCGGCTGGCACTGGCCATTCATGGCGCAGCCGTCGCCGTTCCCCGAGACGTTCTTCAATGCGGTCGATCCCGACTGGTTCATGCGCAAAAAGCTGCTGAAGCTGACCGCTGACCTGAACCACATTCCGCCGGAGATCTGGGCCGAATATGTTCGTTGCTTCAACGAGAAAACGATCCGCGGCTCGTGCGGAGATTATCGCGCCGCGGCGACGATCGACTGCGAGCTGGATACCGCGGATCTGCACCGCAAGCTGGCGATGCCGATCCTTGTGCTGTGGGGCAAGAACAGCAGTGTCGGCAAGCGGTTCGCCGATCCCATCGGCATCTGGCGGCAACGCGCCGAGGACGTGCGTGGCGAGGCGCTCCCCACCGGGCACTATGTCAACGAGGAAGCACCGGAGCAGGTGGCGGATTGGTTCCTGCGCTTCTTCGGCGCGTGACGCTTGGCGGCGTCACTGTTTCATCGACAGCCCCTGAAGACGGATCAGACCATCGGGAATCGGCTGGAAGCCATCGATCTTCGCCGACATGCCGGCGATGTTCTTCCATGACCATAGATAGGTGATGGGCAGATCCTGCCCGGCGATGTCCCAGACCTTGGCATAGATCGCCCTGCGCGCGGCCACGTCGCTGACCTGGCGCGCCTGATCCAGCAGTGAATCGAGCGTCGCATTGCTGTAGTGGCCCTCGTTCAGCGGCCCCCCGGTATGCAGGAACGAATACATGTTCCCGTCGGGATCGATGCGGCCCGACCAGTATTGCAGCACGGTCTGGAAATCGCCCTGGAAACTGGCGTTGAGCGCCGCACGCGCCTCCATCGCGCGGAGCTTCACTTCGAATCCGGCCTCCGCAGCCATCGACTGAATTACCTCACCGGTCTGGATCGCGTCCGGGCTGTTCACCACGGTGAGCGTCACCGTCACCGGCAGCGTCACGCCGGCCTCCTTCAGCAGCGCTTTCGCCTTGGCGATGTCGCGGCCGGCGGGTGGCAGCGCCTCGTCGAAATACGGCGATGCCGGCGGAATGGCCTGCGCCGACGCCGGATACAGCCCATTATACACCACGTTCAGCAGCGCCTTGCGATCGATCGACAGCTCGAACGCCTTGCGCACGCGCGGGTCCTTGCCATAAGGCGTGTTCGCCGCCGGCCCGTTGGTCAAGTTATTGGTCAGGCCGTGGTAGCCCAGCGCATCCGATACCACGAGCTTCAGCTTCGGATCGGCCTGCACGGCCTTGGCATCCGTCGGCACGATATATTCCACCATGTCCAATGCGCCGGCCTTCAGGTTCGCCAGCCGCACCGACGAGTCAGGCATCGTCAGGTAGATGACCCGATCAAAGTGGATCGCGGCCGCGTTCCAGTAGCCGGGGAACTTCGCCAGTGTGATGTGATCCTGCGCCGCACGCTCGACGTAACTGAAGGGTCCGCTGCACACGGGATGACTGGCGAAATCCTTGCCCGCCTTGGTGATCGCCTGAGGCGCCAGGATCATGCCGGCGCGATCGGTCAGCTGCGCGACAAACGGCGATGAGGGCGACTTCAGCACCACGCGCACGGTCGCCGGATCGACCACATCGACATGATCCATCTGGCTCACCTCCGGCCGGCGGAAGCTGCCTTCCAGGGTCTGGTGACGTTCCAGGCTCAGCTTCACCGCATCGGCATCCATCGTGGTGCCGTCCTGGAACTTCACGCCCTGGCGCAGATGGATCACCAGTGTCTTCGGGTCGCTCCATTCATACCCGGTGGCCAGCTGCGGCACGATGTGCAGGTGCTGGTCGATGTCGAACAGCTTGTCGCACATCGCGGCGAACACCTGACGCCCGGTGTAAGTGGTCGCCAGCGTCGGATCGAGCGCATCAGGATCGTCGCGCAAGGCAATGCGCAGGTCGGTGGCCGAAGCCGTCCCCGCTGCGAGGCCAAGCGCCAGCGCGGCCGTCATCAGTCGATACATTCGCATTGCCTCAGGCCATATCTATCTGGGTGAAGTCCTGGAACCAGCTCTGTGCCGGATGGAAGTCCAGCACCTTTTTCGACAGGGCGCGAGGGTTCAAGTCATGTACGATGAACAGCCAGGCCGCCTGATCGACGATGATGCTGTGTGCTGCGGCAAGATCCTTGGTCTGCTCCGCGGGGTCCAGGGTCCGCAGTGATCCGCGCAGATACTCATCGGCTTTCGGATCGGAGAAATGCCCCCAGTCATAGTTGGTGGGTGAAAAGCTGTCGGTGCAGTAGTAGCGGAACATCGTGGCTGGATCGACCCAACTGAGGCTGTTGTTCACGCCATCGACGCCATGCGTCGGCGTACTTCCGGGCGGGTTGCGCATCGCCACCGTCATCGTGCCCCATTCCACCACGTCGAAGTCGATGTTGACGTTCACCGCCTTGAAGTTCGCCTGGAGGAACTCGTTCATCTGAATCGGCAGCATCTGCCCCGAGCCGGATGTGGAGATCATGATCTTCGCCTTCAGCGGCTTGTCAGGGCCATAGCCGGCCTCCTTCAGCAGCGAGGTCGCCTTGGCTGGATCATAGGTGTAGTGCTGCGTTGGGCTGCCGAAGAACGGATGGTCCGGCGGATACAGGCCTACAGCAGGCTTGCCCGTGCCGTTGATCAGCTTGCACAGGCTATCGCGGTCGATCGCATAATTGATCGCCTGCCGCACCCGGACGTCGTGGAATGGCGAGCCTTCCTCGCAGTTCAGCACGTAGGGATAGGTATGGGGGTAGGGCCACAGGCTGATCTGAAAGCCGGCATCCTTCAGCGACGGAATGGCGTCCGGTGCCGGCACCTCGATCCAGTCCACCTGGCCGGACCGCAGAGCGGCAACCCGCGTCGTCGCTTCCGGCATCGGGTAAACGATCATCTTGTCCACGCGTGGGATACGCTGCGTGTCCCAGTAGTGCTCGTTGCGGGACATCTCGGCATATTGACCGGGCACGACCTTGGTGATCTGGAAGGGGCCGGTGCCCACGGGCTCCTTGCCGAACGCCGCCCAGGTCTTGCCCACCTTCTCCCATTGCGTCGGGCTGACCATCAGCACGCGGGTCAGCAGCCAGGGCAGGAAGCTGAACGGGTATTTTGTCGTCAATACGATTGTCTTGTCGTCGGCCTTCTCGAACCTGTCGACCATCGATACGGCAGCGCGCACGATCGGGGCCGACGAAGCATCGTATTGCGGCGACTTGTCGTTGTAGATGCGGCCGAAATTCCACATCACGGCATCGGCGGTGAAGGGGGAGCCGTCGTGGAATGTTACCCCTTGGCGCAGGGTGAAGATCCAACGCAGCGGGTTCGCTTCGTCCGCGTGCCATTCGGTGGCAAGACCTGGCTCGATCACCGCGGCCTTGTCCTTGTTGTGACGCAGATCCCAGTTCACCAACCCGTCGTAGGGCGGATAGCCAAGGAAGCGGAAGCCCTCGAAGCCGTTGTTCGGAATGCCATGCGTCGTCGGCAAATCCGCGGCGGTCATGGCGATGCGCAGGATCTTCTGTCCCGCGGCCATCGCCGGCAGCGCGGGTGCGGCAACCGCCCCCACGCCAGCGATCAGCAGGTCGCGTCGCGAGATCAACGGCACGCCCTCAGGTCATGCTGATCTGGGTGAAGTCCTGGTACCAGGATTGCGCTGGATGGAAGCCGGTCACGTGCTTCGACAGCGCGCGCGGGTTGAGGTCGTGCACGATGAACAGCCACGGGGCCTCGTCCACCACGATCTCGTGCGCCGCCACCAGCAACTTCATCTGCTCCGCCGGATCGAAGGTCGCCTGCGCCTTCTTCAGCAGGTCGGTGCAGGCTTCGCTGCTCCAGTGGCCCCAGTTGTAGTTGGTCGGCGAGAAGCTATTGATCGCGTAATAGCGGAACATCGACGACGGATCGGTGAAGCTCAGGCTGATATTGATCCCCTGGTCGCCGTGCGACTGGGGCGCGTCCGGCGCGTTGCGGACCGCCACCAGCATGGTGCCCCATTCGACCACGTCGAAATCGATGTCCATGCCGACAGCCTTGAAGTTCTGCTGCATAAACTCGTTCATCGGCAGCGGCACCATCTGGCCCGACCCCGACGTCGAGATCATGATCTTCGCCTTCATTGGCTTGCCAGGGCCGTAGCCTGCCTCCTTCAGCAGCGCCTTGGCCTTGTCGGGATCATAGGTGTAGCGGTTCTTCGGTTTGCCGAAGTACGGGCTGTCCGGTGGATACAGCCCGAACGCTGGCTTCCCGGTGCCGTTGATCAGCTTGCACAGCCCCTCACGGTCGACCGCGTAGTTGATGGCCTGCCGCACGCGCACATCCTTGAAGGCTGAGTTGTCCAGACAGCTCAGGGCATAGGGATACGTATGCGGATACGGCCACAGGCTGATGTTGACCCCGGCATCCTTCAGTGAGGGGATCGCATCGGGTGGCGGCACCTCGATCCAGTCCACCTGCCCGGACCGCAGCGCGGCAACCCGCGTCGTGGCCTCCGGCATCGGGTACACCACCAGCTTGTCCAGCTTCGGGATCCGGTTCTTATCCCAGTAGTTCTCGTTGCGCGTCATCTCGGCATACTGGCCGAGCACCACCTTGGTGATCTTGAACGGCCCGGTGCCAGACGGCTCCTTGGCGAAGGCGGCCCAGGTCTTGCCAACCTTTTCCCACTGCGTCGGGCTGACGATCAGGATGCGGGTCAGCAGATAAGGCAGGAAACTGAACGGATACTGTGTGGTCAGCACGATCGTTTTGTCGTCGGCCTTCTCGAATTTGGTGATCATCGACACCGTCGCCCGCACGATCGGCGCGGCAGGTGCGTCGTATTGCGGCGACTTGTCGTCGTAGATACGGCGGAAGTTCCAGATGATGGCATCGGCGTTCACGTCCGAGCCATCGTGGAACTTCACGCCCTCGCGCACGGTACAGATCCAGCGCAAGGGATTGGTCTCGTCGGCATGCCAGGCGGTGAACAGGCCGGGCGTGATGTCGGCCAGCTTATCGGTGTGGGTGAAATCCCAGTTGACGACGGAATCGTACGCCGGATAGCCAAGGAAGCGAAAGCCCTCGCCGCCATTGTTGGGAATGCCGTGAGTACTGGGCAGGTCCGCCGCCGTCATGCCAATACGCAGGACCTGTGCCGGGGCCGCATGGCCCGACGCCTGCAAGCCGGGCACAATCGCGGCGCCCGCGGCGGCAGAAATGAAACCACGCCTGGTGAACATCACGCACTCCGATCTCTATTTTAGGGTGGGTCAGGCCATCACGGCTTCGGCGCCAACATGCTCGATCATCGACACCATCGAGTCGGTATCGATCACGTCGCAGAACGCATGCGCCATCGCCGACAGCGTGGCGTTGTGCTCGTCATCGTTGAAGGTCGCGTTGCCGTCGGCAATGAAGAATACTTTGTAGTTCAGCATCATCGCATCGCGCGCGGTGCTCTCGCAGCACACCTGCGTGGCGGTGCCCGTGACGATCAGCGTGTCGATGCCACGCTCCTGCAAAATCGCATGCAGGTCCGATGAACCGGGGGCAAAGGCGCCGAAGCGGCGCTTCTGGACCTTCAGATCCTGCGGCAGCACGTCGAGCCCCGGCCAGATCGCGTGGCCAAAGGCGCCGGGCGTGAAGGCCTCGATCATGCGCGCGCGGCGTGCGGGGCTGCAGAAGTGATCGAAGAACGTCGACCAGGTGCGGACGGCGACATCGTCGAAGGTGTTCTGGATGTAAACCACCAGTCCGCCTGCTGCCCGCAGCGCAGCGCTGATCCGGTTCACATGGGGCACGATCTCGCGGGCATTGCCGATCTCGGCGACGGCGCCGGGCGCCATGAAGCCATTTTGCAGATCCACCACCACGTGGGCTGTGCGCTCCGGCACCAGCGCATCGAACACACGCAGTTTTCCGCGACGCTCCTGCGCCCGTTGAACCACATCCGGATGGATCAGTGGTTTATGCATGACAGCCACCCCGTTGCCGTTTTCGCGATCATGCTGCAACGCACCATGAGGCGCAAGAGGCAATCTGAGATGCATTTGCCTGCATTTCGACCGAAGATTCCCGCTGGACAAGCGGCCGATCTGCGCTAATCATGGGCAGTCGATGCTGCGGTGCAGCATTTGCGCTACGGGGAGCATCGCGCTGTGCTGATATTCATCGCCCGCCGTATCCTGCAGGCCATCCCGATCCTGTTCGGCGTATCACTTGTCGTCTTCGGACTGGTCCACATCGTGCCAGGCAACCCGATCGACCTGCTGATGCCGCCGGAAGCCTCGCCCGAGGTCATCGCGCAGATGAAGAAGGCGTTCGGCTTCGACCAGCCATTGTATATGCAATACCTGCTCTGGCTCGCACGCGCATTCCGCGGCGATTTCGGCCTGTCGGTGTTCAATGCGACCCCGGTGTGGGGCCAGCTGATGACCGCGCTGGGCAACACGTTCGTGCTGGCGATCCTTGCCGCCATTCTTGGCTTCACGCTCGGCGTGGTGTTCGGACTGCTCGCCGCGATGTTCCATGGGCGATGGGCCGACAAGGTGTTCTCAGCCATTGCCACCACCGGCGTCAGCCTGCCGCATTACTGGTTCGCGATCGTGCTGGTGATGGTCTGCGCCGTGCTGCACGACTGGTTGCCGGCGCAGGGAATGGGCGATGACTCACTCCCCTTGTACCAACGCCTGCAATACCTCGTCATGCCGGTGATCACCCTGTCGCTGATCCCCATGGGGGTGATCGGGCGGCTGGTGCGCGCGACGGTGCTCGAGATACTCGGCCAGGAATTCGTGGGCGCGCTGACCGCGAAGGGTCTGACGCGCTGGCCGGTCATCCGCCACGTCTGCAAGAACGCGGCGCCGCCAGTTCTGGCGCTGATGGGTTTGCAGTTCGGCTATCTGCTTGGCGGCTCGATCCTGGTGGAGACCGTGTTCAACTGGCCTGGCTCCGGCAATCTGCTGAACCTGGCCATCTTCCGCCGGGACATCCCGGTGCTTCAGGCGACCATTCTGGTGCTCGCCTCATTCTTCGTTGTGCTGAACCTGTTCGTGGACATCGCGCAGGCGGCGATCGATCCACGCATCCGGCGCTGAGGGAACCGGCCATGTCGCAAACAACTGTCGATTTCGTCACGCGGCAACTGACAATGTCAGAGGAGACGCTGCAGGCACCGCCCGCGCCTGGCTACTGGCGTGCCGTGGGCCAGCGGCTGGCACGCGATCCGGTCACCATCACGGTGACGATCATCCTGCTGCTGATCGTGTTCATTTCACTGGGAGCGCCCCTGGTCGCAGGCGCCGACCCTTATGCCGGCAGCGTGATGATGCGGTTGAAGCCGATCGGCACGCCAGGGCATTGGCTGGGCACGGACGAAACGGGCCGCGATCTGTGGGCGCGGCTTTGTTATGGCGGACGGCTATCGCTGCTCGCCGGCATTCTGCCGGTGATGATCTCGCTCGTCGTCGGCGGCTTTCTTGGGATCGTTGCGGGCTATGTCAGCGGGCTCCCTGGCACGCTGATCATGCGCACAATGGATGTGTTCTACGCGTTTCCCTCGATCCTGCTGGCGATTGCGATTTGCGGATTGCTGGGCAACGGGCTGTCGAACTCGGTGATCGCGCTGGCGCTGGTGTTCATTCCGCCGATGGTGCGCATTTCCGAGACCGTGACGACGCAGGCGCGCCAACTCGACTTCGTCGAGGCCGCGCGGGCGTCGGGAACCACCACGATGCAGATCATCCGGCACCATGTCCTGGCGAATGTGCTGGGGTCGATCCTGGTGTACGCGACCAGCCTGATCAGCGTGTCGATCATTCTGTCCGCGGGTCTGTCGTTTCTGGGGTTGGGCGTCACGCCGCCACAGGCCGAATGGGGGCTGATGCTGAATTCGCTGCGCCAGGCGATCTATGTGCAGCCCTACGTGGCGGCACTGCCGGGCGTGATGATCTTCCTGACCTCGATGTGTTTCAACCTGATGAGCGATGGGTTCCGCTCCGCCATGGATGTGAGGCTGAACAAGTGATGGACGTGGATCCCCGGGATCGCGGCGGACCGGCGCAGCCGCTGCTGCTGGTGGAAGGTCTGCGCAAGCACTTTCCGGTGCGTGGCGGGTTGCTGAACCGCCAGGTGGCGACCGTACAGGCGGTGGACGATGTCGCCTTCTCGGTCCGCAAGGGCGAGACGTTGGGAATCGTCGGTGAATCGGGCTGCGGCAAGTCGACCACGGCGCGCTTGCTGATGCACCTGATCAAGCCGGATGCAGGCGAGGTGGTGTTCGACGGCGATCCGGTCGGCGAGCGTCACGGCATCACCGTGAATGCCATGCGTCGCCAGATGCAGATGGTGTTCCAGGACAGCTACTCTTCGCTGAACCCGCGCATGACGATAGCGGAGAGCATCGCCTATGCGCCCCGGATGCATGGCGTCAGCGGGAAAGAGGCGCTGGACCGTGCCAACGAACTTCTCACGCAAGTCGGGCTCAACCCGCGGCAGTATGCACGGCGGTATCCACATGAGTTGTCCGGCGGCCAGCGACAGCGCGTGAATATCGCCCGTGCGCTGGCACTGGAACCCAGGCTGGTGATCCTGGATGAGGCGGTCTCCGCGCTCGACAAATCAGTCGAGGCGCAGGTGCTGAACCTGCTGTCCGAACTGAAGGAGCGGTTCAACCTCACCTATCTGTTCATCAGCCACGACCTGAATGTTGTGGAGTATGTCAGCGACCGCGTGCTGGTGATGTATCTCGGCCGCGTGGTGGAAACCGGGCCGGTGGAGGCGATCTACTCGCGTCCCCGCCATCCTTATACACGCGCACTGTTCGCCTCCAAGCCGACATTGGATCCGGATCGCCGCACGACGGAAATGCCGCTGACCGGCGATCCGCCGAACCCGATCAACCCACCGTCGGGCTGCCGCTTCCGCACCCGCTGTGCCTTTGCGCAGGCGATCTGCGCCGAACTTGTGCCCTCCCTGGCTGCACCGCTGGATGGCGTGGACGACACAGGAACCCATCGCGTCGCCTGCCACCTGCCTCACGCCCAGCAGGTGCTGCATGCCTGACATCATGCCACCCGAACAACCTATCTTGCGTGTCGATGATCTGACAGTGCAGTTCCGCCGCCGTAGCGGTCAGGTGGCGGCCGTGAATGGCGTGTCCTTCTCTCTGGCACGAGGCGAGACGCTGACCATCCTGGGCGAATCAGGCTCCGGCAAGAGCGTGAGCCTGAAAGCGCTGATGGGTCTGCTGCCGGACTACGCAGAGACCAACGGCGAGGTGTGGCTGGACGGCAAGGAGGTGCTGAGCCTGCCGCCGTCGGAACTTGCGAAGCTGCGCGGTGGCGCGATTTCCATGATCTTCCAGGAGCCGATGTCGGCACTGGATCCCGTCTATACAATCGGCGCACAGATCGCCGAAACGATCGTGCAGCATGAAGGCGTCAGCCGCAGCACGGCGAATCAACGCGCACTCGATCTGCTTGACCGGGTGAAGATCCCCTCCCCTGCCCGGCGCCTGAAGAATTATCCGCACGAAATGTCTGGCGGCATGCGGCAGCGCGCGATGATCGCGCTGGCGCTCGCCTGCTCGCCGAGCGTGCTGCTGGCCGATGAGCCGACCACCGCGCTGGATGTGACGGTGCAGATCCAGATCCTGTTGCTACTGCGGCAGTTGCAGCAGGAGCTGGGGATGGCGGTGGTGTTCGTCACCCACGATGTGGGCGCGGCAGCAGAAATCTCCGACCGGATCGCCGTGATGTATGGCGGGCGCTTCGTGGAGACCGGCACGACGCGCGAGATCATGCGCTCGCCCAGGCATCCGTATACACAGGGGCTGCTCGCATCCACGGTGCATGGCGGGCTGCGCGGCAAGGTCCTGGAGACGATCCCCGGGACGCCGCCCAATCTTGCGAGCATGCCGCCAGGCTGTGCGTTTGCGCCGCGCTGCCGCTACGCAGTCGATGCGTGCACGCATGGCGAAGTGCCGGTGGCGTTCTCGCCTACCGGCGGGATGCTGCGCTGCGTACGGGCCGTCGATGCAATGACAATAATGGCGAAAGAGGTGTCGGCATGAAAACCACTGTCAGCGAAAGCGACTTTGAGGTGATGGTCGCGCAGACCGGCCTGCCGTTGAGCGCGGAGCAGAAGCACACGCTGCACGAGGCGTACGGCATGATGGAGGCCATGATCGCGCGGGTGAACACGCCGATGCCGGTGGAACTGGAACCGGCCCACATGTTCAACGTGGAGGTGCGGTGATGGAAGAGATCCTGACCATCGCCGAAGCCTCCCGGCTGATCGCGGAGAAGAAGCTGTCGCCGGTGGAGCTGACGCAGGCATGCCTCGACCGCGTGACGCAACTCGATGACACGCTGCACGCCTTCATCCTGCCGACGCCCGATCGCGCGATGGCCGATGCACGCGCGGCCGAGACGCGGGTGATGGAGGGCAAGTCGCTCGGTCCACTCGACGGCATTCCGATCGGACACAAGGATATCTACAACACGGCCGGCATTCGCACGACGGGGCATTCCAAGGTGTTGGAGCACAACGTGCCGACGCGGGACGGCACCGTGGTGCGCAAATGGGCCAAGGCCGGCACTGTGCTGATGGGCAAGCTGTCCACGCATGAGTTCGCGATGGGTGGGCCGTCGTTCGACGTGCCCTGGCCGCCGGCGCGCAATCCCTGGAACCCCGACCATTTCACCTCAGGCTCGTCGTCGGGCACGGGTGCGGCTGTCGCGGCCGGCATGGTGCTGGGTGGGACGGGGTCCGATACCGGCGGTTCGATCCGCGGACCTGCTGCGCTGTGCGGCATCACGGGCATCAAGCCGACCTACGGCCTGGTGAGCCGTGCTGGCGTGCTGCCGCTGTCGTTCAGCATGGACCACGCTGGACCGATGGCGTGGACGGTGGAGGACTGCGCGCTGCTGTTGCAGGCGATGGCTGGCCACGATGCGGAAGATCCCGCAAGCGTCGATCGGCCGGTTGCTGACTTCACGACGGATATCGCCAAGGGCGTGAAGGGCCTGCGCATCGGCGTGGTGCGGCACTTCTTCGAGACGGACAATCCCGCCAGCCCGGCCACGCTGCATGGGATCAATCACGCGCTGGATGTGTTCGAGCATCTCGGTGCCGAAGTCAGTGACGTGACCCTGTCGCCTCTGGCTGACTACCATGCGTGCGGGTCCATCATCCTGTCGTCGGAAGCCTATGCGATCCATGAGCCGTGGCTGAAGACACGCTTCAACGACTACGGCGAACTGTTCCGCGATCGCATTGCGCTCGGCGCTTTCATCCGCGGCACCGACTACGTGCAGGCCCTGCGTCGCCGCCGCACGCTGTGCCTCGAGGTGAAGTCGGCGATGGCAAACTTCGACCTGCTGGTATCGGCATCGCAACCCGCCGAGGCTCCGCGCATCACCGAAGTGCCGAAATGGGGCACGATGGAAAAGCCGTCGCTGACCATGCCATTCAATCTGACCGGCTATCCGGCGATGACGGTGCCCACGGGTTTCGGCGCGGGCGGACTGCCGGTGGGCATGCAGCTTATCGCCAAGCCATTCCAGGAGCCGCTGCTGTTCCAGGCGGCGCATGCGTTCGAAAAAGCGATCGGCACGCGCAAGCGGCGGCCGATGCCGGCAATGGCGGAAGCAGCCTAGGCCAGCATGTGAACGTCGCGTTCCGACCAGGTGAGGGTGACGGCTTCACCTGGTTCGACCGGCTTGGCATAGAAATCGTTGTCGGGCAGCAGCGCCGACACTTCCTCGCCATCGTCGATCGACAGCGCAACGCGCACCATGGCGCCTTGGTATTCCACGGCAGCGACGCGGCCTGACACGAACGGTGCTGTGCCAGACGCCGCGCCAATGCGGCAACGATCGGCGCGCACAGCAATCAGGCCTCGATCGGTCGGCAGCACGTTGTGGCCGCCGATGAAGCGGGCGATGAAGGCG
>DATJJM010000160.1:0-2393 GCA_035492535.1 Acetobacteraceae bacterium | reverse complement strand
CGTCGACGAGGTTGGCGGCAAGGCCACCATCGTTGCCGACGCCAATGGCGGCTGGACACTGAGCGAAGCGGCGCGCGTTATGCGGGCGATCGAACATCTCGATGTGTATATCGAGCAACCCTGCCGCACCTACGAGGAATGCCTCAGTCTCAGGCGCCGGTTCAAGACGCCCTTCGTTCTCGACGAGTCGATCGATTCCATGCAGGCCTTGCAGCGCGCGATAGCCGACGGGGCCATGGACTGCATCAACATCAAGCTCTCGAAATTCGGAGGGCTCACCCGGTCACGCGCGATCCGCGATCTCTGCGTCCAGAACGGCGTGCGGACTTGCGTTGAGGATACGGCGTGCACCGATATCACCGCGGCTGCTGTCGCCCAGCTCGCACACTCGACGCCGCAAAACATTCTGCTCTGTACGACATTCGCAACCGTCAAAACGGCGTTTGCAACGGCGATTGGCGGGCCGGAAGTCGTCGACGGCCACTATCTCGGCAATGTGGCCGGCGCCGGTCTCGGCGTTCAGCCTATCCTTGACGTTCTCGGCGAGCCGATATTCACCATCCACTAGTCGGCCACAGCACGACGCGATGTTCGTCTTTAGCCGAACATCGCCGCCGCCGCACGGGTCACCAGGGCCGAAAACCTGACGGTGTCCGCGTCCTTCAACGTGGCATAGGGCGCAGCGATATTCACCGCACCCTGCGGCATCCCTTCGGCATCGACGATGGCGGCGGCGATCGAGGCATCGTTCTGCATGAACTCTTCGAACGCCGTGGCATAACCGTCGCGCGCCGCCTTCCTGATCTTGGCCATGATCTGGCGTCGATCGGTGACCGTCCGCCTGGTGTAGGCACGCAAATCGGAGCGGTCCAGGATCTTGGCCGCGTCCGCCTCCGGAAGTTTCGACAAAATGGCAATCCCCGGGGCGGTACAAAACGCCGGCATCCGTGTGCCAATCACCGCGCTCGTATTCAGGATGTGGCGGCTCAGGACGCGGGCAACGATGACCACGTCCACGTCATCCAGCATCGTCAGATTGATGGTCTCGTCGGTCTCCTGGCTGAGATGAACGAGATAGGGATTGGCCTTGTCGATCAGAGAATTGGTGCTGAGGAAATGAAGGCCGATGCTCAGGCATTTGACCGTGACCGAGTACTGCTTCGTATCCTTGTTCTTGTCCAGATATCCGAGCTGGGTCAGCGTGTGAACAATCCGCTGGGCCGAACTGACATCGATGTTGGCGGCCGCCGCGATCTTGAGCAACCCGAGGTTCGGCTGATGCTTGTCGAACGCGCTCAGGACGCGCAAGGACTTCTCCAGCGTGCCCAACATGAGGCGGCCTTGCGTGCCGCGCTCGTCGGCCGCCCCCTCGGCTTTTGCCTTCGCGTTCGCGCCGGGCTGGACTTTCTTCATAGTGGCCTTGTTCGGTGTCGATTTCGCCACCACCATTGCCCCCGGTTCAGCCGGTGACAAGGCTGGACCGGTCCCTTCCACCATGCCTTAATAACTGGCGCATTGCGCTAGGTTAAGCTGTGGATCACCGCCACGGTGCGGTCACGAAGCGCTCCTAAAGACCTCGGATTCCCACCGCTAGCGGGTCCGCGTGCCGTTCCGGCACGACGGTCCTTTGCGCACTGAGCTCGGCCGATGTTCGCCCGTTTTGAAAAGATCCTGACCCCGACAGCCCCGACCGGCGAGCAGGAGCCGCCGCCCGGGCTGATCGCGTTCTATTGGTACTTCGTCCGCCAGGCCAAGGCGCTGTTCATCGCGCTGTTCGCCATCGGCTTCGTCGTGGCGCTGCTGGACATCCTGATCCCGGTGTTCATCGGCCGGGTCGTCACCCTGGTGTCGAAGTCCGATCCGGCGACCGTGTTCGCCGAGCACTGGATGATGCTCGCCGGCATGGCCGCGGTGCTGGTCCTCGTGCGGCCGCTGGTGTTCACGACGCAGCACCTCGTCATGAACCAGGCGATCGCCGCCAACGTCTCGAACCGCATCCGCTGGCAGAACCACTGGCACGTGGCCCGGCAATCCTGGGCCTTCTTCCAGAACGATTTTGCCGGCCGCATCGCCACGCGCGTCATGCAGACCGGCCCGGCGATCCGCGAGAGCCTGGTGTCGCTGCTCACCGCGGTGTGGTTCATCCTGATCTACGGCACCAGCGCTATCCTGCTGCTGGCCTCGGCCAATCCGTGGCTGGCCGTGCCGGTGCTGCTGTGGTTCGCCGGCTACATCGCCATGCTGCGCTATTTCGTGCCGCGCATGCGCGACGGCTCCAAGGTGATGTCGGAGACGCGCTCGCTGCTCACCGGGCGCATCGTCGACACTTACACCAACATCGTCACCGTCAAGCTGTTCGCGCGCGCCCGCGACGAGGACGCCTATGTGCGCGA
>DATJJM010000159.1:0-3304 GCA_035492535.1 Acetobacteraceae bacterium | reverse complement strand
GGCGCGTTCGAGGCTCTGGGCCTCGGCTATGAGGACATGCGGAAGATCAATCCGAAATTGATCTACGCGTCGTTCTCGGCGTTCGGGCAGGGTGGGCCGCGGCGCGAGCAGACGGCGTACGACCATGTGATCCAGTCCACGTCGGGGATCATGGCGATGACCGGAACGCCGGCGGCGAACCCGGTGAAGATCGGCGCGCCGGCGATCGACTACTCGACCGGGACGATGGGCGCGTTCGCGCTGTCGGCGGCGCTGTTCCAGCGGGAACGCACCGGGCAGGGGCAGCGCGTGGATATGGCGATGCTGGACGTGGCGATGATCCTGATGGCTTCGCACGTCACGGGGTATTTGCGGAACGGGCATCATCCGAAGCCGTCCGGAAACCGGATGCCGCATGCGACGAGCATGGCGTATCAGACCAGGGATGGGATGGTGATGCTCGGAGCGTCCAATCTCCGGCAGCAGAAACGGTTATGGACCGTGCTGGAGCATCCCGAGATGATCAAGCGCACCAACGACGAGCGGCTGGCGGACCATGAGCGCGAAGAGAAGGTGTTGAGCGAGATCCTGCTGACACGCAGCGCGGCGGAGTGGGAGGCGTGGTTGCAGGAGCGGCATGTGCCGGCGTCTCGCGTGCGGACGATGGGCGAGGCGCTGGCGGATCCGCAGATTGCCTCGCGCGGCGTGCTGCATCGGCACGAGAGCGTCGCGGGCATCGACGGTTCGTTCACTGTGCCGGTGGCGGCGTTCAAGTTCGCGCATGACGGGCCTCGTGTGGACAGGCCGCCACCGCGGTTCGGCGAAC
Organism: Acetobacteraceae bacterium; assembly: GCA_035492535.1. Taxonomy (GTDB): domain Bacteria; phylum Pseudomonadota; class Alphaproteobacteria; order Acetobacterales; family Acetobacteraceae; genus JAMXLO01. The sequence goes on along the minus strand of DATJJM010000159.1, from coordinate 2,499 downwards.
ACACCGAGGAGGTGCTGGGGGAGTTGGGGTATAGCAGCGCGGATATAGCGGGATTCCGGAAGGCGGGGGTGGTCTGATGCAGCTCGGTCGATTGGGTGCGTGGTATTCGACGGACAAGCTGGGCGGTCCGCAGCAGATCAAGACATTTGTGCAGACGGTCGAGCGGCTGGGCTACGATACGCTGTGGTATCCGGAATCGCGCGGCTATGAGTCATTGTCGGTCGCCGGGTTCATGCTTCAGCACACGACGAAACTGAAGATGGGCAGTTCGATCGCGTCGATCTACGCGCGCGATGCGTTCACCGCACGGCGTGGGCTGCTGTCGCTGCGGGACCTGTATGGCGATCGGTTCATCCTTGGCCTCGGCGTGTCGCATGTGCCGATGGTCGAGGGCATCCGGGGCCACACCTACCAGAAGCCGGTGCCGGCGATGCGCGCCTATCTGGAGGGCATCACCAAAGGCGAAGCCGAGTCGGAAGACTGGCCGCTGGCAATCGCCGCGCTGGGGCCGCTGATGCTGAAGCTGTCGGCGACGCATACGCGAGGCGCGTTGCCGTATAACACCACGCCGCACCATACCGCGGAGGCGGCCCGCATCCTTGGACCCGGCAAGTGGCTTGTCGCCGAGCAGAAGGTGACGCTGGAAACCGATCCGGCCAAGGCGCGAGCGCTCGGTCGGAAAGAACTGTCGCGGTATCTGGTGCTCGACAACTACCGGAACAACTGGCTGCGGATCGGTTTCACTGAAGCCGATGTGGCAAACGGCGGATCGGACCGGTTCATCGATGCGATGTGCCTGTGGGGTACGGCGGACAAGGTGCGCGAAGGGCTGCGCGCGCACTTTGCAGCCGGCGCCACGCAGGTCTGCATCCAGCCGGTGCATGACGACGGCGATATTGCTGCGCGTGACCGTATCCTGACGGAGCTCGCCAACACCTGAGGATCCCATGCTGGCCATCCCGAAAGCCGGACCGATCTCGCGTACGACGATGGCCTATGTGCTGGCTGGCGGCCGTGGCAGCCGATTGATGGAGATGACCGACCGGCGCGCCAAACCCGCAGTGTTCTTCGGCTGCAAGTCGCGCATCATCGACTTCGCGCTGTCGAATGCGCTGAATTCGGGGATCCGGCGGATCGGAGTGGCGACGCAGTACAAGGCGCACAGCCTGATCCGGCACCTGCAACGCGGCTGGAACTTCTTCCGCGTGGAGCGCAACGAGAGCTTCGACATCCTGCCGGCGTCGCAGCGTGTGTCGGAGACTGCGTGGTACGAAGGCACCGCCGATGCGGTGTATCAGAACATCGACATCATCGAGAGCTATGCGCCGGACCACATCATCATCCTGGCCGGCGATCATATCTACAAGATGGACTACGAACCGATGCTGCAGATGCACCACGATCGCGAAGCCGACGTGACCGTCGGCTGCATCGAGGTGCCTCGCGAGGAAGCTGTCGGCTTTGGCGTCATGGCGGTGGATGGCACGGACCGGATCCTGTCGTTCCTGGAGAAGCCGAAGGATCCGCCTGGGATGCCCGACAAGCCGGACAAGGCGCTGGCGTCGATGGGGATCTACGTGTTTGCCACGAAATTCCTGTTCGACCAGCTCCGCCGCGATGCGGACGATCCGAATTCGAGCAGGGATTTCGGCAAGGACATCATTCCGTACCTGGTGAAGCACGGGAAGGCGCTGGCGCATCGGTTCACCGAGTCCTGCGTGCGGTCCGGTTTCGAGGCCGAGGCGTATTGGCGCGATGTAGGGACACTGGATGCCTACTGGCAGGCGAATATCGACTTGACCGAGGTGATCCCGGCGCTCGATCTGTACGACAGCGATTGGCCGATATGGACCTATGGCGAGGTCACGCCGCCGGCGAAATTCGTGCATGACGTTGATGGGCGGCGCGGCCAGGCGGTGAGTTCGCTGGTGTCGGGCGGTTGCATCATTTCGGGCGCATCGCTGCGGCGATCGCTGCTGTTCACGCGGGTGCACATGCATTCCTATTCACACATAGACAGTTCCGTGGTGCTGCCTGATGTGTCGATCGGACGCGGCGCGCGGTTACGGAATGTCATTGTCGATCGGGGCGTGATCATCCCGGAGGGGCTGCAGGTGGGCGATGACCCCGTGGCGGACGCACGGCGCTTCCGCCGTACCGCGCAGGGCGTGACGCTGATCACGCAGGCGATGCTCGACAAACTGGATCTATGACGATCCAGATTCTGACCGTCGTTTCCGAGGTCTTTCCGTTGATCAAGACCGGCGGCCTCGCCGATGTGGCAGGCGCGCTGCCGGGGGCGCTCGCCGCGGAGGATGTCGTGGTGCGGACTCTGGTGCCGGGCTATCCGGCGGTGCTGCACGCGCTCGAGGGCGGTGTGGCGGTGGCGCGTTTCGACCTGTTCGGCGGCGAGGCGCGGCTGATCGCGGCGAAGTCCGCGGGGCTGGATCTGTTCGCGATCGATGCACCACATCTGTATATGCGGGATGGTGATCCCTA
>DATJJM010000158.1:0-2115 GCA_035492535.1 Acetobacteraceae bacterium | reverse complement strand
GGGGCCATGCCTCGCTGTAAACGTCAACGACCAGCAGGACTATTTTGGCCAAACCGTCAATATCGCGTCGCGGGTGCAGGGGCTCGCGGACTCGCGCTCGATCGTTGCCACGAGAAAGGTGATTGAGAACGCCCAGGCCTCAGCAGTGCTGGCCGCCGCACGCCTGGAGCCGACGATCAGGCGCACAGCGCTACGCGGCATTGCGGACGAGATGTCAGTTTACAATATCCCGTGAGCGATGTTGGAAGGGACGGGCTGAGCGACGCAGCGATGGCGTCTATCGGGGTGTGGCGCTGTTGGCGCTTCTCGTTATGGCCTGGCCCGTCTTGGAGATGTCCTGACCCGCTCCCGCCGTGGTATGACAAGCGGCCAGAAGCGGTGCGATGCTCAGGAACGCGAGCAGGATCAGGGTCGAACGCATCATTTTCTTGGACATGAAGACCACCTTGTTGAGTGGCTCAAAAGCGGAGATCCCCCGAGTCCAAAACACCGGACCAGATTGGCCACTGCATCAAATCTGGCGCGGCGATTGAGGACCTACCAGCATGCTCACGATGAATGCGGCCCCGCGCTGCACGTCCTGATCGTCGAAATGAACTGGCGCTGGCCGCCATGGCTGCTCGTGATTCGCGGGTTGCTGGAATGGCCGCCTTTCGACTTACCTAACGCCGTGCGAGGGTTGGAAGTTGCCCATGCCGCCGACTTTCCACGAGCGGTTTGCCGTTGGAGGTGAGCCCCGCCTGGACGGTCATCTCGTTGGGCGCGTGTGCGCCGAGGCAATGGGTACTCCTGTCAGATATCTTCTGGAGAGTCTTCTTTGAGACAGGCAAGGGCCTTCATTCGTCTTACCTTCAAGGGGCATCCATATCGCAGGGGAATGAACATGGACCGCAACAACAGGGCGTTGCTGAGCTGGCACGAATTTGCCTCGTTGCGTCGGCTAAGGTCCAATTCGAGGCAACAAATATCAAGCAGGCACCGGCAATTGCTTCTGTCGATGGGTCTGGTCGCCGACGTACGCGACGAATTGAACCTCACCGAAACTGGCCTTACCCGCCTCGGTATCGAGGACCGGTCAGCTTGCCGTGAAGAATGAAGTCCACATGGTCGCGCAGCCTGAACCGCGCACCGCAAGCTCATCCTCGGCATGATTGGGGCCGGCCGGCCTGTAGACAGCTCGTACGACGTTCTCCTTTCAGGAAGCGCCCCGCCTGCTGCAGAGCGGGTCGTTGTCGCGACGCGCATGGCGTTGTCCAATTTGGAACAGTATCGGACCCGCGCTACGTGTAGAGTTCTCAATCATCGCCTGAGATTCTGGCAGCGATGGCCGAGAGAGACGAGCGCTCCCGCCAAAATGCGAGATGCAGCCGCGAGAAGCGGAAAGGACCGGCGTTGTTCCATCCGGTCTGCTTCCGAATCCGCCTGATCCTGCGGAACGCTGGTTGCACCTGTTGCATACGCACCGAGGCCACGCACGGCCTGAAAGGACATGCCATGACAATTCCGCAAAATACCAGCGCCTACCTACGGGGCGCGTTTCTGGGCGCCGTTGCGCTCGCCATCATCGGTTTCAGCTGGGGTGGCTGGGTGACCGGCGGTTCCTCGACCAGGAGTGCCACTGCCGCGGCCCACGATGCCACGGTGGCAGCGTTGGCGCCGATCTGTGCCGAACGGTTTCGTGGCCAGCCCGACGCGATGGTCAAAACCGATGCCCTGATCAAGACCAGTTCGTGGGACCGCGCCAGCGTCATCGAGAAGAGCGGCTTTGCGACCATGCCCGGCAGCAAGGCCGCCGATTCGGACGTGGCGCGCGCCTGTGCCGAGATCCTGACGACCTCTCCGACGCCTAAGAGTTGAAGTGCAGGTTCGCCATCTGGTTGGCCCTTGGATGGACATAGCATGCGGCACTGGCCGCCCGTTGAAGCTGGTGCGATGTCGCTGGATGTGTGTCCATTCCCTGGCTTGCCGCCCGGTGGCGAAACAATAGTTTACAGTCATGGCAGCAACAATTTCACGGTGATCAATACCGAACAAACGACGCCCTTGCAGACGCACACCAGCCACTCCATGCTACCTCGCGCTTCCCACCCGTGGCCGAGCAGCCGGAGACCGTCC
>DATJJM010000157.1:0-2108 GCA_035492535.1 Acetobacteraceae bacterium | reverse complement strand
GGCGGCCTGGCCCACCGGCAGGGTGAACTCCACGGCGCGGGCATCGGGCCGATCCTTCAGCCACTCGCCGACGACGGCATCGTTCTCCGCGCGCAACATCGAGCAGGTGATGTAGACCAGCCGCCCGCCCGGCGCCAGCAGGGGCCACAGGGCGGCGAGGATGCGTCGTTGTTGTGCGGCGAGCGGTGCCAGGTCGCTCTCACGACGATGCAGGCGCACGTCGGGCCGGCGACGCAGCACGCCGGCCGCCGAGCACGGTGCGTCGATCAGGATGCGATCGTAGGGCTTGCCGTCCCACCAGCCTTCCGGATCGCTGGCATCGCCGACGACGATGCGGGCTTCGAGCCCGAGGCGCTCCAGGTTCTGGCTGATGCGTTGCGTGCGCTTGGCATCGAATTCCAACGCGGTCAGTGCGACGCTGGCACGCTCCAGCAGATGGCAGGCCTTGCCGCCCGGGGCGGCACAGGCATCCAGCACGCGCTGGCCATCGCGCACATCGGCGAGGTCGGCGGCGATCTGCGCGGCGCCGTCCTGCACCGCGAACTCGCCCGCGGCGAAACCAGGAAGCCGCGTGACGTCGGTGCTGTGCGGCAGCACGATGCCGTCGTCCAGCCACGCATGTGCCTCAGCCATATGGCCGTCCAAACGCAGGCGCTCGATCAGCGAGTCGCGCTCGGTGCGGCGATGGTTGACGCGCAGCATCAGCGGCGGCTCGACGTTGTCCGCCGCCATCACGGCATCGGCCTGCTGCGGCCAGTCGCGCGCCAGCGTCCTGGCCAGCCACAGGGGATGCGCGTGTCGTGTTTGCGGTTTGGCGTCGAGTTCGGCCAGCAGTGTCTCGCGTTCGCGTTGCCAGCGACGCAGCACCGCGTTCACCAGCCCTGCCATGCGCGGACGCTGCAGCGCGCGCGTGGCTTGCACGGTGGCGGCCACAGCGGCGTACGCAGGCATTTCAAGAATTTCCAGCTGCACCAGCCCTAGCACCAGCAGCGCGTGCACCACCGGCTCCTTCTGTCGCAGCGATTTTTCCAGCAGGCGATCGAGCACCGGATCGAAGCGCAGCCACCAGCGTGCGCCATCGCTCAGCAGGGCCATCAGCAGCGCGCGATCGCGACCGTCCGCCAGCTTCGGTGCATGGCGCTCCATCGCCTCACGCAGCGAGGTGCCGCGCAGGGCGACGTCGGCAAGGGCTTGGGCGGCTAGAGCACGGGTGTCGGTCATGGAGGGGGAAGGTAGTGGATGGGGGTGAGAAGCGGGGATGAACGAGGCCCAAGCTTTTTGCTCGTCATTCCGGCGTAGGCCGGAATCCAGTAGCGGCCACAATCGGTTTCTGCGTGGCTTTGAAAGGCTTTGATGGATGCTCAGCGAGAATCTATCGCCCCGCCACTGGATTCCGGCCTGCGCCGGAATGACGAGCTTGTTAGGCGCCGCGTGTCTTCATGGCGTTGAAGTAGTCGGCCGCCGTAATGCGCTTGCCGCCCGACCGCTGCAGTGCGGTCACGCGCAGCGCACCTTCGCCGCAGGCGATGTCGATGCCCTCGCGGCTCATGCCGAGCACCGAACCGGGTGCGCCGTTGCCTTCAATGGCTCGGGCGGCCCATATACGCAGCATTTCGCCAGCAACATCGCCCTCGGCCACCGGCCACGGATCGAACGCGCGAACCTGGCGCTCCAGCTCGATCGCCGGTCGCCTGAAATCGAGCCGTGCCTCAGCCTTGTCCAGCTTGTGCGCGTAGATCACGCCATCTTCCGGTTGCGCCCGTGGCAGCAAGGTCTCGCCAGACAGTACGCGTGACAGGCCTTCGGCGAGCGCATCCGCGCCCAGCGCGGACAACCGATCATGCAGCGAACCACCGGTGTCCTCACCGCTGATCGGCGTACGCCGCTCCAGCAGCACCGGACCGGTGTCCAGCCCCGCTTCCATCTGCATCAGGTCGACGCCGCTTTCGTCATCGCCGGCCAGGATGGCGCGCTGGATCGGCGCCGCGCCGCGCCAGCGCGGCAGCAGGCTGGCATGCACGTTCCAGCAGCCCAGGCGCGGGATGGCCAGCACCTTGCGCGGAAGGATCAGCCCATAGGCCACCACCACCATCAGGTCCGGTGCGTAC
>DATJJM010000156.1:0-50098 GCA_035492535.1 Acetobacteraceae bacterium | reverse complement strand
GCCAGGGGAGGTGCGGCGTGATGCTCGACCTTGGCCACCTTTGAGCGAGCCGGGAGCAAGTTGTCGAGGTGCCCGCGCCAACGGGCCGGGTTGTCGCCCGTGCGCCATCCGCGCGCCGTGGCATAGTCCAGCACCGACTCGATGCGTCCCCGCAGGCGCGACGCGGTTTCCGTCTTGTCCCTCCACAGCGGTTCAAGCACCCGCGTCACCGCACCCACATCCACCTGTGCCACCGGCCGCTTGCCCAGGATCGGCGCAGCATACGTGTCCAATGTGTTGCGCCACTGCTGCCGGTGCTTGGCATTGCGCCAACTGGGCTCATGCGCCGCGATGTAGGCATCCGCGACCTGCGCGAACGTCAGGCCCTCCTGGGCGGCACTCTCGGCGCGCGCAGTGCGGCGCTGGTCGATCGGGTTGATACCTTGCCTGACCAGCTTGCGGGCGGCTGCCGCAGCGTCGCGCGCTTCGGCGAGGGATACGTCCACCACCGTCCCCAGCCCCATTAGGTGAGCCTTGCCGTGCAGCCTGAAGCGATAGAGCCACGAGCGGTTCTCCGCCCCACGGACTTGCAGGTAGAGACCAGCGCCGTCGCCATAGGCTCCGGGCTTCGTCAGGGTCCGCATCCGGGCCGCGTTCAATTTGGTCATGGCCACCGTTCCAATTTTGCAGCATACACTCTGGCATACACTACATGACTAGATGGCCTGGTACAAGCGAAAACGGTGTTGGACGGAAAGTCCTGCAAACGTTGAGTATTAGCGGCGCAATTTGGACGGGCCAGGACGGGACGGGATGCGAGTTCGGCGGACATCCCCTCCGCCAATTCAATGACTTAGCAGAGTTTCATTTTGGTCTAGTCTCTCTCATTCCAATCCGATCTGCCCTATTTTGTGCAACTGCTTGTTCCCTTGCGAACAGGTGCCCCAAATGGACCTCGGTGGTCTTTAGAGACGTGTTCCCAAGGTGCAGCGACAAATGTCGCCGCCATTACGCAACCAGCGGATCGCAAAGCGATGGCGCAATGATGCACTCGGAAGCTTCGCTGGAGAACGAGATCCTGCGTGAAAACGCTGGATCCGGCACAGCCGCAAAAGGCTATTGCCCTCGTTCTCGTCCGATCGGGGCGGCACCCAATGAAGACCGTGGCGGATACGCTCGGCATGGCACGGTCGAACCTCGCGGTTCAGGCTGAGCCAGCAAAAATCCCGCGGCGCGGCGGGCGCCCGCCCCGGCCTGACGCTGCACTGCTGGCCGAAATCAAGGCGGTCATCGCGGACCTGCCGAGCTATGGCTACCGCCGTGTCCATGCGCTCGTGCGTCGTCAGCGGGAACAAACTGGAGAGCCTGCGGTGAACGTCAAACGGATTTACCGCGTCATGAAGCCGCATGGCCTGCGGCTACAGCGTCATTCTGGCGCCGGCATCGAACGCCGTCATGATGGCCGTGTTGCAGTTGATCAATCCGATACCCGCTGGTGCTCTGACGGGTTCGAGATCGGCTGCGGCAATGGTGAGCGCGTTCGCGTCGCCTTTACCCTCGACTGCTGCGACGCGAAGGCGCCGGTGCCTGACCGGTCGGAGCTTCACTCAGTTCTTCAATCGCTGCTCGTCAAGGTTATTATCGAATGGAAGCACAATCGGCTCAGGTTCGTCTGGAAACATGGCCGCGAGAGCTTTGTAAAGGTCGATATGCAGCCCCAGAGGAAGGTGGCGAACAAGCGCCGGGCCGATGGGCCAAGGTTCTTGCCGGGACAGATGGCACGCACTTGCCCTATTTTTGGCAGATGACGCCGAGGACAAGACTCATCGATCCGCTTTCAGCTTCACCGAGCAGAACTGCACTAACCGGTTGGTTGGAGTGCAAGACGGTCCGCATGTGGCCGCTCAGCGTGGTCGCCGCATCGTGGCGCGACAACATGAACAGGACGACTTTCTGCGGTATTTGTGAAGGGACGGCTTCAATCGATGTTCACGAACGGCGCACTCGACAGCGCTGCGGTTTGACGATGGCCGCGATCTGTTTGGCTGAAGGAACACGGCGCGAAGGAATTGCCGGCTATGGCTGACCACAGATCTCCAATAACCGTCGATCCGACTGAGCCACGGTGGCTGCGCTGGGCTCGTGAGATACAGGCACTGGCCCAGACCGGCCTCGCCTTCACGCATGACCAGTACGACCGTGAACGGTACGAGAAGCTTCGATCCCTGGCCGCCGAAATCCTAGCCGAGCACGCCGACATGGCGGTGCCGGACATCGAAATGATGTTCAGTCAGCAGACTGGCTATGCAACACCGAAGCTCGGTGTCCGTGGCGCGGTATTCCGCGACGATAGGATTTTGTTAGTGCGCGAACGAGAGGATCACCACCGATGGACACTGCCCGGCGGCTGGGCGGATGTGAATGAAAGTCCAGCCGAGGCGGTCGCCAGGGAAGTGCGCGAGGAAGCCGGGCTGGAAGTTCGTGCATATAAGCTGGCCGCCGTCTGGGATCGCACTCGGCATGGCCATGGCGTCGTGCAGCCATTCACTGTCTGGCGGCTGTTCTTCCTCTGCGAGATCATTGGAGGTGAGGCCCAGATTGGCCCGGAGACGAGCGAAGTTGCATTCTTCGCTGAGCATGAATTGCCGACTGAGCTATCGACGCGGCGCGTGCTCCTGCCGCAACTGAAAACTATGTTCGAACACCTTCGGCACCCAGAGCTACCGACCGAGTTCGATTAGGCAGGGTAGATCGCGCCGTGTGGAACCGATGGAGCCAGCGCGGGCTGTGGCCGCGCGTCTTCTCCGCTCTCGTGGCGTGCGCCGACCGACCGGGGAACACAGGTCATCATCCCTGGCACGCAGAACGAAACCTGCCGATTCCGTACGACGCCAAGCGCTATCGCCCCTGCGCGACGTCATCGAACGAAGGTTCTGTCGCCTCAAGGATTTCCGCGGCATCACAACACGCTACGACAAGACCGCACGTAACTTTCCCGCCGCTGTCGTCTCAGCCATCGTGTGGTGGACCTGATTGGGTCCACACCCTAGCGCTTCGTGAAGCTACCACCGCAAGTCGGATGCGATCGCACATTCCTGGACGGTCTCGCTCATCCTAGCCAGCGTCTCCGCGTCCATTCTGCAGATTTGATGTTGTTCTGCTCGCCTCCGCAACGCAATTTGAGATCTGCGGGGGCAGCTGCCCCCGGCTCGGCGCTGGGCTTGAACAGCCGCTTGCAAGCGTTCCCATTTGACGGCTTGGCCGTGACGGCGTTGAAACAAGGTGGTGCGAGCTCAGCGCAACCATCCCGGGACTTGCGGCATCGCCCCCCGTTGATATTCCGCCTCATCGATGGGCCGGTGTGGGGACAACCTGCCGGAGTTCCGGGGATCGTTGCTATGCGAGGCTTGGCAGCCCCGAATGCTACCACTGATCCACGAATTATCTCAATGTTTATACTGCAATGTATCATAATTTAGTTACATCTGCTGATAGAATGACATAAACTCGCTGGTGTTCAAGTAAGGGATTAGCAAATGGATGAGGAAACGGTGCTCCGCGAGGCGATTGAGCTATCGGCTCGAGTGAGATCGGCAGGAAGGCGCGCCGGTCAGTGGATCATCTATTTTGGTGCCGCGTTTGCAGTAACAGCGGGGGTTCTGTTGTTGGCGCATGTCTGAACGCCCTCTCGCCAGGATTGAGGAGGGGTTGTGCCGGAACGGGATTGAATTGGACTAAGGGACGCCGACTTAAGTTGTGGTAACGAGCGTGGCTGCAGCAACATAACTGTGCATGACATAGCCTCTTTCCCGGTTGCTTTCTCATCGGCCCGGGTCGGCTCGCTAGGCAGGCGCATGCAGCGCAGCGGATCGCGACTGCATCGCCTGGAACAGCAGCTCACGGTCATCGTGCCCGGTTGGTCCATGGCGCCGGCGAAGGCCTGCCGAAGTGGTGCCCGATATCGCTTGGAAAGCACAGCTTCGGCCGTGTGTCCGGTATCGCCGGCTCAGTGACGTCACGGTGCGACGAATCTGAAGATCTTATCCCTGCAAGCCTGCGATAATGACCAAGTTATTAATGACAGGCATACTAGTAAAGGCAACGATATAGGCGATGTGGCGCCGGTTGTTGCTGGAACCTAATAGGTACATAAGGACAAATGTGAGGGCTAGCTTGGGGACAACCCACCACGCACCCAACCAAGTCTGCGTCAATCGCATGAACGGATTTAGCTCGCCTAAACCATGGTTCAGGATGACGTTCGTGGTCCACAGGTCAGCACACCCAAAGAGAAGGCATGCCAGCAGCATGAATGCCTTAGTCCAGTGCACTTTTCACCACCGCTCGAGATCCGCATAAACCCGCAGGCATAGTGCTGAAAGAAACAACGATGCGCTCTATCACGGCGGTGTCACCACATATAAGGGACTAACCGCCAGCGGGCGGCCGCATAGTTCATATAATCTGGGAGCGTCCGCCGGAGCAACTCTTCTTCATAATGAATACGGCATACTTGAGCCGCGATGTGTCCTGCAAGGACAACAAGACCCATAGGTGAAAGGTGCTGGAGAACTACGCCGAGAAAGGCGAGTTCTTCCGCCAGATAAAGCGGATGTCTGATCCATCGATAAGGGCCGGTCTGTACCACGCGGCGTGCCTGGGGCACCAGGCTGAATGATCTGCCCAGGTGTCGAAGTGTCAGGAGCGTCATGAACATACCGATCAGCACGCATGCACTTGAAACCAAAGCCAATCCAGGATAGTCGGTCCGCGCAGTGAAAATAATGGACCAAGGCAGATAAGTTCCTACGAACGCAGCTACCTTCGGCAGCACGCTCGTTGCCTGTGCCTTCGCATGCGGGCGTATCAAAATCAGAATGCCAAGCGTCGCATAGAAAATAAGCTGGCAAAAGCTTGAAAGAGCCGAGGTTGAGATATCGCCGGTGAACGATATGGCGGAGACTTGCGTCGCAAGCCCTCTGGCCACAAAAACGGCCAAAAGCAGAAACCATAGGCTTCCGAGGATCCGCGTAGCCCGGCAGCGTACACTGTTCGGCAAAACATATGCGTTCATTGTTAGACGCGCACGCTGTCGTCGAATATTGCCCGGGGGATCATTTGGACGATGCGTTGAAGCATGACACCCTCTCTGGTAACCCGTCGCAAGTCGATCAGTTCGTGAACGGAATACTCTATGAACGACCGCTCAAGCAATGCCTTATTGCAATGAAATCTGCATCGCCTTGACATGCTATTCGGCCGTATCAAGCCACCAGTTTCAACGACATCAATGCAGGTGGCCGATGTTCTTGAAGGTCTCGATCAAATGCAGGAACGAGCTGCCTGCGAGAGTGACGAACATGGCCGGGAGTATGAAAATCACCATGGGAACGATCAGTTTCGCCCCGAGCTTGTGAGCTCGTTCCTCCAAGCTGGTCATGCGGTCGCGCCGGAGTTCCTCGGCGATTGCGCGGAGGGCGTCGCCGAGCGGCGTGCCGTACTGAAGGCTCTGGTTGACCATAGTGCCGAACCGGCGCAGTCCCTCGGACGTAGTCCGGCTGGCCAGGTTGCCGAAGGCATCCCGGCGATTGGGCAACATGCGCAAGTCGTCGAGCAGCCAGTTCAGTACTTTGCTCATGGGAGCATTCGACCGCCCCATTTCCTGAGCGACGCGCTCGAGTGCGCTTTCCAACCCCATGCCCGCCTCGCTGCAAATGATGAGGAGGTCGATCATGTCAGGAGTGCCGCGCTGGATAGCTGTATTGAACCTACTGCCGACGACCTTCAGCAACAGGCGCGGAGCCACGATCCCCAGCGCCAGTGCAAGGGCCATGACGATCAGGCAGCCACTGAATGACGCTCCTAGCAGGGACGAAATGATTGCCGCGAGTGCAGGAAAAAGAGCCACACTCAGTATCTTCGTACCGACCAGGACCGGTACTATGCGATGCGGGTTGAAGCCGGACGATTGAACAGCGATACGGAGTTGCTCAAGGTTTTCCTCGGAATAGACGCGGCGATACCGCATCCCGAAGGAGGACAGCCGCTCTCGGAAGTCGTGGAAAGCCGTTGAGCGGCGAGCATTACCACCGATTACTCTTTCTATCCTCGCGTTCAAGGCTCTGATCTGTAATTCACGTATGATCAGCAACAGAGAGCCGCTGAGCAGAGCCAGTACGACAATGAAGCCAATAGGAGTCATGGCTTTGTCTCCCGTTTGACCATCCAATAAATCACGACGGCTCCGAAAAACACTGAGATCAAAGCGCAGGCCATGAGCAGCCGTCCGGTAGGGTCGGTGAAGAGCTTATCCTCCATTTGCGGATTGAGAAGGTACAACAGCCCGCCAAAGATGAATGGCGCTACCGTCAGCGCTTTCGCGGAAAAAATCACCTCGCCGGCCAGCGCTTTGGCGCGCGCAGCAAGCGCGACCCGCTGCCTCACAGTATCCCCCAACGTCTGTAGCGTCCCGGCCAGACTGCCGCCGGCTTGCAGTTGCACCGCCAGCGTGACTGCGAATATCGCATACTCCTGGACGTGCGTCCGACGGTAGACATTCTCTACGGCTTCTGACGCCGATCTGCCGAACCGTATGTCATCGCAGACCAGAGCAAACTGTCCTGCCGTGGGCGCCGGCATGTCGCGTGCGAGGACCCGAAACGCCTCGGCAATCGGAAGACCGGCACGAACGGTGCTGTTGACCAGTTCGAGCGCGTCAGGCAGTTGGCGGAACAACCGGGTTGTGAAGCGATTCTGCTGCCAGCCAAATAAGCCTCTTGCGGCCAGCACGCCCGCGGCTAGCCCCATCAGAAGGCTCGGTACTAGCTGGAGCCCAGCGAAGGGGCCGAGATAGACGAGCGCCGCGCCAATGATGATCGCGATCAACACGACATATGGTGGTGCTAGCGCATAATCGACATGCGAATTGTATGCGACCAGACGGTGCAGGCCGTCCAACCTGCGGCGAACCTGCGTGCGTCGTAGTGACAGATCTTTATGCCCCGTGGAATTGAACGGTATAGCAATCGCGATCTGATTGCCTTGCCGCCTCAGACGCGCGTCAAAGACGAATGCCAAGGTCCCTGAGCAAAGCAGGAGTAGCAGGGTCGATATTATGGCGAGCTGCATCGTCTGCCTGCTTCCTACATCTGCCGCACGTTTTCGTTCCAAATCCGATCGAGACGGAAGTAGGCGAGACGGCTCTTGAAACGCGGAACCGCCTGGGTCGATCGGTAGACGCCGACGATCCGTCCTTCGGGATCTTCATCCTGGAACTCGAAGGCCGCGATATCGTTTGTGGTGATCACATCGCCTTCCATGCCGACCACCTCCGTCACCTGCATGATCCGGCGTTGACCATCGCGCATGCGTTCCACGTGGACGATCAGGTCGAGCGCGCCGACGATCTGTGTGCGGATCGCCCGCGATGGCAGACTAACATGGGACATCTGCACCATGTTCTCAACGCGGGTGAGCGCATCACGGGCACTGTTGGCGTGAACCGTCGAGATCGATCCATCGTGACCGGTATTCATGGCTTGAAGCATGTCGAAGGCCTCGGCCCCGCGCACTTCACCAATGATGATTCGATCAGGTCGCATGCGCAGAGCGTTCCAAAGCAGGTCACGCTGCGTGACCTGTCCGGATCCCTCGAGGCTCGGTGGCCGGGTTTCCAACCGGATGACGTGCGGCTGCTGCAACTGCAATTCCGCTGCATCCTCGATGGTGACGATCCGTTCGCTGTGATCGATGTACTGGCTCATCGCATTCAGCATGGTGGTCTTGCCGGATCCGGTGCCGCCGGAGACCAGCATATTGAGCCGGGACCTGGCGGCAATCTCCAGCAGGCGGCCGATCGGTGCGGTCATTGTACCATTGGCGACCATACCGGAGAGGCCGTACCGATGGCTGGGAAACTTGCGGATCGAGATGCATGGGCTGTCTATCGCGAGGGGCGGTAGGATGATGTTGACACGGCTGCCGTCGTGAAGTCGGGCGTCAACCATCGGACTGGATTCGTCGATGCGCCGGCCGACCCGTGCCGCAATCTTTTGCGCCACAGCCTGGATGTGCTCTGCATCGCGGAAGCTGACTGCGACGCGCTCCACCTTGCCGGCGCGTTCGACATAGATGTTTGCCGGGCCGTTCACCATGATGTCACTGATGGTGTCGTCCTTGAGCAACGAATGCAGCGGGCCGTAGCCAGTCATGTCGTGCGTCAGTTCGTCGGCCAGGCGCGCCTGTTCGTGCCCCGACAGTTCCAGCCGCTCCTGATTGGCAATACCGTGGATGATTTCCTCGACCTGCCGTCGCAGCACGTCGGGACCGAGTGTTGCCGCAGCCGACGGGTCGATCTCGCGAATGACGCGGTCGCGCAGGGCAGAGACCACCGGAGACTGGGCTGGAGCAGCATCGATGCGTCGTGGCGCCGATGCAGAAGCGGCGGGCGCCGTCAGCTTCGGTGCGGTATCAGGGACGAGATCACGTTTGCCGAATTGCTTCATCGGATGGACTGCCTCTTTTTCATCTTGCTCAGGACCCGTAATCACTTGCGACGCGACAGGCGCGAATCCCATGATCAGGCCTCGACACAAACGGAGTTTGCGTTGGTCCGGTCATCTGAACGACAGCTCTTTGACCTTGTCGCCTTCGATGACGGTCACCGAACTACCCTTCGGCCCCCGCGTGAGTGCCGGGGAGACGTCGCCGGCGAAGGTCCCGCCAAGATGCGCGACTATCTCCGGCTGATCCTTGGCCGAACGAACCGCCAGGGACAGCTTGCCGAGGTGTTCGGCGACCGCCACCCGCTCAACCTGATCCGGCGCGACCTGTAACGTGACGGTCCTGGCCAGCTTGCCGGCCGAGCCATTGTTCGACGGGACGCCCTGCACGATATCCTGGTCGATACCGATGACGCGGACATTGGTAAGCACCGTCTCGCTCAGCGCCTTGTGCGCGGGATTGGAATTGTCGATCTCATGGGTGAGGACCACGTCGACGCGGTCACCCGGCCAGATCAGGCCGGAAACGCCGGACGCTGCATCGACCGCGATGCTGATGGCGCGCGTGCCGGGTTCCAGGACGGTGGCTAGGAAGCCGCGGTCGCGTGGGCGCAGCACACTGGTCGGAGTGATGGCCGTCCCCGTGTCGAGGAAGTTGAGCACCAAAGACCCCTGCAAGTCAGCCCGGGCATCCGTCGTATCGATGATGGCGCCTGCTGGCAGTGCGGCGGCTGGCGCGCCTTGTACCCGGAAGTCCTCATCGCGTGCCAGCGTGCCGGCCGGGAGCGGATGGGCCGCGACCAGATAGTTGGTCAGCAGCGGTGGTGGCGCGCTCTGCGCCTGCACCGGTGCGGGTCGGTTATTGGACAGTGTGACCAGGACGAGCGCGGTGGCGCCCAGTAACATCACAAATGCAACGGCGATACGCAGACTGGAGGTCATGTGTCAGACTCCGTGGCCAGCAAGGGTCCAGATGCCGCCGCACGCGATAGCTACTCCGTAAGGCAGCGGTGCATGCCGTGACGTCCGCCACCGTTCGATGGCGTATACACGACGAACTAATGACGATCCCACGGCTGATAGAGCAGGATACGGCAGAAGCCGCAGCAGCGGGTATACAAGTGCGAGGACGCCGCCCGCCAATACGGTGATTGTCAGAAAATGCATCACAGCGTCGGCCGGCAAACCGATGGATACTGCGGTCAGAAGCTTGACGTCGCCGCCATCGATCCACCCGCGAGTAAATACGAACAGCAGCGCCAGAAACACGCATGTCGCGGCGATCAGGGACATACCGAACTGTCGTGGATTGGCGAGGAGCATCTGATGGGTGATTCCGAGGGTCGCGAGCATCAAGCAGACCGCGTTAGGGATCATTCGCGCCGCGATTTCCGTGCATCCGGTATACAGCAGCAACATCACTTCGAGCTCGATGCAAGCAACGCGGATGCTGATCATTGAGCCCCTCACGAGGGAAACGGGGGGCATTGGCACCTTTCCCAACGCCCCTCTGATCCTCCAGCCTTAGCCAGCGGCGCCAGGGATTTGCGCGACGATGGCGGTAATCGCGTTGCTCAGGGCAGTGCTAATCGCGCCACCGGCGCCGGTACCGAACGCGGCCACCACAGCGGCAACGATGCAGGCTGCGACGATGACGTATTCGAACGAAACCACGCCGCGATCATCGGAGCGCAGACGGCGACCGGCCTCACGGGCCTGAACGTAGAACTTCAGCATTTGCGTATTCACCCTCTGGTTGCAGCGGTCGCAACAGCGCTCCCACTGGTTAGCCACGAAGCGATGCCAACGCGGAACGACATACATTGGCAATCCGCCGTTCGTCAATAAATTTCTCATCCGACACAATTTTTATTCGCATCCGGCTCCATTGATGAGGAAACGCCGGTTTTGTAGACAAAATGCCTTGCGATATCGCAACGGAACTGCTAGCAGGGTTGAGGATGAGTACATTCTCGACCCCTGTCATGTCGTTCTGGTCAGCCGCTGGCGACACATGCGAGGCGCCGCCGACTTCATACCCTTCGCGGTTGGACAGCGTGTCGGAGATTTTGCGCGACAGGCTCGACGTGAAGATGCGGAATAATGGGTGCGGGCTATGGGGTGATCGACGTGGTGCCGTCGCATTCGAGGCGCCGTTTGTCTTCGGGTTGCTGGTCTTGGGCCTGCTGTTACCCCTGGCTGATTTCGCCGTCGCCGGGTTTAAACTCATCTCCGGCTACGAGGCGCTGCGTAATACAGGACAGTATATCCAGTATCATGCACCGCCGGACGTAACGAACTGGAGCAGCTGGGCCGCATCGTTGCCCGCCGCGGTCAAGGCGCCTGGCGGCTACACGATCAGCAACATCAATGTCTGGTGCGGCGACAGCAGCAAGCTCTGCTCTTCGACAAATACAGCTTCTCCCAAGTACTACTCGATGACAACGTCCGTGACACTGACGCCAATGGTACTGAGGTCAGCGCTGTGCCCGAACGCTGCCTGTTCGTTCACGCTCAGTTACTCCGAAAGATTCCAGTAGGAGCAGTTGGTTCATGCGAAAATTACTCCGCTGCCGTCGTGGCTCGATCGCATTGGGAACTGTCGTCGCGCTTGTCCCGCTAGTCGGCGCACTTGCGCTCGGCGGCGAGGCCGCATCCTGGTACGTCACCAAGCAAAATGCGCAGAACGCTGCAGATTCGGCAGCCTATTCTGGTGCGTTGCGGCTTGCCTGTTCAATCGCCGGATCTGGGACCTGCGCCACGGATGCGCATTCTGTCGCGTATCGCGGTAAGGAATTCGCGGCGCAACAGGCGTACTGCAATTCAGGTGATACCGCTTACCCGGGCTCTCGGTGTAGCACGCTGGCGGAGGGCGTATCACAAAGCGTCGCGATCGACATCGGCACCTATTCGTCCGGCACATGGACGACCTCGGCGAGTGGCAGTTATGTCCGTGCGAAAGTGCAGCAGACGCAGCCGGCGTACCTGACGGCGTTGCTTGGCGTCTCCACGATCAACATCCCCGCTCAGGCCATTGCCCAGGTCAAGACGGTGTTTAAGCCGTGCACGCTGGCTCTGACGGGTCCAATCAGTTTTCAGGGTAGCCCCAATATCAATTCGCCCAACTGCGGGTTGGCATCGAACGATACGGCCAATAACGCTCTGGACTTCACGGGCGGCGGCATGACCATGAATGTTGGCTCGTTGACGGCGGCAGGCGGCTGTAAGGGTGCGTCCAGCTTTTGCAGTTCAGCCATGACTTATCAGCCGACGGTCACCAATCCGTTCGCGGCGCTCGACGCGGTCATATTGCCGAGCCTTTCGACCTGCTCAGGGAACAGCGCCTTGACTGCCTATAGTGCTGCGACACCCTGCAGGAACGACAATGTCAAGCTGACCGGCAACAGCACCATCAATCTGACCGGGGGGGTCTACTTCATTTCTGGCAAGTTGACTCTCACGGGCACGACAGCGATCGCAGGGACTGCGCTGTTCGTCCTCTTGCCTGGTGCGAGTTTTGATATGAAGGGCACGGGCACGATCAATGTCACTGCAAATGCATCGTTGACGGCCGCGCAGCTTCCGGCTGTGCTGCGACCATACGCTTCGCCTTCGTCGTCCACTTGTGTATCGACGAACACATGCTTGCTCAACAATATGGTCCTCTATGATCAAAGCAATGTCGCGGTGACCATCGGTGGGAACAGCCAGATCAGCTTCGGCGGAGATATGTACGCGCCGAACGCGGCGGTGACGTATCAGGGCAATCCGACGGTAAACGCCTGTGGCCAACTGGTTGCTGCCTCGATCGCATTCAATGGAAACGCTACCTTCGACAATTCTGGATGCTCAGCGTTGAACGCGCCAACGCCGGTGACGCAGTCCGTCGCGTTGGTGCAGTGATGAAGCAGCTCGACAACAGGGGGATCGCGGCGTTCGAGTTTTGCCTCGTCGCCGCTCCGATCCTCATTTTGATATTTGCGATCTTTGATTTTTCACGCTATGCCATAACGGTGCAGTCGTTGCGAATGCTGGCCGATGCCGGCGCGCGAGCAATGATGATCAATTGCTATACACCGGCAGTGATTGCCGGTTCATCTCCCAGCAGCTGCACCAGCAGCCCCTTATCATCAACAGCTATGCAGTCCGTCGCTCCGTTCCTCTTCGGAGGCACCGCTGGTTCCGTCAACCTCACCGTCTCTGCCGCGGGTGGCGTGTTGACCGTGAAAGCATCGCAACCGGGCTTTGCCATGATCATGCCGATCTGGGGGGGCGCCCTTAATGCTCCAACAGCGTCGACATCGGTTCCTTATTGACGCACTCATGCTGAGCCATGCTGTGCAGCCAGCACACGCGGCACGATGCCTTTTTGTGCACGATCTAAATGTTGGGCGCCGTAGCCTCGTATGAGGATACGACACAATCTTTGAGGGAACGGCCGAACCACGGCGTCGCATAACCTGTCGCATAACCTAATGTGTGCCTCCATCCGTCGGCTCGAGCTGAGATGGTGAGCTTCGCGCGCCATGGTTGTAGACTGGCTTGCATTCTTTGGTCGGTGGCCGGCGCGCGGAAAATGCGTATGCGATCGGAACGCTATGTTATCAAAAGATTTCCTGGAGCAACGTTATACGGCCGTTATAGGTGTGTTACGCCAACATGATAAGAAAAACTCGCGTGTTAGGCGAACAAAATTTGCTATTGTACGTGCGCGATAGTTATGAATGCGCTAATGTGACGCACGCTTCTCGAGCAAGAGGTAATCCGGGTATGCGGGCGGCGCTGATCCGTTGGGGTGGACGAAGGACTTGTGATGAACAGGCGAAGCGGCCGTATTGCATTGCATTCGTGCTATGCATAGTTGCGGCGGTCGCAGGCTCCGCCAACGGACAAACTGTAGGTGCGGTGCAAAAGCAGCTCCCGTCCACACAGGCGCAGGCGCAAACGCCCATACAGCTGAAGCAAGCACCAAACCCACCCTCCCCGCCACAGCCACAGCAGGCTACACCTCCGACAACCATCAGCCAGCCGTTGTCGATCGTCGCCGGCACTGGCGTGCTGCTACATCTTTCGCAGGCAGCTGCCACGGTGATGTCGGCCGATCCCACGGTCGCCCGCGTGCAGCCGGCTTCTCCCACAAGCCTGTTCCTGATGGGCGTCGCGCCTGGTCGGACCACGGTCATCGCTACCAACGAGTCGGGCGCGGCGATCACCCAATACGACATAACTGTCACCCAGGCGGCCGGCCATGTCGCCGCACTACCCGGTGGACCGTCAGCGCCGGCCGTGGGCGGAGTGAGCCCTGCCATTGCGGCGGCGGCACAGGCGGCCATCGCCCGAACCGTCACCGGCGGCAATACTGTCCGCGCCACTGCAGCGGGCAACGACATCGTACTGACCGGCACGGTGCCGACGGCCATCGCTTCCCAGCAGGCAGAGGCAATAGCGCGTGCCTATATTGGCGATAAGGGCGGCGTGGTCGACTCGCTTACCGTCCTGGGTACGATCCAGGTCAACGTGCGGGTACGTATCGCCGAGATCAACCGGCTGGTCACCCGCCAACTGGGGTTCAATTGGCAAGCGTTGGGTGCTGGCAACGGCTGGCGTTTTGGATTGCGTACGGGCGCCGCCGCCCTGGGCACTATTACGCCGCTGCTGCCACTCGGCCTGACGCCACTGCCCAATGCTCCGTCGCCTAACCAGTTCGGTGCGGGCTTCACCTCTGGCAATGGGGCCTGGGACGTCAACGCCATCGTCGATGCACTCGCGGCCGATCAGTTGATCACAGTGTTGGCCGAGCCCAACCTCACTGCGCAGTCGGGCGAAACGGCGAGCTTCCTTGCCGGCGGCGAGTTTCCGGTTCCGGTCGCCGGCAACACAGTCAACGGAGGGATCAGCATCTCGGTCGAATTCAAGCAGTTCGGTGTGAGCCTAGCGTTGGTGCCCACCGTGCTGTCGCCGACTCGGCTCAATTTGCGTGTCCGGCCCGAGGTTAGCCAATTGTCGAACAATGGTGCAATCAATGTGCCGATCGGTCCGAATGCGAGCTTAACGATCCCGGCCCTCACCGTCCGTCGTGCGGAGACCACAGTGGAGCTGGGCAGCGGCCAGAGCTTCGCGGTTGCCGGATTGCTGCAGCGTACAAGCACTGACCTCAATAACGCTATCCCCGGCATCGGCGAGGTTCCGGTGATCGGGGCGCTGTTCAAGTCGAACGACTTTCAGCGCGGGGAGAGTGAGCTGGTGATTATCGTCACGCCGTACATCGTGCAGCCGGCGCCCTCGCCGGAAGCGCTGCGTCTGCCGACCGACGGCTTCCGCCCCGCCACGGACCTGGATCGTATATTGTACGGTAGCCAAGTCGCGCCGCCACCTGGCGCGCAGGCGATCGATGCCGGGTTTATCCTGAAATGAGAAATGTCATGCGCCATGCCATAGGGCTGTTGTTGCTCTCGGCTGCTGCCTGTACGCCGGATTACCCGATGGACAAGCCGGGCACCTGGCAGCTCCCTCAGATCGGAGCCAACGACGCTAATCTGCACACTATGATTGTGAACCCACACGATCTGGTCGCCGGATCAGGCGAGAACACCACGATCGGCGCCGAGGCTGGTCCCCCAGTCCACCGGCTGCTGACAGGCCAACGATATCAGCTGCCACCCTCTAACGTTATGCAGATCAACCTGATCGGTGGGCAGCAACAACCGCAGCCTCAGCAACAGAGCGGTCCAGGTGTTGAATAGCGTGGATCTTGCGAAGAAAGAGGCAATGCCTGCGGACAAGGTGCCAGTTCAACCACCGACACCTCTAGCGATTCCGCGCCGTATCGTCGGCTTCGTCATGGATGACGGGAGCGCCGCAGCGTTGCAATCCGGCCTTGCCGGATTAGATCAGGCAGTGGAAATCAAGCGCGGCACGATCCACCACGCCGTCCGCTTTCTTGAGAAGGACACCAATCTCCAATCGATTGTTGTGGACATCGGTGACAGCGATGATCCGATCGTCGCGTTAGAAGATCTCTCTCGTGTCTGCCCGCCTGACGTGACGGTGACGGTGATCGGCGAAAGCACCGATATCGCATTCTATCGCGCACTGATCAATGGCATGGGCGTTGCTGAGTACTTGCCCAAGCCGATCACCCGAGATTCGGTGCAGACGTTGTTGCGACCACATCTTGTCGGTGACGAGGCAGAGCGCAGCACCGAACGTGGCGGTCATGTGGTCGTCATCTGTGGAGCACAAGGCGGGGCGGGTGCGACAAGTATTGCAGCGAATCTGGCTCTACTACTCGCCGAAACAGCCAAGGCAAACGTGGCGTTGCTCGATCTGCATTTGCAAGATGGCGAGGCGGCCGTGATGTTCGGGGTTCGGCCCGGGCCTGGCTTGCGCATTGCATTAGAGGACCCTCTGCGCGCTGATACATTGTTCCTGGAGCGCACGGCCATAGAGGTTGATCCGCGCGTTAAGCTGATCGCTGCCGCAGAGTCATTAGACGAAGAGATGGAGATTACCGAGGCTGGTGTGCGTCACGTGCTGACATTGCTACGGCAGAAGTTCAACTTCATTATCGTTGATCTGCCTGTGCCAGTACGGCCAGCAATGCGGCCTGTGATTGCCCAGGCCCGCCACGTGCTTGTGCTGCTGGAAGCAGAGGTAACTGGACTGCGCAATGCAGTAGGGCTGCGTGAGCTGATAAGTAAGATCGCTGGTGCCAACCGTATGTTCACCGTGTTGAACCGCGCCGAGCGTCCCGGCGGTCTGTCCCGCGCGATGATCACCAAGGGCCTCGGCGGACCACCTGATATCGTGATCCCAGATCTCGGCAAACGGATGACAGAGGCAGTCAATATGGGCATTCCCGCGGTGCGTAGGATACCTGCTTTGCGGCAGCATTTGGCACCGGTCGTCAGGGAAATTTCGGGCATCCGCACCGGACAGTCCCGCCCGTGGTTTCTGCGGTTGTTCGGCAGATGAATGTATTGCCGCTACTGATCGTTCTGCTGACATTCGCAATTGGAGGCTGCAGTAAGCCTCTTGGCGAGGTGGCGACGGCCTCCAAAGTCGCGGGCGAAGCAGGTCAGCGGGTGGCACAGGCTGCTGAAGAATCAGGCGACCTGGCCCTGGCCGAACAGCTCTATGCGCAGGCCTCAGCCGCTGCACCATCCGACGCGGCCGTACAGCTTCGATATGCCGATATCCTGATGCGTCGTGGCAGAATTAACGAAGCGCGCGACCTGCTGAGCAAGCGCCTGCAGACTGTCTCAGACCCGCTAGAATTGCATGATGGGCTGGGGTCTGTTTATGTCCTCACTGGCGATCCGATACATGCCGTCACAGAATTTGACCTTGTCCTGGCAGCCAAGCCGAACGACATCCGCGCCGTCGTGAACAAAGGGATCGCGCTCGATCTGCTTGGCCGCCATACTGATGCGCAGGCCTTGTACCGACAGGCGCTTACGTTATCGCCTGGCGATCAAGTGGTGATCAATGATCTCGCTCTGTCGATGTTGCTTGCGGGCCGACCTCAGGAGGCCGAACAAGTCGCCGCGCCCCTGCGCGGCCAGACGGACGTCCTGCCACGCATCCGTACAGGGCTTGGCATCGTACTCGCCGCAAACGGTGATGTTGCCGGAGCAGGTAGCGCGGCCGGCACACAAGCAACCCAGGCGCAGTTGGTTCAACTCGCTAAGGCAGCCGCATCCTCGGCGCATTAGCCATATCCTGTGCAATTGTTCGGTCGTACGCTGGCCCGTAGCGGTGCGGGGAGAAAAATGCCTAGTGGTGTCATCCAACGGTGCGGTGATCAGCTCCGCGGCAGGATGGCACGCAACGTTTGGATCCGCATGGGCTCGGGCAGCTGTAATGCGGCGAGAAGAAGGCCGCGTATTGAAGGGCAGAACCGGCTGGGATCAGCGTTAGACCGTAATCCTTCCAGTGCGGCGCCAAGTCCTTCTTGTCGCATCATCTGCACTAGATGTTCAGCGAACGAACGCCGATTCTGACTGCTGAGCGGTGGCTGTGTGCTATTCCGGGCTTCCTCTGCCATTTGCTGGTGAGTTGATTTCAATGCATCGAGCAGGGTCTCCGGCACGAATGCCCGCAGGTCTGCGAGTCCATCATGCGCAAAGATCCAGCAGGCTTCCGGGTTAGCATCCTGCAAGCGCTGGAGCAGTTCCGATAGCTCGGCGGCCAACAGCGTGATCGTATCGCCAGACGCAGTCTGGGCGAACTGGCTGACATCGCGCAGGGAGCGAGACCCGTCATCATCGGCAACCAGAGTCGTCGCCGTCGGGAGATCGGTGATGAGCCTCGCAGCCTTAAGCTCTGACCGAGACGGAAGCCAGATGTCGTCGGCTGGTGTCCGCAAGACCTGGGCCACGAACGGCGCCGGCATACCTAGCCGTCTATATGCCTCCTGTAGGTAGCCGTTAGTGAGCTCCGCAGGCAGGCCGGGCGCGCGAGCTTGATGGAACCCGAGGCGAGCCTCCTGTCCAAGCCAACGCTGCTGTCCGGCGACAAATGCGATGGTGCAGGCGGACGCACAAAAGTGTCCGACAAATGTGTTCAGATGACGTCCACGAATTATTTCAGCAATCTGCAAGGCTGGCTGGATATAACCGCCTGGGCTCTCGAGCCGAATGACCCGGACATTTGGCGCAGCGGAAAGCGTCGCTTGAAACGTTTGCGGCAAGGCCCATGAGAAGCTGCCCGAGATTTCGAGAACTATCCCTTCTTGGAGCACGCGTATTTGGTATGGGATGTC
Source organism: Acetobacteraceae bacterium (assembly GCA_035492535.1). Lineage (GTDB taxonomy): Bacteria > Pseudomonadota > Alphaproteobacteria > Acetobacterales > Acetobacteraceae > JAMXLO01. Next base: position 31,855 of record DATJJM010000156.1, on the reverse strand, counting down.
GAACTCAGCGGTCGGGAGCTGCTCGGCGCGGACCGGCACACCACCTGCCAAAGTGGCGCAACAAATTAGTAGCGCTAGCTGCCAGGAGTGAGCAGCATTTAAGAAACGGTTCAGCAATTTCTAGACCTGGCTGCAGGCGGATGCGCCAAATTAGCACTATTGATTTGGAACCACAGCATTTTTCTTCTTGCTTTTGCGACATTTTCCCCCTGAAATGTTTAACAACGTGCCCGGAAAACAACCCTGGGGTATGGCAATGAAGGTGAGTAGCGGACAGAGACCTGCCGCGCGTTTTCCCGCCGCCGTGGTGGTTGCGCTGGCAGTCGGCGCCTGCTCCGGCGCGGCACCGGGTGACAGTAGTCCCAGAAAGATATCGATGCGGGTGGCCGATGCGGCACTGTCGTCCGGCGCACCGGATTTGGCGCTGCGAGTAGCGGAACTGGCGCTCAAGGACGATCCGCATAACCTTTCCGCATTGATCGCCCAAGGGGACGCCCTGTATGCGCTCGGACAGAGCAAGGCGGCTCAGGAATCGTATCGGTCGGCAATTGACATCGATCCGAGCGTACCCGCAGCCCTGCTTGGGTTTGGCCGCACGCAGGTGAAAGCCAACCCCGCCGCCGCCGAATCGGCCTTTCTGGCGGCCCTGCGGGCGGATACCACCAGTGTTGCCGCGCTCAACGATCTTGGCGTCGCCCGGGACTTGCAGGGGCGCAGCAGCGAAGCTCTAGAAGCGTATCATCTTGCGCTGTCGATCGCACCAGATAGCCCCGACGTAAAGGTCAATCTCGGCAGGTCACTTATGTTGGCGGGTCGAACTTCCGATGCGGCCGCAGTGTTGCGCGAGGTAGCTGCAAATCCACAATCAGCGCAGCAATATCAGAAAGAACTGGCAGCCTCACTGACGCTCAGCCGTAACAACAAAACGGGACAACAGGAAGCCGACAAACGTGGCGACCCAGCGATGGCGCCAGTGGCATCGGTTCCAGTCCAGACCGCTGCGCCGCCGCGGGAGACCCAAGCGGCCGCCGCAGTACCGGCGCCACGCCAGGCTGTCCTAGCTACACCGTTGCCATCGCCGTTAGCTGAGGCAACTGCAAGCATGTCCCCCTTACCGGAGTTGCGACCTGCAAAGCAGGAGCCGCAGCCGAAGCAGGTGGGATCGGAGGATCACCCTGACTTCCAGCTTTTCGTGCAGGTGGCGTCGGTGACGTCGGAATCGGATGCAATGTTCGAATGGCAGAGGCTCACGAAGAAGATGCCTCAGATGCTGGCCGGCAAAGCTCCAACGATCACACCAGCCGATGTAGCCGGCAAGACTTTTTGGCGTTTGCGCACGTTTGGTTTTGGCAATTTGCAGGAAGCCTTGAATTTGTGCACGCGCCTGATGGATGCCGGTTGGAAGTGCCGAACTGGTCGGGGCTTATAGGCGTCCCTTTGCCTCAGCGCTTTCATTGGTTCAGTTCGAGAGTGCTGTACGTGCTGGCCCGAGGTCCTTCCTGATCTCGCCGGAGGAGCGGTGCAATTGCCGCGAGGGCGTTAGCGATCCGAGCTGATGCCGATCGATGTGATGCACTAGGGCATGATGCCTTTAGGGTCGGCCGTGGCCTGAATTTCTGCAAGATTTTGCGCGGCCAGCGATCCGACATCTTCCGATCGCGTGAAAGGTCGCGGGAAAATCTACCTATCCCGGTTCGATCCCCGTTGGGCTGCGGGCGACCGCAATGGGGCCGCGCCCTGGCGGCAGCTCCTCCGGGGCAGGGGTTCGTGGCAGCCTTCGCGTTGTGACCGAGTGGGCTACGCGACGGCGTCAAGCGGACAAGACTGGCAACGCGCTGACCCGAGCCCCGATTGCGCCGGCACGGCACGTGTCGTTCGCGTCGACGGCGCGGGCCGATGCTGAACGCCTGCATCGAACTGCAAGAGAATTTCGCGCAACCGTCTCGATTGCCGGATCGTTATCAACCTGCGCACCACGGCGGAATTGTTCAGGCCCTAGTCTAGTGCCTCCCATGGCCGACGCGGTTGGGGCCGAGTCGTGATCATCGGCAGCGTGCGGCAGGAATGGCCCGACCCTGCGATGTTCGTCTAAGCCGGTACCAAGACCGTGCAACTCATCAGCAAGTCCGCATGTCTGTTGATCACAGAAAGCCGATGGACACCCAGGGGACAGCCGCCACCACGACCAGGCCAATCAGCATGGCCAGCAGGTAGGCCTGAATCGGCCGGATCCCAAGGTTGGGATCGATGCGGCCAATAGCACCTGCAGCATAAAAACCGACACCGAAAGGTGGTGCGAACAGCCCGATGCCCATCGCGAGCACGGTGACCATCGCATAGTGGACCTCGTGGATGCCCAGCTTCTCCGCGATCGGGAACAACAATGGCCCAAACAGCACGATCACCGGGATTCCCTCCAGCACGCTCCCCAGGACCACGAAGGCCACGATCGACACCGCCAGGAACGTATACTTGCCGCCCGGCAGGACAGCGATCACAGATGCGAGCTGCTGCGAAAAGCCCGACTGCGTCAGTGCCCATGCCATGGCGGTTGCGGCGCCGAGGATCAGCAGGATGACACCGGAGAGCGACGCGGTCTCCACCAACATCGGCACGATCCGCGACCAGTTGAACTGGCGGTAGATCAGCAGGCCGACGATGATGGTGTAGGCGATGCCGATGGTGGACACCTCGGTCGCGGTCGCGACGCCCTCGACCACGGTGAAGCGAATGACGAACGGCAGAGCCAGTGCCGGTATCGCGATGACGAAGGCGCGCGCCACCTGTGCGATGCTCGCGCGACGAATCCCCGACATGTCCTGATGGCGATAGCGCCGCCGGATCACCAGGCACAGGCCGACGGCCAGCACCAGACTTGGCAGCAATCCGCCGGTGAACAGCGCGCCGATCGACACGCCGGTGACCGAGCCGATCGTGATCAGCACCAGGCTGGGCGGCACGGTTTCAGTCTGCGCTCCGGTGGCTGACAACAGTGCCACCAGATCGCCGGGTTCGGATCCACGCTTGATCATTTCGGGAAACAGCGCCGGCGCCACGGCCGCCATATCGGCAGCCTTCGAGCCCGAAATGCCTGACACGAGATACATCGCACCGACCAGGACGTAGGACAGGCCCCCACGGACATGGCCCAGCAGCGAGGCGAGGAAATCGACCATCGCGCGCGCCATGCCGGTCATCTCGATCAGCAGTCCGAGAAAGACAAACAACGGTATCGCCAGCAGGATCAGATGCGACATGCCCTCATAGAACCGGCCGACAAACAGCAGCATAGGCACGTCGGTGGTGAACACCATGTAGGCGAAGGTGCCGACGGCAAAGGCGATGGCGATCGGCACACCGGCAAGCACCGTCGCGCCGACGAGCCCGATGAAGAACAGAATCAGGTTCAGATTGCCCAGGCTCTCCAGCCACGGCTCTACCATTGGAATGAACAATGCCGTCGCCACTGCCAGGCCTATCAGCAGAAACGCGATGCCGATCGGGAAGGCCCGGAACAGCCTGATGACGCCGACGATGATCATCAGGGCAAATCCGCAAGGCAGTGGCATCGTCAACCACGCCTTGGAGATTCCCAGACCTGGGATTTCGATCCGGGCCACTTCCTGCACGTATTCGATAGCGGGCTGCATGACCGCGGCGAGGAACAGCAAGCCCGCCGCCGCCGCGAACGCTTCCAGGCCCTGTCGCGGTCCAGGCGGTGCCCTGACGATGAGCGCTGTCATGCGCATATGCTCGCCTCGGTTCAGCGCCACGGTCGCGCCGATCATGCCGAGCCAAAGAAACACGGCCTGCGCCAGATCGTCGGTCCAGATCAGCGGTGATCGGAATGCGTAGCGGGCGATGACTCCGATCAGCAGGATGAGGATATCCGCCGCCACCAATGCCGCGGCAAGCCACTCAAGGCAGCGCATGAGCGGCCGCTCGATTGCCCGCGCCGTCGCGGCGACCGGACTGTGCACCGCCGGCAGGAGCGGGCTGGTCATAGAGTCCATGGACGCGACCCTCAGGAACGCTGCTTCGGATGGGTCAAGCCAACGGACCGCTGATCTCCTGCAGCATGGCCCAGCCTTCGGGCCCCATCTTTTCCTTCCACTCCTTGTAGAGACCGGCTTCCTTCAGCTTCTGGCGGAATGGCGCCAGGTCGGGCGGCGTGCTGACGCTCATGCCTTTCTCCGCCAGGAACACCTTGGTCTGGTCGATCAAGCCGGCAATGTCCTTGCGCTCATCGATGCCCGCCTGATTGAAGCTGTCCATCACCAGATCCTGCATGTCTTTCGGCAGACGGCCGAAGGCGCGCGGATTGATGAGCGTGTACCAACCGTCCCATATGTGGCTGGTCAGCGACAGATATTTCTGCACTTCGTACAGCCGGTTGGTCCGGATATAGACGAGAGGCCCTTCCTGGCCCTCGACCACACCGGTCTGCAGCGCGGTATAGAGTTCGGAGAAATTCATTGGCGTAGGTGCGGCGCCTATTGCGCGCCAGGTCGCGACGATCAGCGGGCTCGGCGGGGCGCGCAATTTGAAGCCCTGCATGTCCGCGACCGTGTTGATCGGCTTCGACGAGGACGTCATCTGGTGAAAGCCGCTGTCAAGGATCTTGTCGGTGGTCAGATAGCCCGCCTTTTCCAGATCAGCCCGCAGCAGCTTGCCGAGCTTGCCGTCCATCGCCTGCCAGACCGCATTGTAGTCCTGCAGGCCGAACGGCATGCTCGGCAGCGATCCGAGCGGTGCCGCGGTGGCGGTCAACAGATTCGACAGCACCATCATCTGCACGCCGCCGATGCGCACCTGGGTGAAGGTGTCGAGGTCGGTGCCCAGTTGGCCCGAGTGGAAGACAGTGATCTCGAACCGGCCGTTGGATTTCTGCTTTACCCGCTCGGCGGCTTCCATGTAGCGGATCGTCGACGGATGCGTGGCGGGCTGCGAGCTGGTGAATTTCCAGTTGATTTCAGCGGCCTTGGCGAAGCGGGGAAGCAGGATCGATGCGCCGGCAACGGCAGCGGCCCGGCGCCTGGTCAAATTCAACATCGGCTGCGTTTCCTCCAAATTTTGATGGAGGCTAACATTGCCGCCGCAGGTTGCAAGCGTGGCCGGAAACTCGGTGCGGGCTTGTCACCCTTGGCTATCGGTTTCCGCCTGCGACCATCCAGTATTCCGAGGACCTGTTCGTCGAGCGCGGGATCACTGTTTCGCCGATGGCTGGCGCATTTTTGGTCCGGTCAATGCGCGTCGCCTTCGGGGTCAAGCGCCCCATCGCCGACGATGAAGGCAAGGTCCTCGACATCCCGGTCCAAGCCAGGTGGGGCACGGATGTTGCGCGACGCTTGATGCGCAAGCGGCTGACGAACCGGCGGTATTCCCATTTCGATAGGCACTGAAGGCGGCGGGCAGCCCGCGCAATGTCCCACACGCCCCGTTAGATTTCCCCATCAGACAAGTTGCCGCGACAACCAACGCCTACTCGTATCGCAGTGCCTTCGCGGGATTCACTCGAGCGCCATTCATGGCACTTGCGGCGGTTGTTGCGATTGCAATTGCGACGGCGCCGATTCCCGCCAACAAGAATGGAACTGACCCCAGGTCGACCCGATAAGCGAATCCGTCCAGCCAATGGCGCATCGACCACCAAGCAATGGGCGCAGCCAGTAGATTTGACAACAGGACAGGCCGGGTGAATTGCCAGACCAGGAGCCGGGTGACATTTGCCATCGTCGCACCATGCGCCTTGCGAATGCCAATTTCCTTGGTGCGCCGCTCCGCGGCATAGGCCGACAGGCCAACAAGGCCGAGGCATCCGATGGCTACTGAGACAAAGGCAAAGCCGGCGAACACCTGGCCCTCATGTGTGATGTCGACATAAAGCACCGCCAACCGATCATCGAGGAAGGCGCGGTTGATTGGCCGACTCGGCACGAAATCGTGCCATACGGCATCGATGTCACGCAGCGTCTCCGGCAGGTTCGCCCCGGACAGCCGCACGGTCAGCACGTTGTGCAAATCCGGATCCATAATGAAGATGCTCGGGGGAACCGGGTCACGAACAGAGTCGAGCGGAAAATCCGGCGCGACACCGATGATACGGTGACGTCGGAGTGCAGCAGGGTCTGTCGTTCTGATCTCTTGTCCGACTGCCGCGGACGCATTGGCGAAACCGAGCGCGCGGAGGGCGGTCATGTTGATAATGGCGCCGCTGAGCCGGGACTTGTCGTCGCCCGAGATCTGGTCGTCTGCGAAATCACGGGAGAAGTCCCGGCCCGCCACGAGTGGCACCCGGTAGACGCTGAAATAGCCGTAATCGACGGGCTGCATGGTAAAGTTCGCTGTCTGCGAGGCACGCTCGGGCCGCATGTAGTCCATCCTGAGGAAGTTGAACCATGGCGGCAGCGTGAACGTTGCGGCCATTGCCTGCACGCCAGGCACCGCAGCGAGCCTGGTTCGCAGTGCCTCCAGCGGTGCAGCGTCACGCTTCGACAAGCCGTCGCGTGTCGCCCGTCCCGGCATGCCATTCAGGTCGACGGTGAGCAGAAGTGCCTTGTCGAAGCCAAGTGCTCGTGATGTCGCAAACGAGATCTGGCTGTGAATGACGATCGTTGCAATGACAACCGTGATGGTGGAGGCGAACTGACACATGACGAGACCGAGCCGGAGCCGTCCGCTCCCAAGGAGCGTGCCTGCTCGGGCCTTCAGCGCCTGGGCTGGCGGAAGGCGGGACAGAATCATTGCCGGATAGAACCCAGCAGCGATGCCAAACAGGATGGTCACGCCGAGTGGCACGACCAGAAGGAGTGGATTGTGCATCAGGTCGAAGGAAATCTGCCGGCCGAGAAAAGCGTTCAGCGTGGGCAGAAAGGCTTCCGCCACCGCCATTCCCAACATGAGACCCACCAGGGCATACAGCAATGCCTCGCCGATAAACTGCACCACCAGTTGGCCGCGCGTAGCGCCAAGGCCCTTGCGAAGGCCAACCTCAACCGCGCGTCGTGTCGAGCGGGCGGTAACAAGATTGACGAAGTTGATTCCCGCCAGAAGCAGAATCAGCAGGCCGGTTGCGGCGATCGCATAAAGCGTCTGCAGCCGGACTTCGGATTCATTCGTGTCGGGATTGTAGGGGTGGAGATGCACACTCTCGAGGGAGTGCATGAACAACGAGTCAAACAGTCCCCCCGGCCCATCCGGATCGGGATAATGCATGCGAATAAAGGCCGGGAACCGTGCCATGAGCGTGTCTGGACTGACACCTGGCCGCAGCCGAACATAGGTCTCTCCCGCCAGACTTAACTGACCCGGCACCGGCTGCGTGGCATCAGCGATGGCAAGCTTGCCCCAGGCGGTCTTGCCCGAAAGCAGGGCAGAAAATCGCTGCGTCGTGTTTGTCGGCGGGTCTTCCGCGACAGCCGTAATCCGCACTGGATGAACGTGGTCCACCTCGAGAGTCTGGCCAATGCAGTCGACAGTCCCGAAATACTTCAAGGCAAGCGAGCGGGTCAGCACCATTGAATCCGGCTGTGCGAGAGCCAGCGCCGGATCACCCCGCAACAGTGGATAGCCCAGCACGGAAAAGAAGCTGGGATCGGCCCAGGTGATGTTCTCGACCGCCTCAACCGTGCCGTGGCGCAGGCCGACGGATTGGGTCCGTGTCCGCGTGACGCTGGCGATTTCCGGAAAATCGAGTCTCAGCTCTGCCGCCATCCGCTCTGGCGTGCCTTCCATCGTCACCGGACGCTGACCGGTCTCGGCGATCGTCAGCTTCATCACGTAGACATCGCGATAGCCGGGCAGGAAACTGTTGTAGGACAGCTCATCCAGGACGAAGAGCCAGATCAGAATGACGACAGAGAAGCCCAGGGCAAGACCGAGGACATTCAGCACTGCGTAAGCCCAATCTCGGCGAGCGCTCCGCCATGCAGCTACCAGGTAGTTAAGGAACATGTCTGTCTCCCGGCATTGGTGTGCCATCAGGCGGCAAGCTGCATCCCGCTCATGCATTGGCCATCGAGCATGTTGACGACGCGATGTGCGTTCGCGGCATGGGTCCTGCTATGGGTCACCATGACGACTGTCGTGCCTGAACCGGCCAGATCGTTCAGCATCTGCAGCACGGCATCGCCGTTGGCGGTGTCGAGGTTTCCAGTGGGTTCATCCGCAAGGATCAGCGTTGGTTCCGCGACAAGTGCACGCGCGATAGCGACGCGCTGCTGCTGGCCACCTGAAAGCTGCTGCGGCAGGTGCCGGGCGCGATGTGGCAGCCCGACGCGCTCGAGGGCCGCGGCAACGCGCCGTTTGCGTTCCGCTGACCCAACCCCACGATAAATAAGGGCCACATCGACGTTTTCCGCTACGGTCAGCTCATCGATGAGGTTGAAGCTCTGGAACACGAAACCGACATGGGCGCGCCGCAAAAGCGTCAGGCTGCGCTCCGACGCCCGTGAGATTTCCTGACCGAGGAAGAAGAACTGACCATCCGTGGGGCTGTCGAGCAGCCCAAGGATGTTCAGAAGTGTCGACTTCCCGCATCCCGACGGACCCATGATCGCGAGGAACTCGCCTTGCTTGATGTCCAGGTCAATCTTGCGCAGAGCAACAGTCTCGACCTCGCTGGTTCGGTACGTCCTGGAGAGAGAGACAAGCTTCAACATTGTGCGACACTCCGCCATCAGAATGACAGTGAGATCCGGTCGATATGGTCCATGCCGGTATAGTCGGAGGTGATAACCCGATCGCCAGGCTGAAGGCCGTCGAGAACCTCGACTGCTTCAGCATTGCGGCGTCCGATCCGAACCGGGCGTTTCACAGCGTCCCCTCGATCGAGCACGAAAACCCAGTTGCCGCCCGAAGCCTCCAGGAATGGGCCGGCCGGCAGGACGACGGCGGGCGCGTCGTCGCCAAGCTGCAACTTCCCATTCACTGCCTGGCCGCGGCGCAACCCATGCGGCATGGGACCTTCCCAGGCCAGGTCGACGTCGAACTTTCTGTCCTTGACCTGCGGATAGACTTTGCTGACGATCAGCGCCTCCCGCTTGTCGTCAATCGTGACCGATACAGGAAGACCCGGCTTGACGCGTGCCAGGTAGTACTCGTCGACCTGCGCTTTGACTTTCGTGCCACCGTCGCGATCGAGTTGGCCCAGATGCTGGCCGCGTGTCTTTTCTTCGCCGACATGGGCATCCAGTGAGGTGAGCACGCCGTCCGCCGGGGCGCGGACCGTAAGGGCCCTCAACTGCGCCCGCGCCGCAGCCAGATTTTCATTCAGGCGGCCTGAGTTCTCATTGATGACGTCATCAGTTTGCTTGATCAGCGTGGCATCATTCTGCAGTGCACTCAGGGCGATCCCCCGCAGCCGCTTTTCGTAAGCCAATTCATCCGTAAGCTGATCCAGCTTCTCGACCGAGACATAGCCTTTGGCGACCAGTGGCCTGCGTCGCTCGAGTTCGCGGGACAGGCGTACGATATTGTACTCCGCATTTGCAACGGCCTTGGTGTCATTCGTCTTCAGGACCTCGAAATTGAGCTGCTGCGCGCGCTGGCTGTTGATTTGCTGGATCACCAGAGTTTCGCGCCCGATGACGTCAAGCTCGAGCGAGGGATCTGAAAGGCGCAGCAGCGGCTGACCGGCGGAAACTCGCTGCCCTGGTTCGGCGTAGACCTCATCCACGCGGCCGCCAAGCACGGCGTCAAGCACGATGCTTTCAAGCGGTACGACTTCGCCGCGCATGGGGATAAAGTCGTGGAACGGAGCGGTCGCCACGGTGGAGATGGTTATTTTCGACGCCTGCAACCTGACCATGCTCTGCGGGCTGTGCAGCGTCACCCAGCCCGCCACGGCCAGACCGGCCAGCACCACCGCGCCACATGCCAGGGCAGAATGACCCAAGCGCCGACGGGTGATCGGCCGATCCATGGCATTGAGGAACACCTGGGGATTTGCGATGTCCATGACTATGCTACCTCACGACAGCGTTCTGCCATTGCAATATCGTTGTGATAGAGGTCGTCGCGCCGCATCGCTCGATGTATCTCAGCGCGGTTCTCATAATGCTCATCATGATCGGCCTCCAGGCGGATGACGTGATCCATGTCGGACAGCGCCAGCCCATAGGCCCCCTTATTGTAGTACAGCACCGCCCGATTTACCCGAAGAGCCGTGGTGTCGTAGCCGAGAGCGATGGCGGTATCGTAACCTTCGAGCGCGTCGTCCGCCCGGCCAAGCTCCCGCAGGACATCCGCGCGCAACGCATGCCGATCGCCGTGATCAGGCTCGAGCTCGAGAGTGAAATCGAAGCATGCCAGCGCTTCATCCAGTTCTTCGAGGCGGGCGTGGCAGACGGCCTTGTTGAAGTAGACTTCGGGGTAGGGTGGGCTGCACTCGATGGCCCGTTCGTAGTGCTGAATCGCAGACCCGAATTCGCCCATCTCCTGTAGAATATTGCCAACTTCGTTGTGGTACTCCGAGTAGTTCGGGTCCATGCGGATTGCGTTGCGGTAATACGCAAGCCCCTCGTCCAGCCGGCCCAGCATGACGTAGACCTGGGCGATGTTGTATTGCAGCACGGAGCGATGCAGGAGATGGCGATCCTCACCTAACTCGTTGGTCAGGAACTGGTAGCCGGCCTTGCACAGTTCCAAGGCCTCCTCGTGACGTCCCTGGCGTGCCCTGACAAACGCCAGGCCATTATCGATGAAGACCTTCCGGAAGGCGTAGACACCCGGGCTCAGGTCATCCTTTGCCCGCTCGATATCATCGACCGCCTGCTGGATAAACTCTTCCGACCGGCCGATGTCCTTCGCCTGGGCATAGCGCAGGTGATGCATGCCAACGATGTAATTCATTCCCGCCCGCACATACGGCTTGGTGACATATGTCGCCGCCAGGTCTTTGACCACCTGGAGTCCCGCCTCGGCATCGCCCGTAAGGACCAGGCAGAGATTCATTTTGCCGACGTAGTGCAGGCGCATCGCCTCGTCGCCGCCAATCAGTTCCTCGAAGTTGGCCTGAATATCGGGCATGAAGCGCCTGGCCTCATGGTAGTAGCCAAAGCTGTTGTAGACCAAGAAGATGCGGGCTGCGGTCCTGACAAGGGCGGACTTGTCGCCAGCTGCCCGATAATGGGCAAGAAGCACCTGATGTTTCTGTTCCAGCATGACGTGATCGCCGTTGGCGACAGCCGACTCGATCAGCGTTATATGCTCGCTGTTGCTTTGGTCCGCCGGCGGGGGGATCAAACCTGCGCTGGCAGGCAACTGCCTGACGGGGATGGCTCGCACGCCAGGAAGAGGCGCCGTAAAGCGGTCTGTCTCTACATAGACGTCGACTTCGTGTCGCGCCGCCGCACGTCGTGCCAACTCTGCAAAGAAGCGGCGGGCGAGGTGCTCCGCGGCATCGAAGTTCCAGGCGACGACGGTCCAGGCAGCCTTCGTGTCAGCGCGGCGCCTCGCCTGAAGGACGACATCCACCAGGCCGTGGACCAGGCGATAGGCATGGTCGAGTGCATAGAAGCGGGTCCTCTCGTCGGCGCCGACCGTTTCGGTCAAGGACAGGTGTTTCGGGCGAATGCGGTCCCGGTATTGCGGCAACGCCAGATGAAGTTCGAGCAGGTGCGCCTGAATGAACTCCTCGGCGCCTGCCTCCTGCAACGCCAGGTAAGCCGCCTCGACCAGTTGCTCGACACCTGCCCAGGTTCCGCCGTGTTCGAAGCAGGCGTCGAGGTGAAAGACGCGGTTGCCTGCTGCATTCAGAGCCGGCGCCGGTGCGTGGGTCAGCAGAGATTGTCCAGGCAACACCGGACACAGAAGATGCAGTCGGCCAACGGTGGCCGCATGGTTGGGAACCATATCGTGCGGAGGGAGATGATCCATTTGGTGATGCTCCGTCAGGAACCGGCGTTCCGTTGCTTGAGCCAAACGTACATTCCGACGCCAATCATCGACAGCATGATCGCGACGTAGGTAAGCGTATCAACCACGATCCAGATTGATACCGGCGGTCCCATCAGCAACTGGACCGCGGATATGATGTAGCGCGCCATGGTTGGCAGAAAGACGCCGAACAGCACCAGCGCGGACATGATGCGGCCGAGGATCCAGATGGCCGAGAACACCCTGACGGCCATCAGGCTCTGAAATCCGCCTGTTGCGGCCATGCCATAGCGTCCCAGTGTCACGCGGTGCAGCAGGTTGCCCAGGTAACGGCGGGCGTCGCCGTCGAGATCGGGATGACGGAAGTAATTGCAGACGACGAAATAGATGTCCGTCTTGATGAAGATGTTAAATTGCCATCGCATGCTGATGATGATGTCGAGCACAAGTGCCTGAACAAGCTGAACGGCGAAGGTGTCTGCGCCAACGGTGAGAAGTATCTTGATCAGGATGGTCAACAGCGAGGCCCACAGCATGTCCGCCATCAGGCCGGCCAGCATCGGAAAGTATCGCTGCGATCGGGGAAGGGTGAGTATTCCGGTCAGATCGGACTCTGCAACGATCATCCACAGGCGATTGCTGAGGCCGTATTTGGACTTTATCCCATGGCGGGCCGCGGCAAGCATATGGCTCAATTCATGAAATGAGACGTGCACCAGCGCCAACGACAGGACAAAAAGCAGGAACGGCGTGCGATACCGCTCGATATAGAATGCGTTGAAATCGATCCGCAGTCTGGGGTCGAGGATCGCGCTGACCACGGCATAAGCCACCATGGCGCAGTAAGCTGTCATCGCCGGCGTTGAGAAGATGGCCTGAGCGATGCTGGGACTGACATTGAACGTCCGGCGAGAGTCGCGCGCGACTGCATCCAGGTGCTCCTGCACCTTTGCCCGTTCCGATCCCGGATATATGAATCCGATGCTGGTCAGTTGCTCAACGAAGCCGTCGACATCGACTGTTTCGTGGTATTCGTCGTGCAGGCGAGACTGGATCGCAGATGCGGTCAGACCGGACATCAGCATGTTGAGGATTTTGATGGCTTGCTCCGGAAACTGGTAAAAGTCGCCCAGTTCGGCGTTGCCGACGAGGTATTCATCGCCATCCTTCTGTACAGAAAGTGGAATGACAAAATACTGCTGTGCACCTGCGATTGACATGGCAAGTTCCCGGCATGGCGGCTTATCTGTCGGCCAGCATGCCGATTTGCCGCCGAACAAATGAAACGACTATTGTGGCGAGCGAGGGCGGCTTCCATGCCGGGTAGAATCTACATGGAAGCCGCGGACGCTAAGTAAGGACTTTAGCAGTATCGTTCGGCACTTACTGAGGGCTCATGCAGCACTCATAGTATGCCGCGAGCGTCCGGGTCAGGGCGATCTTCTGGACCTTGATGATCGAGATGGTCTTCATAGTGCGTTCCTCTCTGGTGTGTTGTCGACAAAGCGGTGCACCGGGGTTCGGCACCGCCTGCGGCAGATGAATGTCTGTCGCAGGTCAAATTGAGCACAAACCGACTGGTTGATACCTGAATGTTTTCTGAATATGTGGTGAATAGTCACTTTAGACCGGTGAATTTTGAGCCTGTTACCAATGGTGTACAAGAGTCTCTTGATATTCCAAATATTGCCCGGTGTACATGGGCCATCATCTTTGATCCGACTTATGTTGTCTGTCTGATAATGGTGCCACGCCGCCACGCGTTGCGTGGTCTGTGACAGCTGGGCTGTGTCTTGCGCTACATGCCATCGGCCGCCTGATGCGGCGGCTTGTTCTGATCTTTAGAGCACGGAGGCTGAACTTCTGGTTCTGTCGTCAATACAGGTACTGTCGACACCGCCAGCATGTAGCCGCGGCCATGGCGGGTACGGAGAATTTCGTGCGCCTGTGGTCCAAGCGCCGATCGGATCTCGTGAATGCGCTGGGTAATGTTGTTCTCGGTGACATAGACGTCGGGCCACAGCGTCGTCATGATCCTGTCCTGCGATACCAGACGTCCCGCGTTTTCAACAAGAAGCAGGAGCAATTCGAAGGACTTCGGGCGAAGAGCGAACTCTCCGCCATCAGGGCCGATTAGTGTTTCCCGCTCCAGATCGAGGCGACACGAACCGAACTGGTGCGCGATACATCGCTCCGGGTTCGTCATGGCGAACATTCCGAACTGGTGTTTAATGCCTCCTGTTGGTCCGGGGCAGGCGATGGTCTTGCGCGTCTCAGGTGAACTGCCTTATTGGGCGGCGGTTGTTGTGGCAGTAACCGGCGGGAACAGGTTGTCCATTGCAGTTGGTGCCGACGTACTGGCATGAGCAAATTATTGTCGTCGCCCCCATTTATCTGCAACGTGCCGCTCCCGTTTTCTGCAGTCTGTTTCAAACCGATAACTGCCGACCTGATCCGCCGGCAGGGGGAGATCCACCCTTGTTTGTCGGCCGCAGTCTACTGGCGCGAGCGGCGCAACGCTGTGAATTCCCTCACAGTCTCATCGCAGTGCCAAACGGCCGCGATCAGTACCCGCAGAAGGTATGTGTCAGGCCGACCTGGCGGCGCGAACGTGGCTACGGGAGACGGCCGCCATCTTCCGACGGAGTTCATCAAGCACCGGCCTGGCTGTCAGATCACGGTGCGGCATCCCGTCACGGGAGCAACCGCGGTGCTCACAGGCATCAGCGCAATCACTTTGGCGACGCACGACATGGCACGCGCGATTGCCTTCGCGAGGCGCTCGGATTGGTGCCGAAATTCAGTGGCCTGGCGGCGAGCTTCTCCAGCTATCGGGCCTGAATCGGCTGCCTCAACCTCATGTCGTTCCCGGGTTAATACGAGTGGGGCCCAGTGGGGCCGTGCCATCCTCTACGTTGACGACGTGGACAGGTTTTATGGGCAGGCTGTATCTGCTGGGCTCAGGCTTGAATTCGCTCCGCGAGACGGCTCATGGGGCGAGCGATATCTCAACCTCCTCCACCTGGATGGCCATGAACTAAAGCTTCGCGTGACTCATTTGACGCGCCGATCCATCACACCGATGATCTGATCGCTAGCGGCGTGACTGGTCATGGCGATGTGACGGATATTGGCCCGGTCTCGTCAGCACACCCGATATCAGTCTAATCCATACAGTGCCGCGGCATTGTCATGGGTGAGCGCGCGGCGCATCTCAGGCGTCAAGGTGCGCATCTGCCGTTCGATTGCCTCGCGCGAGTTCGGCCATACGCTATCCGGGTGAGGGTAGTCCGATGCCCACAACAAATGCCCCTCGCCGAAGAATGGCAGCAGCGAGAGCGCGACGTAATCTTCTTGGAACGTCGCGTAGATCTGGCGCTGGAACAACTCGCTAGGCTTCGTCACCAGAGCGCTGCCGCCCTTGTCGGCCCAGAACTCTTTTGCCTCCCACAGTCGCCAGTGGCGATAGTCCAGTTCCTGGACAAGCCAGGGGAGCCAACCAGTGCCGGCTTCCGCCATCACGATGCGCAGCTTCGGATGCCGTTCGAGAATGCCCCAGGCGAACAGGTCAACGAACGGTTCCAGGAAGTTGCCGAGGAAGAATTTCGTATTTTCGAACACGCTAGCGGCCTTGCCGGCGGCGCGGTCTCCCGGGCGACCAACAAACACGGTGATATGCCAGGCCAGAATGATGCCGCTCGCTTCCAGGACTTCCCATAGCGGCTCCCACGCGGGGTCATCGAGCTTGGGGTTGACGTTGGCAATCATCAGGTTGACCTGGCGCACTCCACCTCTGGCCACCAGCCGAGATAATTCCTTCAGCGCGCCGTCGGGGTTTTCCGGCAACATCGGTACGCCGATCAATCGATCCGGCGCCGCCGTGCAGAAACCCAACAGCCAATCGTTGAACACCTGGTAGCAGGCCGCACGCAGCACTGGGTCCTCTGTAGAAATCTGAAAGATCGGACCGAAGATCAGCTGGGTCTGCACTCCATCGCGATCCATGTCTGCGAGCCGCAACGTCGCGTTTGCCGGTCGCCGCGCGCTGTTGTCGTGAATGCCGGCGCGGTCGAGCGCGGTGTAGATCGGCTTGATCGGTCGCGCGGTGCCAGTGGCAGGCGGCTTGCCATCCCAGCGGCCCCATACCTTGCCGTCGCAGATCCAGACCGCTTGTCCATCGCGTTCCTCAATATGTGGCGCACGGTCGCGCAACGCTGTTGGCAGCCGTGTCTCCCAGAGGTCCGCGGGCAGTTGCCCCAAATCCATATGGTCGTCGCAGGAGATCAGTCGGTCCGCCATTGCCTTGCTCCCTAGGCTTCTGTTCTTGCCTTATCATTAAGGCGCCCGGTCCCCAGTGCACACCAGCGGCAGATAGGTGGAGAGGGTCAGCAGCGCCCGGTGGGGCCATGCTAGCGCATCGGCCCGCCAGTGCGAACCTGCATTCAACAGGGCGCCGAGCCGCGTGTCCGGCCGGGATTTACTCAGCCGCGCCGTCGTACGAAAATCGCCCATCGGTCGAAGAGCGGGAAGGAGGTATGGGTGTCGCGCCGGCGGTTCTTATCGTTCGTTGCGGATACTGACACGCTGCTCCTGCCGATCCACTTTCCGGCGTCGACTTCCGGGCTGGTGATGGCGGATGGAGATCGCTTTCTTTACCGCCTCAAGCATGAGTAGAACCAAGAGCGGGGCGCCGAGTTCATTATCCATACGGGCCGGGATATCGTCGTCGCCGCACAGTGTGTAGAGACAGTCAGTCCGCTAATTGGCCAACCAAACGGGAGCCCGAACCATGACTATTGCGGCCATCGGCCACCTCGCACTTCGGACCGTTGCCATGGTCGCGAGCAGCCTGGCAATACTTGTTGCAAGCGGTGCTGCTCCTGGGTGCGCCCAAGACTATGCAGGCATTATAGCGCAAACCGACCGCACAGAGGCCGATCGCGTAGCAGATAAACGGCGGGATCCGGCAAACCTTCTCACCTTCACAGGAGTGAAGACGGGGTGGACAGTTCTCGATATGGGGGCGGGCGCCGGCTACAGCACAGAGCTTATGGCGCGTTCAGTAGGTCCGACGGGGAAGGTATACGGACAAGTTGACGAGGAATCCGAGAAACTGCGCACCAGAATGACGATGCCTGTGATGAATAACGTTACTATACTCGTGCGGCCATCGGACGATCCGGTTCCCTCGGATCTACACGACTTCGACCTCATAACCTTCTACTTTGCCTATCACGATACGACTTATATGCGGATCGATCGTGCCAAGATGAACAGGGCGATGTTCACTGCGCTGAAACCGGGCGGCATTCTGATCATCGCAGACCATTCAGCTCGGCCCGAAGATGGCGCTTCTGTGGGCAAGACCTATCACCGTATCGCCGAGCAGACGCTGCGCTCGGAGATTGAAGCTGCTGGATTCAAGTTCGTCGCGGATGCCGGGTTCCTCCGGCATCCTGAGGATACGCGTACCAACATCGTCTTCCGCAATCCCACACCGGTGGACGAATTCGTGCTGAAATTCCAGAAACCAATGTAAGCCGGCATCTGAGGCCGTCCAGGATTCCGTGGCGTCTAGTATAACGGCATGGTTAGGAAGGGATCGGGCGCCGGCAGACGGCCTGATCTGAACGATCGCTGTCGTCGAACTTGCGCGAATGGACCTCATGCTAGCATGCTGACCGACGGTAGTCCTCATCCAACAGGCCAATGTTGATATCATCTCCATTGGAAAGCGTATCCTGGTGTGAAATGCCTGACCCTTGAACATCGCCGAAATACGAGACGGCGAAAGACCCACGACTCGTGTTTCGCTCAAAGTTTGGCCTGGCGAGACGCTTGGACTGGTGGGGGAAAGCGGTTGCGGCAAGACGACAACCGGCCGCTGTATCATTCGCACGCTGAATCCGACCGCGGGCAGCATTCTCTACCGCCGTGAGGACGGCACGACGATCGGTGTTGCGCGCCTCAGCCAGAGCGCACTGCTACCGTATCGTCGATAGGTTTGCATGAGATTCCAGATTCGTCGCTCGACCCGCGGATGACGGTCGCGCAGATCATCGGTGAGCCGTTGAAGGTCAACACGCCGCGCAAGGGCGTGAGCTGGAGGACCGGGCTGCAGGCTTGGTGCGCCGCGTTGGCCTCCGTCCCGAACACATGCGGCAATACCCACATGCGTTCAGCGGTGGTGAGCGGCAACGTATCGGGATCGCGCGGGCTCTCTCGCTCAACCCGCGTGCGGTCATCTGCGATGAGGTGGTGTTACTTGCCGACTGGTTGTCCGTTTCATCCGCGCTGTCCGCACGGCGATGGTGATCGTTGCGTGTCCGAGGTTCCTGCGATGGCCGATGATCTGCCCAACCGGCAGGTTGCGTGCCATCATGCGTCACGGTTGACGTTGCCAGGCATTGGTGCGGCGGTAGCGTTGCAAGGAGACGACTGACATGACGGCAGCATTTCGCCAAATCGCGCAGGTTTTTGCGGCGGAGGTTTCCGGGATCGATTGCCGTGAGCCGCTCTCCCGGGATGAGGTCGCGGCGGTCGAGCGGGGCATGGACGAGTACGCCGTGCTGGTGTTCCCCGAGCAGAACATCACTGACGAAGAGCAGCTCGCGTTCACCAAGCAGTTCGGCGAACTGGAGAACTATAAGACGGGCGGCCATATCAGGAAGCGCACGGACAGCCGGCTTGCGCCCGGCATGGCGGACTTCTCCAACCTCGACAGACACGGCAACATCATTTCCGCAGAAGAACGCGTGTGGTTCTTCAAGCTCGGCGATCGGCTGTGGCACTCCGACAGTTCGTTCCGGCCAGTGCCGGCCCGCTACTCGCTGCTGTCCGGGCGTGTGCTGCCGAGCTGGGGTGCAAACACCGAGTTTGCCGATATGCGCGCCGGCTATGATGCGCTGGATGCACGCACCAAGGGAGAGGTCGAGGACCTGGTTTGCCTGCACTCGCTGATCTACTCGCGGCAGGCCATCGGCTTCACCGACCTGACGGAGGAGGAAATCGCTTCGTTCGCCCCGGTGCGCCAAAGGCTGGTGCGCACACATCCCGTGACCGGCCGAAAATCACTGTTCCTGTCCTCGCACGCCGGGGCGATCGAGGGCTGGACGGTGCCGGAAGCGCGTATGTTCCTGCGCGATCTGACCGAACACGCGACACAGCCGCAGTTCGTCTATTCGCACGAGTGGCGGCCGTTCGATCTGGTGATGTGGGACAATCGCACCACAATGCATCGCGCTCGTCGGTTCGATCGTAACGAGGTACGCGACGTGCGCCGGACGACGCTTGCCGGTGACGTGATTACCATCGAGCAGGATGCCGCCGCGTAACGCGCTGATCGAACCCGTCAGCAAACCCGGACGTCCCAGGTCCGGCAATCGGCTTACGGTATTCGGCCCGGCTTGCGGTGCCTGATGCCAAGAAGGCAGCGGGGGAGGATAATGAAAACACTTTTTGGCACAGGCTTCGCATGGCGGCGATGGCGATGATGCGCGGCGTTGACTTTTCGTGGGGAGTGCTGCCGCACAATGGCGCCTTTACCACCACCGACCGCGTCTGAAGGAGTGAACCATGGAGGTCGGTGTCTTCATACCCATCGGCAACAACGGCTGGCTGATCTCGACCACATCGCCGCAATACATGCCAAGCTTTGCGCTGAACCGGGAGGTCACGCTGCGGGCTGAGCGGCACGGGCTCGATTTCGTACTGTCGATGATCAAACTGCGCGGCTTCGGCGGCCCTTCGCAATTCTGGGAGCACAATCTGGACTCCTTCTCGCTGATGGCGGGTCTGGCGGCGGTGACGAAACGGATCCGTATATTCGCCACGGTGCCGACACTGGTCATTCCGCCGGCGATCGCGGCGCGCATGGTGTCGACAATAGACGACATCTCGGGGGGCCGGTTCGGCTTGAATGTCATCACCGGATGGCAGCGGCCGGAGTACTCGCAGATGGGACTGTGGCCGGGGGACGAGTACTTCGCGCGACGCTACGATTACGCGGCGGAATATGTCCGCATCCTGCGCGAGCTGTGGCGCGACGGCCGAACCGACTTCAAGGGCGAATTCTTCCAGATGGACGATTGCCGCGTCAGTCCCCGTCCGCAGGCGGATATCAAGATCATCTGCGCCGGCCAGAGCACCGCCGGCATGCGCTTCACCGCGCGATGGGCCGATTACAATTTCTGTCTCGGCAAGGGCATCAACGACCCCACTGCCGTGGCGCCCATCGTCCGGCGCATGCGCGAGGTGGCGGCAGAAGAAGGCCGGAATATCCCGTGCTACTCGCTGGTGATGGTCATCGCCGCCGAGACCGACGCCGAGGCCGAAGCGAAGTGGCAACTCTACAAAGATGGCGCTGATCAGGAGGCGCTGGCCTGGCTGACGCAACAGGGCGCGGCCGACACGAAGTCCGGCGGCGACACCAATGTGCGCCAGCTGGCAGACCCGACATCGGCGGTTAATCTGAACATGGGCACACTGGTTGGATCATATGAGCGCATCGCCGCGATGTTCGACGAAATGTCGGAGATACAAGGTCTCGGCGGCGTGCTGCTGACCTTCGATTCGTTCGTGGAGGGCGTGGAAGCCTTCGGTACGCGGATCCAGCCGCTGATGCACTGCCGCCGTCATGTCGTCGCGGAGGCCACATGAGGTCGGTCATGTTGCCGGCGCGGCCGGAGCCGCTTGCAGTCGATCCGGCGCTTGCGGCGTTGATCGTCGTCGACATGCAGAACGCTTATGCCTCGCCTGGTGGTTATCTGGATCTCGCGGGGTTCGACATTTCCGGCGCGGCGGCGGTGATCGAAAATATCCGACTCGCGGTCGAGGCTGCCCGCGTCGCCGGGATGCTGATCGTGTTTTTCCAGAACGGATGGGATCCTGACTACAAGGAAGCGGGTGGCCCGGGATCGCCGAACTGGCACAAGTCCAACGCGCTGAAGACGATGCGCGCGCGGCCCGAGCTGCAGGGTAAGCTGCTGGCGAAAGGCGGCTGGGACTACGCGCTTGTTGACGCGCTGCAACCGCGGCCCGAGGACATCGTGCTGCCCAAGCCGCGCTACAGCGCGTTCTTCGGCACCGCGCTCGACAGCATGCTGCGCGCGCGTGGCATTCGTACACTGGTGTTCACCGGCATCGCCACCAACGTCTGTGTCGAATCGACGCTGCGTGACGGCTTCTTCCTGGAATATTTCGGTGTTGTGCTGGACGATGCGACGCATCACGCCGGACCCGGGTTCGTGCGCGAGGCCTCACTGTATAACATCGAAAAGTTCTTCGGCTGGGTCAGCAGCACCACGGATTTCCGCGGCGCGATCACGCAGGCTCCGCCCGCATCCTGAGGGAGGTATCCAATGCCCATGCAGGCCATCATCCCACCCGGCTCCGGCAAGCCATTGGCACCTTATTCCCCGGGCGCGATGGCGGACGGCGTCGTTTACGTGTCGGGGACGCTGTCGTTTGACAAGGACAACAACGTGATTCACGTCGGCGATCCCGGCGCGCAGACGCGTCATGTTCTGGACACGATCAAAGGCGTGATCGAGGCTGCCGGCGGCAGCATGGCCGACGTCACCTATAACATGATCTTCCTGACCGATTGGGCCCACTACGCAGCGGTCAACGCGGTTTACGCCGAGTTCTTTCCGGGCGACAAACCGGCGCGGTTCTGCATTCAGTGCGGACTGGTGAAGCCGGGTGCGCTGATAGAAATATCGACAATTGCGCATGTCGGCTCGACAGCCTGAGGCGTGATTCAGACCTCCGGCGATTCCGCCTTCGGTCATCACGCTCTAAGCATCACCAGGCACCGCTTCGCACTGGAACACGCTGCGCGCTATGCGGCAGTGGATGCCCTGCCTGCCGTCCACGACCTGTGTCACGGCGAAATCCGCGGCGACGCTCATCAGCGAATAGGCATCATCTCGGCTGAGATGTCGCTGCTCGGTCAGCAACCGCATCATATCCAGACTTGCATGGCGCATCGCCATGTTCAGATCCTCATCGAAGCCGTGGACGATCCAGTAGCGCGGCGTCTCCAAGAGCGGTGACGGGAAGTGGAAATCCTTGCGGACGCGCACCTGGAATAGCACGTCGAGCGAGGCCTCGATCGCGGTGCCGCTGATCTCGCCATCGCCTTGCGAGACGTGCGGATCGCCAACGGAAAACAACGCGCCCGGCACCTGAACCGGATAATACATCGTGGCACCGGCGCCAATACGCCAGTTATCGATGTTGCCGCCATGCAGGCCCGGCGGCACGCTGCTGACGCGGCCCGGTATGTCGGGCGCCACGCCCGCGGTGCCGAGATGCGGCCGCACCGGCACGCGCACGCCGCGCAATGCGGGCTCCCGGCAACACGCGGCGGGGTCGGTGATGCGGCCAGGGATCGTGTATTTCTCTGCCACGTCGTAGGCGAATTCAGCCGTCGCCTGATTCGTCGTGCAGTCGATGCGATAGATCGTGACACGCTCGCGCTCGGCCATCTCGCGGTACAGATGCCCCCAATGCGCCGCGAGATTCGAGCCGAACGCGAGACGCGGTACCATCTCCAGATAGCGCACCTCCAGCATATCGCCGGGCATGGCATCGGCCACATGGATCGGGCCCGTCATGATATGCACGCCTGGTGAGCGGTCGTGCTCGGGGATCGCCGCGTATAGTGCGCTGATCCCGGCGTCCATCATGAGGTCCGGCGCGTCGCCCGCATGATGGGTGATTGCCTCGGCGCGAATGAAGTCGCCGCTTTGCACGTGCAGAGCCGGGGCCAGCGAGGCGCTGAAATAACCCCAATGGACATTGCCGGCCTGGGCCGGCAGGTGATGCAGGTTCATGCCGTGACTGCCTCCCGCCGCGCCGCTCAGCGGCAGCGTACCGGATAGCTCGAAGCAAGAATCTCGCCAACCGGCGGATGGCCCACGGTCCGGCTGGGGTAGCGGGCCATCAGGCCTGCGAACTGTCCCTGCAGGCGGAGGCTGGCGGCGCGCATGTCCCAATCCGGGTACGCCCCACCGAGGTTCAGCACCATGTCCGGCTGCCAAGTGTCGGTGCCCATGCCGACGCGCGACCCGCGTCGATTTACTGAAACCGACTTCGCCAACTGTTAGGCGCGTGTTGCCGCAGCAGGCGCGCCGCCTATGTGGCATTGTTCAGTCTGTCCACCAGGACGCGGCACCGCCCTCGATCCTTGGTGGAGCATTGGTCGTACCCTACCCGGATGGCACGGCGTTTGCGTAAAACAGCCCGATTCAACCTGAACGCGCGCGAGGACCTGCATGTTCCATCTCGGTTGGTTCATCGGCAAGGGCTATTCACCGCACAATTGGAACCAGCCCTGGAGCGGGAATATCGGTTCCGACTGGATGGAGCCGGACCTCTACATGGATCTCGCACGCGCGTTGGAACGCGCCTGTCTTGATTGCCTGATCCTGGAAGACGGCTCGTTCATCGCTGACGCGTTCCAGGGTTCTCCGGAATGGTATTTGCGCAATGCGTTTTCGGTGCCGAAGAGCGACCCGCTGCCACTGGTACCGTTGCTCGGTTACGTGACCAAGCGGCTTGGCATCGTCGCGACCATCACGACCACCTTCTGGCCGCCTTACCTCGCTGCCCGGCTCGGAGCCACGCTGGATCAACTGACACATGGCCGCGTCGGATTCAATGTCGTGACCGCGCATCAGGACCGCACCGCGCAAAACTTCGGTCTCGATCGTCATTACGAGCACGATTTCAGATATGAAATGGCCGATGAGTGGATGCAGGTCGTGACGAAGCTATGGGACTCGTGGGAACCTGGCGCTATCGTCGCCAACCCGGAGACCGGGGTGTTCGCCGATCATACAAAAATCCATCCGATCCACTTTGAAGGTCGCTTTTACAGATCACGCGGGCCGCTGAACACGGCGCCGGGCCCGCAGCAACGGCCGGTCATCTGCCAGGCTGGCGGCTCCCCTGCCGGCCGGGCGTTCGCCGCCAAACATGCCGATGTCATTATCGCCAAAAATCGCACGATCGAGGCGGCGAAGAAGTATCGTTCCGATATCGCCAACCTGATGGCGCCGCTCGGCCGCCGCGCCGGCACGTGCAAGGTCATGCACTGCGCCTCGGTCATCATGGGCGACACTATGGAAGACGCGCGCGACAAACTGGCGCGGTACACTGCAAATCTGGTCAACACGATGGACAGCAAGCTGGCCGCGATGTCGTATCTCAGTGGTATCGATTGCGCAAAATTCGATCTCGACCAACCGCTGCCGAAACTTGACATCAACGCCTCGCGCGCTTCGTTTGAGGCTCACCTGTCGGGCGACGGAAGCCGCACGCTGCGCGAGATGTTGCTGGAACCCGGCAGCGGCGGGATCGATTTTCTTGGCACGCCGGACAGCATCGCCTCGGACATGGGCGCGGTGATGGAGGAGATTGGTGGCGACGGCTTCCTGATCCAGGACCCGCTGACGCGCAAGGCTGTCGTGGAAATCACCGACGGCTTGGCACCCGCGCTGAAACGTCGCGGCCTGATCCGCGCGGCCTATGAGCACGAACTGTTCCGCGACAATCTGCTCGCGTTCTGAAGGACAGCCAATATGGCGGATATCGAACAGACCATCGATCCGGGCGAAATGCCGTATCAGCGTTTCGGCATCCCGAAGCTTGGCTTTGAAAATTACTGGTATCCGGTGCTGACCGCTCACGAGGTCAGGAAGAAGCCGGTGGCAGTGCGCCTGACCGGCAAGGACATCGTGGTATTTCGCGACGCAGGGAAATTGTACGCACTGGAGGATCGCTGTCCGCATCGCGGCGTGAGATTATCCGCCGGCGGTTGCGAATATCGCGGCACCGGCACGATCACCTGCCCTTATCACGGCTGGACGTTCGATGGCGCGTCCGGCCAATTGGTGGCGGCTCTCATGGAGGGGCCCGACTCGCCGCTGACCCGCAAGGTCGCGGTACGCACCTTCCCGGTGCGCGAATTCGCCGGTCTGATCTGGCTGTGGCCCGGTGAGATGGAGCCGGTAACGCTGGAAGACGATGTCCCGGAATATGTCGGGCGTCAGGACAGATTCTTTTCGATTGGCGTGTACACTGATTACAAATGCAACTGGCGCGCTCTGGTGGATAACTGGCCCTCGGATCATCATGCGCAGATGGTGCACCGCAATTCGCCCGAGCTATTGTTCCAGCCGATCCTGCCGTTCGCGCTGACGCTTGAACCGAAATCGCTTGACGACAGCAAGGGAATTTCCATCAAGCGCATCGGCGGGATGACCCGCGCCGACTATCCGGGTCTCGGCTCGTTTCCGAGCAACGAATGGTGGCGCGTGATGAAGCCCACGGGCCGCGGCAACACGCAGGGCTTCGCCGAATCGAAAGCGCACCGGGTCTATGGCATAAAAAACCAATCTGAGATCTGGCTGCCAGGCATGATCATCGTCGGCCGATTGAGCGGCGAATACGCGTTGCTGCAGTGGGCGGTCCCTATCGACGGTGAGACAACCCGCTGCTTCAACGTCAACAACTTCCGCAGGCTTGGCCGCTGGCGCGAATGGTATGATCGGCTCCACTATTATCTGTGGCGTGGCTGGGCGCATGACCGATTATTCTCTGATCAGGACAAAGTCATGGTCGAGGCTTTGGTTCCTGGGCCCGAGCGTCTCGCCCGTACCGATGTTGGCGTTATCGCCTGGCGCAAATTCGCGGGCGAACATGCGCGACGGCCGGGACAGAGGGTGCCACTCACTGAGATTACCGAGGTAGCGGCAGCCGATTAGCGGCTGGGGGGCTTTGACTATTATTGGATCAATCGCCTAATCGGGCAGCAGCGCAAGTCCTGTTTTTCGGCTGATGTGGGCGATTAGCCTATGGATTAATCATCGCTACCTGGCTAAGCTGGATGCACCCGGTGCGATGGACGAGCTGCTGTTTGAGGAACGGCGGCAGATCAACGTTCGGGCCTCGATCAAGATCGGCGCGCAAGACCGCCACGTGGATACATGGGTGCAACGGAGCCTGCGCTCACGCCCCGCCATCCGTGGCGGCTATTCCTGGCAGGAAGAAACTTACCGCGGGTTCAATAACTGGCTGGTCGACCGTTATCGCGCCGAATGGCATGGGCGGACCGGCCAACTAGATTGGCGGCGGAATAAGGCTGGCACAACGGTTGCTTCCGCCCAACGGGTCACGGGGGATTCCGGAATGATCGCGCGCTGCCTGACCGCAGTATTATTTCTCGCCGCGTTTGCCGCCGCGACACCGTCACACGCCGCCGATGAGATCAAGCCCTGCGAACCGGATAAGGTGGCGACCCGTTATCCGGGCTTAGCCGGCAAGACCATCAAGATTGGCGAAGACGGGGTGTCGTTGCCGTTCAACTTCCGTGATCCGAACAATCCTGATCAGATCATCGGTTCGGACGCCGATCTGGCGCGGGCGGTGTTCAAGTGCATCGGCGTGCCGGTGGAGTTCGTGACCGGCGTGTGGTCCGGCCTGTTGCCAGCGGTCGCCGGCGGCCGCATCGATATCATGTGGGACGTGCTGTATTACACGCCGGAACGCGCGAAGATGGTCGACTTCGTGCTGTATTCCACCATGGCCGATCGCGCCATTGTCCACAAAGGCAATCCGAAGAACCTGCAGTCGCTTGATGATCTGTGCGGCACCAAGGCACTCGCGGGCCTCGCGACGGTCGAGATCGTGATGCTGCAAAAGATCAGCGACAAATGTGTCGCCGCGGGCAAACCCGCCATCGAGTTGAACACGTTTCAGGATCGTTCCCAGGCCTGGCAGATGGTGGAAACCGGCCGCGTCGACATCATGCTGTCGAACGCGATGATCGCCACCGCGATCTCGGCGGAAAAGCCGTTGCTTGAGGCGGGGTTCAGTTTCCTGCCGGGGATCAAAGTCGGCGTCGCAATCGCCAAGGGCCGTGCCGAATTGACCCAGGCACTGGTTGACGGCCTTACTGCAGTGACGGCGAGCGGCGAAACCGCGAAGATTTTTGCGAAATATAAGCTCGACCCATCCTGGATTCTGCCGCCGGACGTGCTGACGCAATGACCTCCTTGTTCGATCGACTGGGTGGTGAAGCGGGGCTGACCCGCCTGCTCGATCTGTTTGATCAGCAAGTGCTCAATGACGATTATCTCGGTGAATATTTTCAGGCTGTCGACATCGATCGTTTGAAGACGGGGCTGGCCGTGTTCGTTGGCACCGATGCGGCGTCGCAAGCCGAGGCCGGCGCTGCGTTGCGAGCCACGCGCGCCGGCGCGCTGATGGAATTCAGCCCCAACTCGAAATACGATTACAAAGCGAATCCGTTCTGACGGCGTCGTCATGGAAGTCCTGAGCTACCTTACCTCGCCGTTCCTGCTGCGAGGCGCGGTGCTGGCGCTGAAAATCGCCTCGCTGGCGATGGTGCTTGGTCTGTTTCTTGGACTGCTACTGGCATTGGCGCGACTTTCGCGCGTTGCGGCGATCCGCGGCGCCGCGTGGCTTTATATCTGGTTTGTGCGTGGCACGCCGTTGCTGCTGCAATTGGTCTTCATCTTCGACGTGCTGCCCTCAGTCGGTCTGACGTTGGATACATTCACCACGGCAGTGCTTGGCTTCGCACTGAACGAAGCAGCGTTCAGCGCTGAAATCATTCGTGGCGGCATCCTCGCGGTGAATCGCAGCCAGGCTGTCGCCGCCGCGTCCTTGGGTATGCCGCCGCTGCTGACATTGCGCCGCATCGTGCTGCGTCAGGCCATGCGCTCGATCCTGCCCGGCATCGCCAATCAGACGATCAGCATGATCAAGGGCACGTCAATCGCCTCGGTGATTTTCGTCAACGAACTTACATTCAGCGCAGAGCAGATCGTCGGGCAGAATTTCCGGTTCTTTCAGGTGTTCGCCGCTGCCGGCATCATCTATCTGGTGATGACCTCTGCGGTTGCCCTTGGCCAGATCGCGCTGGAGCGGCATTTCGATTATCTGCGCGAGGAAGGTGACACCATCCCGCGTCGCGCCCGCACACTGTTCCGTCTACGTAAGAGAGAGGCGGCGGAACCGGTCACCGTGGGCCGTGAACGGCTACCCGCTCTGATCAACGAGCTGTGCCGGGACCTGGATAGCGGCGACGGCCCCTGCGTCGTCTGTCGCAATGTGCAAAAGTCATACGACAGCCGCGAAATCCTGAAGGGGATCGACCTCACGGTGAACACCGGTGAGGTTGTCGTGATCATGGGACCAAGCGGCTCCGGCAAGAGCACGCTATTACGCATGATCAATCACCTCGAACCGATGGACTGGGGCGAGATCACCGTCGATGGCAAGCATGTCGGCTATGAAGAGCTGGCCGGCGGCGGCGTCCGCCCGGCCCGCACTCGTCTGGCGCAGGCCCGCGCCGCGGCTCGCATCGGTATGGTGTTTCAGCACTTCAATCTGTTCGAACACCTGACCGCATTGGAGAACGTCATCGAGGCGCCGGTGCAGGTTTACGGCCAGACGCCAGATGCGGCACGCGCCGCCGCTGTCCGCCTGCTGTCCGCCGTCGGTCTGGCGCGGCATATCACGCATCTGCCGCATCGTCTGTCGGGCGGTCAGCAACAGCGTGTCGCGATCGCCCGTGCTCTGGCGGTATCGCCGCGCTTGATGCTGTTCGATGAACCGACCTCGGCGCTGGATCCCGAACTGGTCGGCGAAGTATTGACCGTGATTCGCGGTCTCGCTGAGGCCGGCATGACGATGATCATCGTTACTCATGAGGTTCGCTTCGCTCGGGATGTTGCCGATCGCATTCTGTTCATGGATGATGGTGTGATTGTCGAGCAGGGTCCGCCCGCTTTGGTGTTGGATGAGCCGACACAGGACCGCACGCGGCGCTTCCTTCGCATGGTCGACAAGGTCGAGGAAGGAGTCGTCTGAGCCGGGCTGGAGACGGTGCTTCGTCGTGTGAAGAGATTTGCGCTTGGAATTCACACTGACGTTTCGATCGGCATCTGCCAGATGAGCGAGAGGACCTGTTCCCGCAGGGCGACGAACTCACTGCTGGACTTGATCGCGCGAATGTCCCGTTGAACGGTCTGAGCGGCGAAAGGGCAGGCGATGCGCTCGATAATGCGGCCAGGCCGCGGTGACATCACGACGACGTCCGTGCCGAGATAGACGGCTTCCTCCACGCTGTGGGTAATGAACACGACTGTCATGCCGCTGCGCCGCCAGACCGCATGCAGTTCCTCCTGCATCTTCTCGCGGGTCAGCGCGTCCAGCGCGCCGAACGGCTCATCCATGAGCAACAGCTTGGGTTCGTTGCACAGTGCGCGAACGATGGCGAGGCGCTGCTGCATGCCGCCGGAAAGTTCGTAAGGATACCGCGCGCGGAATTCCCAGAGACCGACCAGGCGGAGCCAGTGCTCCACGCGCCTGCCTCTCTCTACTCGAGGCGTGCCGCGCACCATCGGACCGAATCCCGCGTTTGCTTCGACGGTCATCCACGGGAACAGCGCTGGTTGCTGGAACACCACGCCGCGATCAGGTCCCGGCCCAACCACTGGAGCACCGTCAATTCGGATGTGGCCACTGCTTGGCGTCACAAATCCCGCCAGTGTCTGCAACAGTGTTGTCTTGCCACACCCTGATGGCCCGACAATGCAGATGAAGTCACCTTGTCCGAAGGCGAGGCTCGCGTGGTCGAGCGCCCGGACCGCCGTTGCGCCCGACCCGTACTGCACGCAGACATCATTGAAATTGACGAAGTCAGCGCTCACCCGACCGCCTTCGCGAGGTAGCTTGTATTGATCGCCTTGGTGAATGCGGCGACAGCGGGCGCAGAACGAATGCTCTTCTGCTCGACAAGGAAGTCGGCCGTGCCTTTCAGCACAGTGGCGAACTTCCCCTCGGTTCCTGGAGCGCCCAACCAGGCTGGCGTCAGCTGCGTTTTCAGCGGCACGAAGTCATATTCGGCCATGTCGGCCTTCGCAACCTCGGCACTGACTCCGGCTTGCTTGCCGACGATCGACGCGGCATCGTCCGGCTTCGACTTGTAGACATCCAGCGACCGCCCGTACGCCGCCAGCATGGCGGTGATGATGTCGGGATTGGCAGTTGCAAAGGGCGTGCGGGCGATGATGACGTCGGCAATCACATAGCCGGCGGCTTCCAACTTGTCGTAGGTCTTGAATACCGCGCCGCCGGCGGCAAGCAGTTTCGACTTCGCCGGACTCCAGACATAACCCGCGTCGATATCGCCGCGCGTCCAGGCCGCCACCATCGCGTCTGGCCGCATGTCCAGCACCGTCACGTCGCGCTGCGTCAGGTTGTTCGTCTTGAGAAAGCCGAGTAACCGAAAGTGCGACGTCGAGCCGAACGGCGTCGCCACTTTCTTGCCCTTGAAGTCGCCCGGTGTCTTGATGTTGGCGGATGTCCGTACTGTCATCTCCTCCGCCGGGCCGATGTTGTCCATCATGGCGATGACCTCGTAGGGAATGCCCTGGCTGATTCCCGCGGCGGTCGGTGACGAGCCGATGCCATATCCGAGATCCATGCTTCCCGCGGCGATGCCGGTGTTAATCTCAGCCCCGCTGCCGACCTCGATCCAGTTCACCTTGGTCTTGACGGCCTCCTCGATCCAGCCCTGCCCCTTGCAGATCATGAATGGACTGGTGCTGAGGAAAAACGCGATGTTCACCTGCGGCGGTGCTGCCTTCACGATTGCGGGCAGGCACAATATCGTGGCTCCAGCGCCAGTTGACATCAGAACACGGCGGCGCGTCATGATCGTCCTGTTCATCGATTGCTCCCCTTCATTGTTTGCCGGCCCAATGGACGACGCGCGCCTCGATGACGAGCAGCAGCCTGTCGAGAACGACGCCCATCAACCCGATGATAAGAATGCCGACGAAGACGTAGTCCGAGCGAAGGAACCGCCCGGCATCGAGAATCATCCAGCCGATGCCATCGTTGCCGGCGATGATCTCGGCAGCGATCAACGTCCCATAGACGATGCCGACGGCCAATCGTGCCCCCGTGAAGATCTCCGCCAGCGCTGACGGGAACACGACGTGGCGGAAGATCTGCCATCGGCTCGCTCCGAGTGACTGCGCCACAAGCAAGCGGGTAACGGCGACATTGCGCACGCCGTCACGCGCGGCTACCGCCGAGACGGGAAGTGCCGCGAGGAACAGCAGGGTGATCTTCGACGTCTCGCCGATACCCAGCCAGATGATCAGCAGAACGAGATAGGCAAGTTGCGGCAGCGGGCGGAGGAACTCCACAAACGGTTCGCACAGCGCGTCCACTGTGGGGAAATATCCCATCATCAAGCCGAGCATAGTGCCCACAGCGGCGCCCGTGCCAAATCCGGCGAACACACGAAACAGACTGTCGGCGATGTGCTGCCAGAGCGGTCGGCTTTTGTAGCCGTTCTCCAGCAGGTCGATGATCGCATCCCACAACTCGTCAGGTCCGGGCAGGAACAGATCGCTGACCACGCCGCCCCAACTCAGGGTGATCCAGCCGCCCAGGAGTATGGCGATGCTCGCCACCGTCGCGATCCAGGGGCCACGCGCGTGCATCAGTCCGATCCACGCCAGTGGATCAGGCGTCGATCAATTGCCACGAGCCCTCGCGTGAGCACCATGCCGAACAATCCGAGAAGGATGATGCCAAGCATGATGATATCGTTGCGTAAGAAGCGGCTCGCGGAGAAGATCATCCATCCCAGTCCGTCGCTTGCGGCCATGAGCTCTGCTGCGACGACGCTCGAGAACGCTCCGGCGAGCGCTATGCTCATCCCGGTGAAGATCATTGGCAAAGACGCGGGGAACAGCACGAAGCGGAACACCTGTGCGGTCGACGCTCCGAGGGAACGAGCCGCCTGGATCCGCTGCCGGCTCACGTGACGTACCCCGGCCATGGCGGCGGTGGTGATGGTCGGAAACGCGCCCATGAAAAGCAGCGCCACCTTCGACAGATCGCCGGCGCCGAACCAAAGGATCAG
>DATJJM010000155.1:0-40682 GCA_035492535.1 Acetobacteraceae bacterium | reverse complement strand
AGCCAGCGCCTTCTCGATCAACTGCTCGACCAGCAGGATGGCAGTGCCGCTCTCCCGCAATTGCCGGGCGACAGCCAGCACGCGATCGACCAGCACCGGGGAAAGACCGGCAGACGGTTCGTCCAGCATCAGCAGACGCGGGCGGCGTACCAGACCTTGCGCCACCGCCAGCATCTGCTGCTGGCCACCAGACAGTGCGCCGCCGCGGTCATTCTTCTTTGCGGCGATCTCGGGAAAGAATGACAGGGCTTCATCGACGCGTGTCAGACGTTCGCCGCGCGGCAGGTCGTAACCAGCCAGCAGCAGGTTGTCGGTCACCGAAAGCTGAGTGAACACGCGATGTCCCTCGATCACGTGCACCAGCCCGCGACGCGCTGTCTCGCGTGGGCCGACCCCGCGCAAATCGTCGCCGGCGAACGTCACGCTGCCGGCTTCCCAGGGCAACAGGCCGGACACTGCGCGCAGCAGCGTGGTCTTGCCTGCACCATTGGGGCCCAGCAGCGCCACGACTTCGCCCTGCGCAATGGTCAGATCCACCTCGTGCAGCACACCAATCTTGCCGTAGCCGGCACGCAGTCCCTTGACTGCCAGCAGCGATTCACGCGCCGAGATAGGCACTGACGACCTCCTTGTGCGCGCGAATATCTCCGGGTGTACCGGACGCCAGTTCCTTGCCCAGATTCAGCACCGTCACATGATCGCAGATGTCGAAGATCAAATCGGCATGGTGTTCAACCAGCAGCACACCGGTGCCGCGCCGGCTGATCTCCTTGATCAGTTCACCCAGACGCTTGATCTCATCGGTGGACAGACCGGCCGCCGGTTCGTCCAGCAGCAGGAACAGTGGATGCAGCATCAAGGCCCGCGCGATCTCCATGAAGCGCAACTCACTGTGCTGCAGACGATCCGCACGGACTGCGGCAAGCGATTCCAGGCCCACGGTGCGCAGTGCGATCATCGCCTCCTTGCGCAGCGCGATCTCATCGCGGCGATGTCGCGGCAGGCACAACAGGGACTCAACGAACGTCGCCGTGCCGTCGATCGTACCGCCGATCATGACGTTCTGCAGCACGGACGCCTCGCCGATCAGGCGGGGTGTCTGGAACGTGCGGGCGATGCCAAGACCGGCGCGGGTTTGGGGCGCCCCGTGCGCCAGATCGCGGGCACCGAATGCGATTCGGCCAGATTCCGGGCTATTGTATCCACTGATCACGTTCAGAGTCGTGGTCTTGCCGGAGCCATTCGGACCAATCAGCCCGTGCACCTGGCCTGGCCTGATCTCCAGGTCTAGTCCGTCAATCGCGCGCACGCCGCCAAACGCCAGCACCACGCCAGTCAATGAGATCGTCTCGCGCGCGCTGCCATGATTGAGCAACTCTGACAGCAACGCTGGGCGCGGGATGATCGCGCGGTTGCTCTCCAGCGGCTTGCGGTTCGCGAAATCCAGCAGGTCAGCGATGCCTCCTGGAATAGCCAGTACGATAACCAGCAGCAGCGCCGCGTAAAGGAACGTGGACCATGCCACCAGCGGCGCCGCGAATTCCGGCAACACGGTCAGGATGATCGTGCCGAGCAACGGGCCAATGATTGAACCGCGACCGCCGATCAGAATGGCGATGAAGAACAGCACAGTCAGATCGAAGGTGAAGGCGTCGGGCGTGATGTAGGATTGCAGCGTGGCGAACAATCCACCTGCGATCGAGGCGACAGCGCCGCTGAACAGGAACACCGCAATCAGCAGTCCCGCCTTCGAAATTCCGGTCGCCTCGGCGGCGACCTCCGCGTCACGGATCGCGACCAGTGAGCGACCAAAGCGACTGTGCGAGATGTTCCATGTCATCCAGGTGCACAGCGCCGCCGCAACCAGGCAGAAGAAGTAGAACCCCACCGTGGTGTCGAACGGCTTCGGCAGTACCGGCCCGGGAACACCAATGCCGCCGCCTGTCACACTCTGCCAGGCCAACGCGATTTGCGTGACAATGGTGGCGAAGCCGAGCGTGGTCATCGCGAAGTAGAACGTGCGCAGCCGCAATGCAGGAAGGCCGATGATGACGCCGGCAATGGCGCCGACGACGCCCGTAATCGCCAGCGCACCGAACGCCGGCCACGGCGGACCCAGATTCCCGAGCACCAGGATGCTGGAGGTATACGCGCCAAGAGTCAGCAGCGCCACGTAGCCGATGGCGAGCTGGCCACCGAAGCCAACTGCCAGGTTCAGCCCCGAGACCAGCACCCAATAGATCGCCGCGCGCGTGCCGATCAGAGTCCAGTAGTCGTTGGCGACAAATGGCAGCAGGATCGCCAGGGCCAGCACAACGAGCAACTGCAAGGAGCCATGCAGCGCGGCAGAAATCCCGCCACGGCTGCTTGGCGCGGTGATGTCGCTCAATCCTTTGACTTCGGTAGCCATCAGACGCGCCGCGCCGTTGTCGTGCCGAACAGCCCCTGCGGTGCCGCCAGCAGTGCCACGATGAACACGATGAACACGGCGACCGAAGCGAACACTCCGCCGAAGACGAAGTTGGCCGCCTGCTGGAACAGACCCAACGCGAGTCCGCCAATGATAGCACCGCGGTTGTTACCGAGACCTCCCAATGCGACCGGGACAAAGCCATAAAAGTTGAGCATTGCGCCATTGGCAAAGAAGGCCAGTAACAGCTCACCCGAGGAGAAGCCGGCGATTCCGCCAATCATCCCCGCCATTGCGAAGCTGGCCATGCGAAGATTGCGCTCCGGTAGTCCCAACGCACGGGCCGCGAAGTTGTCTTCGGCGATCGCCAGGAACGCGCGCCCGACCAGTGTGTGGCGATACAGGAATTCCAGCCCGATGATCACGACGGCACAGGCCACCACCGGCAGCCAGAACTTCTCATCCAGCGGATCGCCATTGCCGATGCCCAGCAGGCGGGGAAACGGCTGCGGCTCCGTGCTCCATTCGATCGCTGTCACCTGCTGGATCATCAGCGCGAGAGCGAGCGTGGATAGCACATACAGATGCTGATCCAGCTTACTCAGCACCGGCCGCACCGCAATCACCTCGGTGATGACGCCAACCGCCGCCGCGACCACCAATGTCAGCACAAAGCCGACGATCGTTGGCAAACCGAGGCGCAAGATGAATAGCGAACCGAGCACGCCGCCCAGCATGCCGACTTGTCCCGCGGTGAAGCTCATCACCCGCGAGGCCGAAAACATCGTATTGTAGACGATACCGATCAGCGCATAGACCGCGCCGATGGCTAACCCTGAGGCGATGATCGAAGCCAGCATCGTCAGGCGTAACCAGGAGCCAGTGCGTACGCGCCATCCCGCTGCGAGTTGGCCGCCGACATCACCACTTCCTCGGTCGGGAAGCCATTATGCTGCTGCGGTGAGAAACTGTAATCGCCGAACAGGCCGGGATATCTATTGACGGCGTTGAGATAACCAATGAACGCATCGGATTCGGTGGAGCCAGTGGCAGCGACCGACTTGCCGATAAGGTCGATGGCATCGATGGCTACCGTCACCCACCACAGCACGGTATCCCCCAGTTCGATCTTGCCCTTCACTCGATCGACAAATTCCTGTGACCGCGCAGGCAGTCTGCCGTCCGGGCCGAAGCTGCAGCTCCTGTAGCCAACCATGTAAACGTTGGCCCAGTTCGCCGGCTTGTCCACCAGCTTTCCCACTTCGCCCGTGCCCAACGCCGGATGCCCGACGATCGGCACATCCCAGCCTATCGCCGCGCGCGCATTCAGGATGCGGGAATTCAAGCCGGTGGTGACACTCCAGCAGACCAGCACCTTGGCACCTGCATCACGCATCCGCAGCAGATCAGGTGTCACATCGGATTGGTTGGGATCGATCACACCGTTATAGACGATCTTGGCGTTGTCCTTGGTGAAGCCGGCGACGGAGTCCTTGACGGCAGATGTGCCGTAACCGGTCGAATCGCCAAAAATCGCCACCTCCTTGATCTTCAGGACGTTCAGGCAATAGTTGCGTACTGCGTCATCCCACTGGACATTCGACGGCGCCAGGCGGAACGCGTTGGGGTACTTCTCGGGATCAATCAGCGAATTCACCACACACGGATGCAGGTTCGGCATTTTCGCTCGCGCCATGATTGGCGTGGTCGCCAGTGACTCACCTGAATTGGGCGGTCCCCAGATGGCGTGCACCTTCTGGCGGGCAATCAGCTCCTGCGTCGCGTTCACCGCCTTCGTGGGATCGCCCTGCGTATCTCGCGCAACGATTTCGATCTGGCGACCCTTGATGCCGCCGGTGCTGTTGATCTGCTCCACAACCCACTTTGTGCCGCGCTCGAATCCAATGGAGGGCGCCGCCAACGGGCCCGTTAACGCACCCATCCAGCCGATGAGGATCGGGCCGCTTTGCGCGATTGCCGGGCGAGCGAGGCCCGAGGCGGCAAGGCTGAAGGTACCGGCGGTTCCTGCCGCGAACCGGCGACGCGTAAGTGGCATATTTCCTCCGCTTTCTCGTCGGCGCATGTGGCATGCGCTTTCAGATGCAGTAGCAATATGATGGTATCATTCGCTACCGTATCCCAGCATACAGGCCGACAAGGCATTGGCAATCCGGCCGCGCGATCCATTCGCACAACCCTGCCATGCTGCATGCTGCCCACCGCGAAAGTGGGCAGCCGTGACCTGCTACGCGTAACCCGGTGCCAG
Organism: Acetobacteraceae bacterium; assembly: GCA_035492535.1. GTDB lineage: Bacteria > Pseudomonadota > Alphaproteobacteria > Acetobacterales > Acetobacteraceae > JAMXLO01. Next base: position 36,006 of record DATJJM010000155.1, on the reverse strand, counting down.
AGTGAACGCACCATCGCGTGCAGAGTTGGCACGCGACATCACCAGTTCGTTCGTGGGGAAGCCGTTATGTTCGTCAACCGTGTAGGTATAGGTACCAAACACGCCAGGGTAGCGCCGCAATGAGTTCCAGTAATCGATGATGTCCTTGGGTCCCGACGAACCCGTCTCCGCCACTGCCTTGGCGATCAGATCGATCGCGTCGTAGGCGGACACCACCCACCACAGCGACGTGTCGTCCAGTGCGATCTTGCCCCGGATGCGATCGACGAATTCCTGCGTCCGCGGCGGCAGCTTGCCCGCATCGTCGAAGCTGCAGCTCTTGTAGCCGATGATGTAAACCTTTTCCCAATTCGCCGGTTTCTCCAGCAACTTGCCCACCTCGCCAGATCCCATCGCCTGGTGGCCCACGAATGGGACGTCCCACCCCATGGCACCGCGCGCATTCAGCATCCGTGCAATCATGCCCGTCGAAACCGTCCACACCACGATCGCCTTGGCGCCGGCCGCGCGCATGCGCAGCATATCCGGCATCATGTCAGGCTGGGTCGCATCGATCTGCGCCTGATAGACGACGTTGGCGTTGGATTTCTTGAAGTCGCCGACGGAATCGCCGACCATCATGGTGCCAAAGCCGGTGCTATCACCAATAACGGCGACATCATTGACCTTCAGAATGCTCTGACAGTAGACACGCGGCGGCTCGGCCGCCTGGCTGTTGTTCGGCGAAATGCGATACGCATTGGGATATTTCTTCGCATCGATCAGCGACGTAATGCCGCAGGAATGGATATTGGGGATGCCGCGTCGCGTGATGATCGGTGTCGTGGCAAGCGATTCACCCGAATTGTTTGGCCCCCAGATGGCATGCACAGTGTAGCTCGCCATCATTTCCTGGACGGCATTCACCGCCTTCGTCGGATCGCCTTGCGTATCGCGCGTCACCACCTCGATCTTGCGGCCTTTCACACCACCCGCCGCGTTGATGGCATCCACCGCAAACATCACACCGCGATTGTTGCCCACGCCCGGCGCGGAGCTTGGGCCGGTCAACGCGGCAGGGTAGCCGATGACGATGGGCGAGGTATCCGCCAGCGCTGGACGCGCCAATGCGCCTGCACCAGCTGCCAGTGACGCACCCAACGTGAAGCGACGGCGTGTGATCGACATTTGCGTTTCCCCTCGAAGTGCAGCGAATTTTTACCGGATAGCCTAGGCAAATCGCGCGTTTTCGCAAGATCGATCAGGCGCCCCGGAATTCGCAAAGACCGAGCCGAGCGTGTCGGCGAGATGGTCGGATTGGGGTGAAGAGCTCTGTTGCCGGAGTTTCAGGCGTGCCAGCACAATCGCCGGTGCAATGGTTCGGGAACGGTTCTCTGTGTCGGTTCGCTTGGCGAGTCGATCGTGCTCATTGCTTGCGCCCATGGCGACGGCACAATGCCGTCAGAGCATCGATGGTTTGCCAATCGGCGCAATGATCGATTGCCTGTTCCACCAGCCTTGTTCCCTCTTTTGTGAGCACGCAACTGGCGAGTTCACGGAACTTGTCGCGCAGTTCGTCCTCGGTGAAGGGCTCATGAAAGTCGCCCCTGTGGCTGTCGCAGCTTTGCGTCGCGCTGCGGCCATCGGTGAGAACCACCGTTACGCGCGCTGGCCGAAGCCGAGGCGCCACCTCGCTCATAGCTGGATCCTCGGTGACCGTGACACGATGACGGAGCGCCGCGATCGCAGGGTCGTGCACCGCCGTATCGTCCAGCGCCGCGTGTCCCGCGTGTCCCCGGACAACCATTGTGGCAGCCGCATGCGGCAGGGAATATTTGGAGGCGAAGAAGTTTGGCGGGTCGGGATTGCGCATGACCGAAGCGAACCGATAAGTAGCGAAGTCGATATGCGCAATCTGGTCGTGATGCGGCTGCAGCTCCGCCATGACACGTTGCAAGCAATCCAGCGCCGGATGGATCGGATTGCAGCATGCGTAGAGGCGAAAATAGTTACGCGTGATGTGCCAGGTCGAGCCGAGATCCTCCAGCAAATGCTCGGAGGAAAAACTGCTGCCAACCAACTCACCCAGCGCCTGCTCAACCGCGTCGTTCTGTGCCTCGAAGCCGGCGAGCGCCAGTTCGGGTGCAAGCGCCGCGGCAAATCCGCTCATGCCGCCCGCCACATTCAGCGCGGTCGCGCCGGCCACCGCGTTGGTATAACTCGGCGTCAGCAGCAGCGTCGTTGCAATGCGCATAGCGCGGCTGATCCCGTCCGCGTCGAGGCCGCGCAGACGCGCGCCTGCGGCCGTCGCCGCCAACAGCGATACCTGTCCGTTCTGATGAGCTAGCGGACGCGGTGTGAATCCACCAGCAAGCCGAGCGGCGACATCGTAGCCGAGCAGCAGAGCGATCAGCATGTCGCGACCAGAACTGCGTGCCTGCTCGCCGACGGCCAGCACGCCAGGCAGCACTTGCATGGCAGCCTGACCCGAGACAAGTCGCAGTCCTTCGCACAGTTCGATAGAGCGTCCGGCGATACCGTTTAGCAGCGCGGCGGTGCGTGGATCATGGGAGGGAAAGCCGTTCGCATAAACGGTAGCACCGCTACCCGTGCCAAGCTGCTGACTCAGGCGGCGAACTTCCGGCCGCTCCGCGCCCGCCAGGATCACGCCGAGCGTATCGAGCAGCACGAGCCTGGTATGCTGTTGCACGGCCGCGGGAACCTCGTCCCACGTCGCGGTTGCGACGAATGCCGCGAGTTCCTCGATCTGTCGGGTCACGTCAAGTCGCCGTCGCACCGCCATCAACGACCAGGCCGGCTCCGTTCATATGGCCGGTGTCGCCGGAAGCTACGAATACGATGCCTTTGGGATCAATCCCGCGGATGGATAGCGTCATGGCGGACTTCCATACAGACTCTTGCGGACCAAAATGATGCGCTGGCGGAGCGTGGGAGGGCACGAGTCCGCTGTCAATATCGGCCCTGCACACGTATACTGCGGTGAACTTGTATCTGACATGTCTCTCTGTAGAACATGAATAATACGAGATAACAGCCGTTGTTATCCTCCAATGCCGCAGGATCGTCTCCGGAGCTGTTTCTCACCCTTAGCGGTCATCCGATCGCGCCTCATGGCCCAGACACAGCAGGAACGGTGGAGCCGACCTATTTGACGGCACCCATGCTTAGACCCGTGACGAAATACCGGCTGAGGAACATAAACAGCGCGATCAGCGGGATCGACGCCAGCGTCGCGCCTGCCATCAGCACTCCCCAATCGGTGTCATACATGTCGATAATCGCAACCAGCCCAAACGGCACAGTGCGCTGACTGTCGTTGGTGATCAGGATGAGCGAGAAGACAAAATCCGACCATGCCAGAAGAAAGGCGAAGATCGTCACGGTGACCACCGCGGGCGAGATGATCGGCAGGATCACCCGGCACACGGCCTGTAGTCGCGTGCAGCCGTCGACAAGTGCGGCTTCCTCGATCGCAAATGGGAATCCCTTGAAAAAGCTCCATAGCAGCCAGACGCTAAGCGGGAGAGTGAACGACAGGTAGACCACACTGAGACCGATCAGGGTTCCATCGAGGCCGGCGCGCACCAGGAAGATATCGATCGGCAGCGCCAGCAACAGCGCGGGGAACATGTAGGCGAACAGCATGGAGCGGACGATCAGCATGCGTCCCGGCAGCTGGGAGCGGACGAGCGCATAGGCCATCGGCACGCTGATCAACACGGTGAGGATCGTCGTGATGATGGAAACGAACACGCTGTTCATGAAATACGTAGGAAAGTCAGTCAGCCCGAACAGCGTGTTGTAGCTGCTCAACGCGAACGGTCCTGGTGTGAGCTTTGGGTCGTAGAGATGTGGCCGATCACGGAGGCCGGAGATGATCATCCAGTAGAGCGGAAACAGCGCGTAGATCGCCACCAGCGCAACGACTGCAGCCAGGCCGATCTTGGCAGCAGGCGAACGGCGGCGCTTCATTGTGAGTCATCCAGCGGAAAGAGATAGAAGTACAAACTCATGGCGCCGGACATGAATAAGAACATTGCACACGCAACGGCCGCGCCGCCGCCGACGTCGAAGGTCGCGAACGTCTTGCGGTAGGCTAGGATCGGCAGCGTCTCCGTTGCTTGCAAAGGACCGCCGCCGGTCAGCAGCCAGATGATGTCGAACTTACTGAACATGAAAATGCCGCGCAGCAGCACGATCACCATCAGCACCGGTTTCAGCACCGGCAGGGTGATGTGGATAAAGCGGTGCCACCGGCCAGCGCCGTCGAGTTCTGCGGCCTCGTACAGTTCATCCGGCACGGTCTGCAGGCCGGCAAGGAACGTGATCGTGACAAACGGTGCCCATAGCCAGACGCTGACGAAGATGATTGATATCCAGGCGGTCCAGTAGGCGCCGAACCAGTCGACCAGCGGCAGGCCCAGCGCGAGCAAACCGGCATCGACCAAGCCGTGGCTGGCATCGAGCAGCCACTTCCAGACGAACGCCGCCACCACGGTTGGTAGGATGTAGGGAGCCAGCGCAGCGCCGCGCAGCAGGTTGCGGCCGACGAACTCCTGATGCAGCACCATCGCGACGGCAACGCCGACCACCACCTGCAGCGCAACCGTGATGATCGAATAGGCAATGCTGTTGGCGAAATCTATCCAGAAAAGCGGATCCGACAACATCTGCGCGTAGTTGCCCAGTCCGACGAAGATGGGCGTGGAAATGAAGCTTTCGGCTTTGAAGAAACTCAAGTGGATTGCGTAGATGACTGGCAGAAAAATCGTCCCGATCGCGACCAGTACTCCAGGCGCCAGGAACGCGATGAACATACCGCGTTCCCGCTGGCCGATAGTGCGCGTCCGTCGTCGGGCCGACGCGGTCACGCCTGGCAAGATACGTCGCGCGCCAGCAGCGACCTGCACGACCTGTGGTGGCATTCGGTCAGTCCTTTTCCGTGAAGCCGCGCACCTGCGTGGCCGCGGCGTCGACTGCCTGGCCCGACGTCATCTTCTTGGTGATAACGCTCTGGTACATGTTTGTGATGATCTCGTTATTAGTGATCCGGCCTTGATTGGCAGTGAGGTAAGGACCCTGCAGTTCGACCGCGTCGATCACCGTCTTCTTGGTGTCCATGAACAATTTCAACTCGTCCACGATATGCGAGTACTTCTTCACCATCGGATGCGCCAGCCAGGTGGCGTTGCGATAGGTCGAATATTGCGGCGGCTGATAGTGCAACGGCAGGGTCAGCTGCCATTCCGTCATTTTGCCGTTTTGCATGAACCATTGCAGGAATTTCTGCGCCTCCTCGGTTCGATCAGACTTGCCGATCACGAAGCCATCCGCGCCAAAGGTCACGTAGCCTGGCCCGGGATTCGGCTCCGGATACGGCATGATCGTGTATTTATCGGCGATCTCCGGCGCCTTGTCCTCGATGTTGTGCACCATCCGTCCCGTGTAAGGCGCAATACCCGAGGTGCCCGAATAGAAACTGTTGAGCACATCGCCCAGCTTCATGCTGAATACGCCAGGTGGTTGATAGGGGTAGATGCTCGCAATGAAATCCAGCGCCTGCACGACCTTCGGCTTGATCTCTGGCGCATCGAGCACAACGTTGAATTTGTCATCGTAGAAAGCTGTTCCCGATGACCAGAGGAACCCTGAATTGGCCCAGGTCGTCGTGGTTGGCGAAATCGGACCAGCGAACCCGTAACGCCGCTTGTCGGTATCGGTGAAAGCCCGGCACACCGCCAGAAATTCGTCCCATTTGGAGGGAAGCGAGAGCTTCTTTTCGGCGAGCCAGTCCGTCCTGATAAACAGAAAGCAGAAATTGTAATCGTAGGGCATCCACACATCTTCGCCCTTGTAGATCGTGCGAGACCGTGGTCCGAAGTCGTCAACGCCGATCGACTTGATCAGATCGGTCACCGGTGACACGTAGCCCTCGGCAGCGAGCAAGGCCGCCTGAGTTGCATCACCGATGGTCATGATGTCGTACGGACGCCCCGTCTTGATAGCGGTTGTAACCTTGTTCCACGTCTGGTCGCTCGGGATGGTCTCCACAACGATCCGTACGCCAGTGGCCGCCTCGTACTCGGGGACAAGCTTTGTCTTCAGATAGGCAAGCGTTCGCGGTTCCGGCTCGTTGTTGAGGAAGCGCAATTCCTTCGATGCCGCTCGGGCAATGAATGGAGCACTGAGCACAGCACTCCCCGCCGCAAGACCTGCCAGGAGGGCGCGCCTTGTCGATTGCAGCGAATGTTGATGTCCACTCTCGCGATCATCCGATCTTGGCATCCCGGCCGTCCTCCTTATCCGTGCTTAATCCTCATTGTGGATTGGGGCAGCGCATTGTCAACAAAGCCGCCGGCACTCTTGGCGGATTATGTAGAAGCTTGCGGCTTATCGTCCGCATGCCCCTTCCGAATGGTGTCTGCCCCGTCAGACGCTTGTCAAAAATGCAAAGCTGACATCGGCAGTGACGTGCCGCTGACGCGCTGCTCTTCGGTCCCGGCATCGGCCGACATCCCTCTTGATGCCCCGATGGTCCTGGTCAACTCTGTTGTCGAGGTGGCGACTCGTACTATGCCGCACCCGCCCGCCGAGCTCAGTTTGGATCGCTCGGGGGGAAGCATCATGGCCACTGTCGTGACCAGGTCTGGTGTCACACCATTCACCGTCTTAGCCGATCGAAAGAACGTCCTGGCAGCGGCCAGATCACGGTGCTCGCTCAGCACGACGTCGATCAGTGTGCCGTCACGGTCGATCGCGGATACAGATACCGCCATTGCCCACGGACTCGGATGTAGAAAGACCTTGACCGCGACGCCACCGATCTCCACCCGGCGTTCGCCGAAGCCGATCGGAGCTGTTCACCCGGTTGCGCGTAGCGAACAGGGAGCACGACAACCAGGGCCGAACCTGATGAAATGGGTCATGGCTTGTCCCGAGGCGAGGCACGACGAATGAATGACGCGATAGGTGGAAACCCCAGCGGCATTGGCCACCCTGTGCGGCGCAAAGAGGACCTGCGCCTGCTCCGAGGCCAAGGACGCTACGCCGATGATGTCCCTCTGGCGAACCTCGCACATGCGGTGATGGTGAGATCCCCGCACGCACATGCCAGAATCATGGGCATCGATATGGCGGCGGCAAAACACGCGCCCGGCGTGTTGGCGGTGCTGACCGGTGCGGATTACTTGGCTGACGGGCTACGGCCACTCCCGCACAATCCTTGTGTTTTTCCACCACCCGACGTGCCGGTGCAGCTGCTGAGCTTGCCGGTCGAAACACCGCATTACCCGATGCCCGCCGACAAGGTGCGCTTCGTCGGCGAGCCGGTTGCCTGCGTCATCGCCGACACCATCGCCCACGCCAAGGATGCGGCAGAGCATGTCTCCGTCGTCTGGGAACCATTGCCGGCGGTCACCGACGTCACCGCTGCGATGCGGCCAGGCGCGCCGTTGCTGTGGGATATCGCGCCCCGCAATCGCTGCGTCGAACTTGAAGCCGGCGACGCCATCGCCACCGACAATGCCTTCGCACGGGCCGACCACGTTGTTCGGCTCCGCACTCAGGTGCAGCGTGTCACTGGCGTACCGATGGAGAGCCGCACCGCGATCGGCGACTACGACAGTGGTAGCGCGATCTTTACATTGTACGCAGGGACCGGCCGCGGCGTAACCGACCAGCAGATTCAGTTGGCCGCTATCCTCGGCGTGGCGCCAGAACATGTGCGCTGCGTCTGCCATGAGATGGGCGGCAATTTTGGCACGCGGAATTCATTCTTCGCCGAGTACGCCCTGCTGCCGTGGGCAGCGCGCCGGATCGGCCAGCCTGTGAAATGGGTCTGCGAACGGCAGGAGGCCTTCCTCACCGACTACCAGGGTCGCGACCTGCTCGTGGAGGCGGAGTTGGCGCTCGACCGGCACGGCAATTTCCTGGCGGTGCGCTCCATCAACACCAGTAATATTGGCGCACACACGGTATCGTTCGTGCCGCTGCGCAAGGGCATGGGGCTGATGACTGGCGTGTATCGCGTGCCCGCCGCGCATGTGATCGGCCGAGGCTTCCTGACCAATACAGTTCCGACGACGCCTTACCGTAGCGCCGGTCGTCCCGAGGCAATCTTCGTTATTGAGCGCCTGGTCGATCTCGCTGCACGGCAATGCGGTTTCGATCCCGTGGAGCTGCGCCGACGCAACATGGTACCGCCCGAGGCGCAGCCTTACGCAAACCCCGTTGGCCTGGTCTATGATAGCGGCTGTTACCGTGACGCGATGGAGCGCGTGCTTGCGCTGGCCGACCATGCAGGCTTCGCGGCGCGCAAGGCCGAGGCGCTGGTGCGTGGCAGGCGGCGTGGGTTCGGCGTCGCCAACTACATCGAGATCACCAGCGGCAATCCGCGTGAGCGCGCGGAAATCACCTTCGCCCCTGGCGAGCGCGTGGAACTGGTGATGGGCACCATGTCCTCGGGACAAGGCCACGAGACCAGCTTCGCACAGCTGGTCACCGAGCTGCTGGGCGTTCCGCTGGAGCGCATCGATTACGTCGCGCACGACACCGATCGCGTGGTCGGCGGAGGCGGTTCGCATTCCGGCCGTTCGATGAAGATGGCTGCGATTGTGGTGCCGCAGGCAGCGGAGGCCATCATCGAGAAAGGGCGCCGGATTGCTGCTCATATGTTGGAAGCGGATGTGGCGGACATCGACTTCGATCACGGTGTGTTTTCTGTCGCGGGCACCGACAGGACAATCGGCATATTCGCGGTTGCGCAAGCGGCGGTAGAGCATCCGGACCTGCCGCCTGACTTGAAGGGGCCGCTGGGCGCGGTTGCCGATGAAACCGTGCGCGTGCCCAGCTTCCCCTATGGGGCACAGATTTGCGAAGTGGAGGTCGATCCGGAGACCGGCGAAGTGGCGTTGATGCAGTACGCCGCGATCGACGATGTGGGTCGCGCGGTCAATCCACTGATCGTGGAAGGCCAGACTCACGGAGGCATCGCCCAGGGCGTCGGCCAGGCGCTGTGGGAACACGCCTGCTACGATCCAGCCACCGGACAGATGCTCGCAGCGACGTTCATGGACTACGCCATGCCGCGCGCCGATCTGCTGCCATCGTTCGCAACTCTGCTGAGCGAGGTACCGGCGCCCTCGAACCCGCTCGGGGTGCGCTCGGGCGGTGAAGGTGGCACAACACCGGCACTTGCCGTGGTTGTCAATGCGATCGTAGATGCGCTGGGAGAGCTAGGCGTACGGCATGTCGAGATGCCGGCGACGCCAGAGCGGGTCTGGCGGACAATCGTAGCGGGAAGGGCCGATCAGACCAACGGCCCGCAAAAAACTCGGCCATGATGGCGCTCGTCGAAATGCCCCAGCAACCTGATTGAGCAGGATCACGGCATTGTCAAACAGCGCATTGCTGCGACTCTGGGTTTCAAGCAGACCACACTACGCTGAACCGTAAACATCCTGCCGGGACCGCCACCGCACGCCTGTTGTCACCCGGCATCCATGGGTTTTTGAACCCTGCCGTCCGATCTGCCAAACTTCCAAGTCGGTAATCGGGGGGAAGCAGACATGGCACGTTTTGACAACAAGGTGGTGCTCGTGAGCGGCGGGGCGCGCGGCCAGGGTGCGGCAGAGGCCCGCCTGCTGGTGGCGCAGGGTGCGAAGGTGGTGATCGGCGACGTGCTGGACAATCAGGGTCAGGCGCTGGCTGTCGAACTCGGGCCGGCTGCGTCCTTCGTCCGGCACGATGTGACCTCCGAAGCAGATTGGGCCCGCGCCGTCGAAGCCGCCCAGAAGTTCGGCGGCTTGCATGGCTTGGTCAACAACGCCGGAATCTACCAGCCGGCCGCGCTGATGGAGACCGACGAAGCGCTCTGGCAGCGGCACATCCAGATCAACCAGTACGGCTGCTTCCTCGGCATGAAATCGGTCGTGCCGGCAATGGAGCGCTCGGGCGGAGGGTCCATCGTGAATATCTCGTCAGTCGCCGGCCTCAAGGGCTCGCCCGGGTCCTTCGCCTATGCCGCGACCAAATGGGCACTGCGGGGCATGACCAAGTCGGCAGCGATCGACCTCGGCGACCGCAAGATCCGGGTGAACTCGGTTCATCCCGGTCCAATCGACACCGACATGATCGCGTTCCGTACGCCCGAGCAGCGCGAGGAGCGGATGAAGCAGGTGCCGATGCACCGCCATGGGACGCCGGAGGAGGTTGCGCAACTGGTGGCATTCCTGCTCTCCGACGAGAGCAGCTACATCACCGGGGCGGAGATCGCCATCGACGGCGCTTCATCGGCCTAGCCCCCAGCGATGGGCTGCGACCCGCAAATTCCGCGGCGCGGGCGTCTTATCTAGCGGCGAGTTCGCATTCACCGGCTCCACGAAAGTCGGCAAGCTGATCGTGCAGGCAGGCGGCGGGTAACCTGAAGAAGGTGTCGCTGGAACTCGGCCGGAAGTCGCCGGCGATCATCCTGCCAGACGCCGATTTGGATCTGGCGATTGCTGGCGCGGCCAATGCGATCTTCTTCAACCACGGACAGAGCTGCTGCGCCGGTTCACGGCTGATGAACGGCGGACCGAACGACAGGGATCGGACACCGTCAAATTGCGACATCCGCCGTCGCGGTGGACAGCCTTCACTCGCTGCGCTATATCCTTACGGGAATAGCGTAGCCGGCGGAGGATGAGCACCACACCCAAGCCGATCGAAGGCGAGCAGCTCGCGACCTGGACCATTTTGTCCGGCGGAACCCGCGTACCAGAGACGGCTTCGAAATTGCCTTCGCCTTGAACGGCAGCGATGCCGCCTCGCTCGGTGCCGCTTTGCTGTCAGGGCCAGACACACCAACATCGAGGAGACCCGATTGATGAACGTGATGACCGACGTGCATCCTTATCTCGACGGCAAGGCCAAGCGCATGCTGATCGATGGCAAGTGGCTGGAAGCCGCCTCCGGCAAGACATTCGAGACGCGCAATCCCGCCACGGGCGAGATCCTGGCCCACGTCGCCGAAGGTGATGCCGAGGATATTGATCGCGCCGTCGCCGCAGCACGCGCCGCCTTCAATGGACCCTGGAGCAAGTTCAAGCCAGCCGAGCGTCAGCACCTGCTGTTGAAGCTTGCCGATCTGGTAGAGCGCGACATCGAGGAATTCGCGGCACTCGACACGCTGGACATGGGCGCGCCGATCAGCCGCACGCGAAACAATCGCCAGCGTGCGCTCGGCATGCTGCGCTTCTATGCCGGCATGGCGACCGTGCTGCATGGCGAGACGATCGATAACTCGTTGCCCGGCGACTACGTATCGTTCACGCTGAAAGAGCCGGTGGGCGTGGTCGGTGCCATCATTCCGTGGAACGGGCCGCTGACTGCCTCGATCTGGAAGATCGGGCCCGTGCTCGCCGCCGGCTGCACCGTGGTGCTGAAGCCGGCCGAGGAAGCGCCGCTGACACCGCTGCGTCTTGCCGAGTTATGTCTGGAAGCAGGCGTGCCTCCAGGCGTGGTGAACGTCGTACCGGGCTATGGCGAGACCGCCGGCGCAGCCCTCGCCTCGCATCCGGATGTGGACAAGGTCGCGTTCACCGGCTCGCATCTGACCGGCCAATCCATCATCCGGGCCTCGGCCGGCAACCTGAAGCGCGTATCGCTGGAGCTCGGTGGCAAGTCGCCCGACATCGTGTTTGCAGATGCAGATCTGAACCAGGCAGTCCCCGGCTCCGGCATGGCCGTGTTTGCAAATTCCGGTCAGATTTGCAGTGCGGGCACACGCCTGTTCGTCGAACGCAAGATCTACGACGAGTTCGTTGGTCGCGTCGCTGATTTCAGCAAGACCCTGCGTGTGGGTGACGGCCGTGATCCGGAAACCCAGGTGGGGCCGCTGGTTTCCGAGGAGCAGCTCAAGCGCGTCACCGGCTATCTGGCGATCGGCCGCCAGGAAGGCGCCAAGCCACTGTCGGGCGGCGAACGTCTGACCGAGGGCGCGCTGGCCAAGGGCTATTTCGTACCGCCGACTGTGTTCGCCAACGTTCGCGACGACATGCGGATCGCGCAGGAAGAGATTTTCGGACCGGTGATCTCCGCCATTCCGTTCACCGACATCGAAGAGGTGATCGAGCGCGGCAACAGGACGCAGTTCGGTCTTGGCAGTGGCGTATGGACGCGCGATGTCGGCAAGGCGCATCGGCTAGCGAAAGGGCTGCGCGCGGGATCGGTGTGGATCAACTGCTACCAGGCAATGGACCCCGCAGTGCCGTTCGGCGGCTACAAGATGAGCGGGTACGGCCGCGAGTCAGGCGTGCAGCACCTCGAGGAATACCTGAACGTCAAGTCCGTGTGGATCAAGACCGACTGAAGGCGGAGCAGCCGCGCCTCTCCATCACGAGGGGCGCGCCTGCTACGCTCAGAACGGCGGGTCAGCTCAGAGGCGCCCCAACGGCATCGATCACCTCAAGGCTGACCAGATTGGACACATAACGGCCACCGGCGACATCGCCCGGGACGATCAGGCGCAACGCTCCATCCGGCCCGTTCGGGCCAAGCTGTCCGCCGGTGTCCTTATAGGCAACCAGGTCCGGTTGATTGCCGAATGCAGGATCGATTTCGCCCAGCGAGATGAACGCGCGGTACCCGTCACTCCCGGTTGCGACGACGCCAAAGTGCAACAGGTCATTCTTGATCGATGGATCCGTCAGCAATCCTGCGTCCTGGATCAGAGTCCAGAGCGAGACGCCGGTATACGTATCGGTGACCTGTCCACCGCCGGCGAGATAGGTCGCCGTTTCCGTGGTCGATTGGTGCAGGCGCGCCAGAGTTTTTGCCGTAACGATGCCAGGATCAGCAACCTCACCAGACAGCGTGAGATGGTTTGCGATGCCGCCCGGCCCGGAAGGGCCCGGCTCCGGCAGGCTCTCCACATCGAGACTCACCAATTCGGAGACATATCTTCCCCCGGCGTCATCACCGGGCACCAGCATGCGCGCCAGGCCATCGCTCCCACGAGGGCCGAGCTGCCCGTCAATGTCGGAATACGCAACGGTCACGGGCTGGTTGCCGAAGTTCGGATCGATCTCCCCAAGCGAGAAAACCACCTTGTATCCGTCAGATCCAGTCGCGATGACGAACTCGCTGAGAATGTCGTTCTTGGTGCTGGTCACCGTAACGCCGCCTGCATCAGCCAAAAGATCCCACAGCTTGACGCCGGTATAGGTGTCGGTCACGGGGACACCTGCGGCCGTGTAGGTCGCGGTTTGCGTGGTCACCGGGGTCACGGACGGCAGATTGTAGATACCGGGATCGGCAACGTCGCCGAGCAATTGGACAGGCGAGAACGAGATACCAAAGTGATCGAATAAGCCGGCAAGCCGAACTTCGGCAGAGTACAGATTCTCGACAATGTTCTCCTTGAACGCCTGATGCTTCACTGTTTCCCCCTGCTCCGCGACGTATCCATTCATATATAGCGGGACAAAGCCCTGCGGGATACGCCCGACCCAACGCCGATCTACCGTAAGGATAACAACCTGGTGAGGTTATGGCGCGGGTTCGGCACTCTGGACGGTGCAGAAGTATAGATACATCAAGCTCGGCACGACTGGCCTCGCCAGTTGCCAGGATCTGCCTAGGCTGCAAGAGCTACGGCACGCAAAGATCGTCCGTATATGCAATCACCCTTCCAGGCGCTTCACGGCGGTCTTCCAGACGGCCTCGATAGGTGCATCGATCACGCAGGTCACAGAGAGTTCAGGATCTCGATGGTCATGTCACCCTCCTCGGTGTCAGTCTCGATCAGGAGCGCCGAGCGGGAAAAGCGGCCGATACGGACGCGCTTCGTCGATGCAGCGCGCAAACGAGGGACGTCCGAGCAGGCGCACGCGGTAGGCTTTCAGCGTGCTACGATCCGCGCCGAACGGGTGCACCCAATCGGCATAGAACAGCGCAGGCGCGGCCGCCGCGTCTGCCAGCGTGAATGCATCACCGGCAGCCCATCGCCGCCCCGCCAGGGTCTGGTCAAGCCACGCGTAGATCGTATCGAGCGTGGTTCTGGCCTGCACGACGCCATGAGGATCGCGCGCGCCCTCGGGGCGAAGCGCATCGCCCACGATGGCCTGCATCGGACCCATCACATAGTTGTCGAAAATGCGATCGAGCATCCGCACCGGCACGGCCGCCTTCGCGTCGGCCGGGATCAGCTTCACCGGCCCGGGGTGGAACGCCGCGAGATGCTCGATGATCGCGCTGGCCTCGAACACCGTCGCATCGCCATCGATCAGCAGCGGGAATTTGCCCAAGGGCCAGCGCCGCGCCAGTTCCGCCCCGTTCTCCGGATGATCGGGGCCGAGCATGCGGAACTCGAATGGCGTCCCGTTTTCGTAGAGCGCGATCAGTGCCTTCATCGTATAGGACGAGAAGGGATGGCCGAAGAGCTGCAGGCTCATGCGACCGGCTTCCCGGCCCGCGCGCGCTCGATCGCGGCGATGTCGATCTTCGTCATGCCCATCATCGCCGCCATCGCGCGTTTCGCCGCCGCTTTGTCAGGATCGCCGATGGCGTTGATCAGCGCGCGCGGCACGATCTGCCAGGACACGCCGTACTTGTCCTTGCACCAGCTGCATTGTGATTCCTGGCCGCCATTGTTGACGATGGCGTTCCAGTAACGATCGGTCTCTTCCTGGCTATCGGTGAAAACCTGGAAGCTGATCGCCTCATTGAACGTGACGTGCGGGCCGCCATTGAGGCCAAGGAACGGCATGCCCAGCACGGTGAACTCGACCGTGAGTTCATCGCCCTGCTTGCCGGCGGGATAGTCGGTCGGTGCGGCAAGGCGAGTGCCGACATGGCTATCGGGGAAAGTCGCCGCGTAGAACTCGGCTGCCTCGCGCGCCTGGCCGCGGTCGAACCACAGGCAGGTCGCGATCTTCTTCTTGCTGATGTCCATGACGGAGCCTCCTATGCGTGAGCGGTGTCGTGGATCGGCATGAAGCCGCCGAAGATCGCAAGCTGCCCATTCCATGCCGGTGGCGTCTCGCGCATCCGAGGGTCTTGCATCAGCTCGCCCATGCCGCGGTCGCGCGTTGCCTTGTCGGGCCATTCTATCCAGCCGACGATGACCGTCTCGCCATCCTTCGCCTGCACGGCGCGCCTGAAATCGGTGACCTTGCCGCTGGGCACATCGACGCCCCAGCCGTTCACCAGGCGCCGCGCGCCTTTCTCCTGGAACAGCCCGGCCATCTTCGCTGCGTCGTCGACGAATTTCCTGCGACTGCCGTCCGGAACGCTGGCGACCATGCCGTCGAGATAGCCGAATCTGCCGCCGCCGCCGGTGTCGAGACACGTCTCGAACGCGCCATAGATCAGCCGCTTTCCATCGAACGGCATCGAGCCGTCAGGCTTCATGCGATCGTCAGCCATGAGCTTCTTCACCGCCGCGTCATAGGCCGCCTTGTCAGGCCACGCGTCCCAGGAGAACACGACGGTCTCGCCATCGGCGGCCTGCACGGCGCGCTTGAAGTCGGTGACCTTGCCGTCCATCACATCGTCGCCCCAGCACTCGGCGCTGCGCGTCGCGCCATGCTCGGCAAAGATCGACGACATCTTCGGCGCCATATCGAGAAAGGCCCGCTTGTTCCCGGTCTTCACGGGAATCACCACGCATTGGAAATACATCGTCGTGTTTCCTTCCTAGCTGTTTTGCGCGTCGAAGGTCGCCATGTGGTCGGCCATCGCCTTTACGTGCGCCGGCCGGCTTTCCCCGCGCGCGACATAAGCGGCGAGACGCGGGAAATCGGCGAGTGCGGCGGTACGGCGCAGCGCTCCCAGAACGGAGATCATCATCAGGTCGCCGATGGTGAACTCGGCGCCGTCCAGCCAATCTTTGTCGCCGAGCGCGGCCTCGAGATCGCCGAGCCGTGTCTTCAGGTCATCGACCACCTTGACGTGGCGCGCCTTGGACCATTCGCGATCCGCCTCAAAAATGTCATTGACCGCAAGTGCCATGACATAGGGCTCGACCGAATTGAGCGCCGCCGCGACCCATTGCAGCGCACGCATGCGCGCGGCAGGTTCCACCGGAATCAGCTTGCCGGCGCGTTCGGCGATACGCAGCACGATCGCGCCTGATTCGAAGATCGCAACCTCGTCGTCCTGGTATGTTGGTACCTGTCCGAACGGCTGCAAGCGGCGATGTTCGGAACTCTTTGAATCAGTGATCAGCTTGACCGCATAGGGCTGACCGACTTCCTCGAAGGCCCAGCGCGGGCGCATATCGCGAACAAAACCGCGGGCGAACTCAGGCACCCAGCCGAATGTGGTGATCGTTGGAAGCACATTACTCTCCCGATTGCTGTTTCGAAGCCGCGCGCGGCCCTGCCATCCCGACCCGGGAAACGCCCGGCTATTCGTCAGGCCGGGTCGTTGGCGAAATGCCGCTCCAGTTTGTCGAGCGCGCCGCTCCAGCCCTCCCTGTGGCTGTCTCGCGACGCCTCAGTTTGCAGACGCGAATGCGTGAAAGTGAGCTCAGTCCCGGTATCGATCGGCCGTAGATCGATCTCGACACGCGATTCTTCGCCGGCTTCCACCGGCTCACCCCCGTGGGTCCAACGCCAACTCATGGCCAGACGGGTGGGTTTGACGACTTCGGTATACTCGCCACTGCTCTCATGCTCACTGCCGTCGAGCATCCGGAACCGCACCCGGAAGCGCCCACCCACCCGGACATCGGCTTCCGCAAGAAGCACCGGTCCGTCGTCGGGCCCCCACCAGCAAGCGATACCGTCAGGCGTCGTCAACGCCTCAAAGACGATCGAAGGGCGAGCCGCGATGCGGCGCACCAGGGTCAGGCTCGTCATGGCGTATCCTCACGTGGCTTCATCGGTCCGGCCTTCGCCTCTTCTGCTTCCGCATAGGCGGCGAGCCGGTCGAGGCGTGCAGACCAGAACCGCTCGTAGCGCCTTAGCCAGTCCATCGCCTCCTTCATGGGTTCGGGTGCAAGACGCACCGCGACGGTACGGCCCTTCTTTGAACGCGTGATGAGCCCAGCGGTGCCCAGCACGTCGAGATGCTTCATCACCGCCGGGAGCTTGATCGCGAAGGGGCGCGCGAGCTCACCAATGGACACGCTTCCCTCTTGCTCAAGGCGAGCAAGAATCGCCCGCCGCGTCGGGTCAACGAGTGCGGCGAATGTCCGGTCGAGTTGCGATCCTTGAAACTTCACCACATGGCGAAGTATTGTAGCGGCAGGCAGGACTGTCAAGGGTGATGGGCAAAGGCAAGTGCCGAGCACCGCCGCCTTCATTCCCTGAAACCGACTTATCGGAGTCGTGCAGGGACGCTCTTGGAGAGGTAATAGGATCTTCACGATGACGCCTGCTGGCCACGCTGAACAAGCGTTGGCTTTGCGGTCCCATCACCAGTGCTCCAGGACGACGGACATGGTGGTGGTCGCTGAGAGCACGGCTCCAAAAGCATCGGACCATGCTTTCGTGAGCGTCGGCGCTATAGAACCGCCCCGGGATTGGCAATCGAATGACGCATCAGCTCGCGGGTGATGATCGCGAACGCCTCGTCCAGTGAATCGGTCTGATGGAACAGGCGTACATCCTCGGCGCTGATCGTCCCATAGTGCACCAGAGCATCGAAGTTGATGATTTCACCCCAGAACTTCTTGCCGTACAAGATAATTGGGATGTGTTTCTTCATTCTGTGTGTCTGCACGAGGGTCAGGATTTCGAACAACTCGTCCAGCGTGCCGAAGCCGCCGGGAAACAACACCGCCGCTTTCGCCAGATAGGCGAACCAGAACTTGCGCATGAAGAAGTAGTGAAAGTGGACGTGGAGTTCCCTGCTGACATAGGGGTTGTCGAACTCTTCGTTTGGCAGCGAGATGGTGAGCCCCACATTGTAGCCCTTGGCTTCAGACGCACCGCGGTTGGCCGCTTCCATGATGCCCGGGCCGCCGCCGGTGCATATCACAAATCGGCGGTCTTCGTCGGCAAGCGTCTTCGACCACTCGGTCAACCGCTGCGCCAGCGAGCGCGCCGCCTCATAGTATTCAGATAGTTCCACGGCGACGCGGGCAGCTGCCAGACCGGTGCCGCTCCTCTCGGCTTCGGCCATGGCGGCAAGCGCCACTTCACGCGACTTGAGCCGCGCCGAACCGAGGAAGACGATCGTGTCCTGAATGCGCTGATGCTGAAACCGCGAAAGCGGCTCAAGATACTCCGCAAGGATGCGCAGGGCGCGCGCATCGCGGCTCTCTAGAAATCGGGCGTTGTGGTAGGCTTTGGTCTGGCGCACAAGGTTACTCCGAATGAATTGATCAGCGCGAGAATTAGCGAAGGGTAAAGTCGGCCATGCAATGCAAAATCCCGGCATTGCACAATGCTGCTGTCGGACAGCGGCCTGATCAACAAGCCATCGGCCTACGACGCGATCACCGGTCGGCTGATCGTCAGCCTGGGGTTTCCAGCGCTCCGTGATACCACAATCCACCCGGCCAGCCGGGCAGCTCACGACCCAACCGAGCCACTGGCTGGCTTGTTCGGCTGACCCGAAAGCGGTCATGCCCTGCTTCGTCTAACCAGAGCATAGCACCGGCCGGCGGTTCATCAGCATTCCTACCGGCAGCATCCGGTTACGCGGGCATTCCAGATGCGCCTGGCCTCGTCCCGAGCCGATTCTATGCTCGTTGTTCCGCGGCATGCGATCATTGCGAGCGCCATGGTCTCGTGGATGATGGCAATCTCGCGCCTCGGAACGATCTCGCCGCACCAGACCTCTTTAAGAGCAGCAGGCGACGCCGGTGACTCCCGTTCGCTGACGTCCGGATCAATGGACGGAAGACCGATCTCACAGCGGCCACTTGCATCGTCCCACACGAATGCAACTCCCGCCTTCCTGGGAGTGCGTTCGGCCTCGCCGCCACCACCTTTCAGCACCAGCAGCCTGCGCCGCTTCAGTATTTCCGCGACGCCCAGATGCACGTCGATGTATTGGGGATGAAAGACGCCATCGATCCCCGCGGCGGCGGCCGATGGATTCAGCAACCGCGCCACCGTGTTGACCGGCGAACGAAGCCCAAACAGCCGGCGCAATCCGAGCAGATGCGCGATCTCTGGCGAGAGTAGGTCGATTGGCATGTAGGCAAAGCCGGATCGCCCGAGCGCGGCGGCCGCCTCGTCGCTGTCGCGTGACGGATGCAATCCCAGGGACACCAGAGCGTCGGTCACACCCATGGCAGTGCCGAAGGCGTTTGAACCGTGCATCAGCACACGGATGCCGGATTGGCCCAATGCAAGTGCCGCCAGCAGAAACCAGGGAGCATTACGCGTGCGTCCCGCTCCATAACTTGGCCAGTCGAGTTCGGCGGATGGGATTACAGGCAGAATGGCTTGCGCGGCTTCCACCAGACCGGCGATTTCCTGTGCGTCCTCACCGCGGTAGCGCAGCAGCATGAGGAAGGCACCAACCTGGTACGGATCGACGTCGCCCGCGAGCACCTGGGCAAAAGCCTGACGCGCCTCATCACGTGTCAGCGCACGCGAGCGGCCAGGGCCTCGCCCGAGCGTCGCTACATACCGCGCGAAATCCTCAGGCGGCACGTGCGGGTATCGCGGCGTCTTGCTGTGCCAGGTCCACCACCGATCCGATCAGCACCAATGTCGGTCCGTCGAATTGCCCCTCGGCAAGTCTGCCGGGCAGTTGCTCGAGCGAGGCGAAGATTCGCCGCTCTCCGGCTTTGCTGACGTTCTCGATCGCGACGGCTGACGTGGTTTTGGGCAGGCCTGCTGCGATGAGCCGCTCCGTCACGGTGGCCAGAGTGCGTGAGGCCATGTAGGCGGCAATTGTGCCTCCGGACCGGGCGAGACTTGCCCAATCGTGCGCCGGCACGTTGCCGTCATCGCCATGGCCGGTGACGAAGTGCAGCGAGCGGGCAACGCCCCTGTGCGTCAGCGGCACGGCGAGCCTGGCGGCCGCGGCGCAGGCAGCGGTGATTCCGGGGACCACTTCCACCGGAACGCCGGCCGAACGCAGCGAATCCAGTTCTTCGCCGGCCCGGCCAAACACCATCGGATCGCCACCCTTCAGGCGCACGACATGCGCACCCGACTGTGCCAGCTGATGGATCAGACGATTGATCGCCGCTTGGCTCATGGCATGCCGTCCGCAGCGCTTGCCGACATCGATGCGTCGCGCGTCACGCCGCGCGAGGTCAAGCACCGCATGGTCGATCAGTGCGTCGTACAGGATGATGTCGGCGCGTTTCAGCACGCGCACTGCACGTAGAGTCAGCAACTCGGGGTCACCCGGGCCGGCACCAACAAGCGTCACTCGGCCGCACGGTTTGCTGCCTCGCCGCAGCCGCGCCGCGAGCAGCCTGTCGGCTTCGTCGCGATCGCCGTCGATCGCAGCCTGGGCTTCCGGCCCGCTTATCGCTGCGTCCCAGAAGTGGCGGCGCGCGTTCCTGTCGGGTAGGGCAGCGGCCACGCGGGCACGCCAATCGCGGCATAATGCACCGAGTGCGCCAAAGCCGGGCGGGACCGCGAGCTCGATGCGCGTTCGAAGATCGCGCGCCAAGGCCGGTGCGGCGCCGCCGGTGGCGATTGCCACTGTCACGGGAGAGCGGTCAACGATGGCAGGAATGGTGAAATCCGAGATCTCCGGCCGATCGACGACGTTCACCGGCACGCCGGCAGCCTCGGCTTGCAGCGCGATCATGCTGGCAAGTTCGCCGTCTTCGGCAACGATGCAAAGGCGCATCCCGTGCAGATCGTCTGTCGCGAAATCGCGTATGTGCAACTCGATGCGCTGTTCCGCTGCCATGTCCAGCAAAGCATCGCACGCCTCTCGGGCGACCACGACGATACTGGCGCCCGTCGGCAGCAGCAACCGCGCTTTCGCCGCGGCGTGCTCCCCTCCGCCGGCGATGATCACGCGACGGCCGTCGAGGCGAAGGAAGATCGGGAAGGCGCTGAGTTCAGTTTGCCGGTGCTCGGACATCGCGCAGGATCTTTTCCAGTTCAGGAATGCAGGAACCGCAGTTGGTCCCGACGCCGAGAAGGTCGCCGAGTTCGGTCAGGCTGTTCAGCCGATTGGAAACGCAGGCGTGGCGGATCGCCGCTTCGCTGACACCAAGGCATGCGCACAGCCGCGATCCTTCGCTGGCACCGGTTCCATGACCGGATAACAGTCGCATGCGCATAGGCGGCGCCACGACGGTTCCGAGAAGTGCGGCGAACTCGCTTTCGCTTGGGAGTGTGACGCCGGTGCGGGCGAGTACCAGACAGGCTTCCAGCACATCATCGCGCAGTGCGGCGCGACGCAGAACGCCGCGTTGCGCATCGACCATCTCGATGATGTCGGTTCCCGGTGCTTGCAGCAGTGCCGATGCAAAGCGATCCAGGGCGACCCCGGTGGGCAGCGGATCGAGACCGATCAGTCGGAACATCTCGCCGCGTTCGAGCGGGATGCGCACCCAATGCACGCCGGCCGGCGGTGCGGCGGACCCGTGCCGCAGCAACAGTCCGGAAAACTGCGTCGCGACTGGCGCGATGCGTACGGCCGAGGACTTCAGTGCCGGTTGCCCGGAGACCGGATCGCAGGCGGCATGCACCACGCTACCAATGGGCCCGGTTGATGCGAATTCCCGCGTCCAGTGCATGGGAGCGAATATCTCGCCACGTCGTTGCGCGTGGTTCAGCGTGGCACGCATCAGCACAGACCCATGTTCACTTGTGATGCGAGTCAGCGCACCGGCGTCGATGCCGAGTGTCGCGGCATCCAGCGGATTGATGCTCACCATCGGTTCGGGGGTGTGCACAGCAAGCTGTGCCACGCGGCCAGAGCGCGTCATGGTGTGCCACTGATCGCGCACCCGCCCGGTATTGAGCACCGGCAGGGCGCGCTGCATTCGGCTGTGGCGCACGGGCACCAGCCGCGCTCGGCCATCTTCTGTCGGGAAACTCCCGGCCGCGAACAGGCGTCCACCCTCGCCACCGGCACCATTCGGCAATGGCCAACGTATCGGCCTCAGACGGTCATATTCCGCATTACTCATCGTCGCCAGCGCGCCGATGTTGAACAGGCGAGAACCGTGGTTCGCGTGCGCTGACAGCGCGGCATGTTCGCGGAAGATCGCCGCGGGGTCGTCCCAGGCGAAGGCATCGCGCCATCCCACACGACGCGCGACTTCGGCAAAGATCCACCAGTCGGGCCGTGCCATCCCGGGTGGTTTGCGGAACGCGCGCTGCCGGGTGATGCGCCGCTCGGAATTGGTGACCGTTCCGTCTTTCTCCCCCCACCCAGCGGCGGGCAACACGACATGCCCATGCGCGGTGGTGTCCGTCGGCCAGCAATCTGAAACCACCACGAAAGGACAGCGTCGCAACGCCGAACGCACGCGATCGGCGTGCGGCATGC
This sequence comes from Acetobacteraceae bacterium, assembly GCA_035492535.1. Lineage (GTDB taxonomy): Bacteria > Pseudomonadota > Alphaproteobacteria > Acetobacterales > Acetobacteraceae > JAMXLO01. The sequence goes on along the minus strand of DATJJM010000155.1, from coordinate 13,596 downwards.
TGGCGACCGGGTTGGTCGCGGCAATCCATACCGCCTTCACGCGACCATCCAGCACCGCATCGAACAGATCGACCGCCTTCAGTCCCGGCTGCGTCGCGAGCTGCGGCGCGTTCCAGAACGACTGTAGCGCCGCGATGTCATCCGGCTTGTCGAACTGCATATGCGCTGCGAGCTGATTGGCCAGGCCGCCGACTTCGCGGCCGCCCATGGCGTTCGGCTGACCGGTCAGCGAGAACGGCCCCATGCCCGGCCGACCAATACGGCCAGTCGCGAGATGGCAGTTGATGATGGCGTTGACGCGGTCGGTGCCATCGGTCGCCTGGTTGACACCTTGGGAGAACGCCGTCACCACGCATTCGGTACGGGCGAACCACGCGTATAAGGTCTCCAGCGCTTCGGGGTCGATGCCGCACTCGGCAGCGACCGTCTCGACATCCGGAGCATCTTCGCGGGCAGCAGCGATGGCCTCGCCCAGTCCGCTGGTATGGCGGCCGGCCCAGCCTGCATCGATCGCGCCAGATTCAGCGAGATACGCCAGCAAGCCATTGAACAGCGCAACATCGGTGCCCGATGCGATCTGCAGATGCAGGTCCGCCACCTCGGCGGTCGCGCTGCGACGCGGATCGATCACGACGATACGGCTCCGGCGCGTGGCCTTGGCGGTCATCAGACGTTGATGCAGCACCGGATGGCACCATGCCGCGTTGCTGCCTACGAGCACGACGAGGTCAGCCTGCTCGAAGTCGTCGTAGACGCCGGGAACCACATCTTCGCCGAACGCTCGCACATGGCCGGCAACCGCGGACGCCATGCACAGCCGTGAATTGGTATCGATGTTGCCGCCGCCGAAAAAGCCCTTCATCAGTTTGTTGGCGACGTAATAGTCCTCGGTCAGGAACTGGCCGGACACGTAGAACGCGACGCTGTCCGGTCCGTGCTCCGCGATCGTCTGGCTGAACCGCTGTGCGACCAGGTCGAGCGCGGCGTCCCAGGTTGCCGGCTGCCCGCCAATGGCCGGTTCCATCAGCCGACGCGAATCGTCCAGAGTGCGCGCCAGGGCTGCCCCTTTGGCACACAGGCGACCGCGGTTCGCCGGATGACTGGGATCGCCGCGTATGGTGCCGGCCTCCGCGATGAGACCGCAGCCGACGCCGCAATACGGGCAGGCAGTTGCCACCGCGCTCATGCTGGTGTGGCGAGCAGGATGCGACGCCCCTCCAGCCGTACCCGCACCACTTGCGTGCAGCCTTCATCCGGTTCCGCGGCCCTGCCATCGGCAAGTCCGATTACCCAGTTGTGCAACGGGCAGGTGACCGATTGTCCGTGCACGATGCCCTGTGACAATACGCCGCCTTTGTGCGGGCATTTGTCATCAAGTGCGAACACGCGATCATCGAGCGTACGGAACACCGCGACAGCGCCGATTGGTGTCGCGACCGTCCGCGCACCTTGGCGGGGAATGTCATCGATCGCGCCGACATCGCGCCACGACACGCTTGCGTCCGACATCAGCATCACTCGACTGTTGCCAGATCGGCAAAGCCCGGACTGCGCGCCGCCGCGTGTGCTGCCCACGGGTCGTCCTGCGCAAAGCTCTGTGCGAACAGGAAGCGATCGCGCAGCGCCAGGCGATGCACCGGATCATCGACAATACGCTGCCGCACATAATCGATGCCGACGCGCTCGACCCAGTGCGCGGTGCGTTCAAGATAGCGCGCCTCCTCGCGATAGAGCTGAAGAAAGGCTGCGCAATATTCCAGCACTTCTTCCTCGGATGCGACTTTCGCGAGCAGATCGGTGACACGCACCTTGATGCCGCCGTTGCCCGCAACATGCAGTTCCCAGCCGCTCTCCACCGCGACCACGCCGAAATCCTTGATTGTGGCTTCCGCGCAGTTGCGCGGACAGCCGGACACCGCGAGCTTCACCTTGTGCGGCGTCCAGCTTCCCCAGGCCATTTTTTCCAATGCAATTCCCATCGAGGTAGAGTCCTGCGTGCCGAACCGGCACCATTCCGATCCCACGCAGGTCTTCACTGTGCGCAGTGCCTTGCCATAGGCGTGACCGGACACCAGCCCTGCCGCGTTCAGGTCACGCCATACCTCCGGCAACTGCTCCTTGCGCACGCCCAGCATGTCGATGCGCTGGCCGCCGGTGACCTTCACCGTGGGGATTGCATGCTTCTCCACCACATCGGCGATCGCCCGCAGTTCCGCCGCCGACGTGACGCCGCCCCACATGCGGGGCACGACAGAGTAAGTGCCATCCTTCTGAATATTGGCGTGCATCCGTTCGTTGACGAAGCGCGATTGCGCATCATCACGATATTCACCCGGCCACGCGCACAGTAGATAATAGTTCAAAGCCGGTCGGCAGCTTGCGCAGCCATCGGGTGTCGACCAGTCCAGCGCACGCATCACCATGGTGATGGTCTTCAGCCGACGCTCGCGAATGGCTGCGCGTACCGCGTCGTGCCCATGCAGCGTACATTTGCACATCGGCTTGACCTTCGGCGCGGCATCGTATCCGGCGCCAACGGCGAACTGCAGCAACGCCTCGACCTGGCAGGTGCAGGAACCGCAGGAAGACGAGGCCTTGGTGCGGGTACGCACCGCATCGAGCGTCGTCAGCCCGTGCTCGGCAATGGCAGCGAGGATCTTGCCCTTCGACACACCGTTGCAGCCGCAGATTTCCGCGGTGTCGGGCAATGCCTCGATACCCGAGCCTGCGCCGTCCGCGGTATCGGGACCGAAAATCAGTCCATCACGAAGTGCGCTGACATCGGCATTCGATTTCAGCAGATCAAAGTACCAGCCGGAATCCGCGGCGTCGCCATATAGCACGACCCCGGCCAACCGATCGTCGCGCAATACCAGGCGCCGGTGGACTCCACGTGCTGCATCACGCAGCACGATCTCTTCGCTCCCATCCCCGCCAAGAAAGTCGCCGGCAGAGAACATGTCGATGCCGGTCACCTTGAGCCGCGTGCCACTGATCGTCGGCACGTACTCGGCATTCACCGTGTCCGTGATGTTGTCGGCGCAGACCTTCGCCATTTCCCAGATCGGTGCGACGAGGCCGAACACCGCTCCACGATGCTCCACACATTCGCCGACGGCGTAGATCGTGCGATCGCTGGTGCGCATTGCGTCATCAACCTGCACGCCGCGGCCGATATCGAGCCCGGCGGCACGCGCCAACGTCACGTTCGGCCGGATACCGACGGCCATGACCACCAGATCCGCTGGCAGTTCGCGCCCGTCGGCCAGCACCACGCTACTTACCCGTGTATCGCCGATGATTGCCTTTGTACTGGCTTCGGTCAGCACCGTGATGCCGCGCGCTTCCAGATCGGCACGCAGCAACCCGGCGGATACCGGATCCAGCTGGCGTTCCATCAGCGTCGGCATCAGATGCAACACAGTCACCGTCATGCCGTTGCGCGACAGGCCGTGCGCTGCTTCCAAACCGAGCAGGCCACCGCCAATCACCACGGCCTGCCCTCCGGGCCGGCAGGCACCGAGCATGCTTTGCACATCGGCGATGTCGCGAAAGCCAATGGCGCCCGGGAGATTGGCTCCCGGTAGCGGCAGGATCACCGGGTTGGAACCGGTCGCAAGCAGCAACACGTCATAACCACATCTTGTACCGCGCTCGCCGCGCACCTCGCGCGCCATGCGATCAATCTCGACCACGGCCTCGCCGGCGATCAGCTCGATGCCGCGATCAGCATACCACGCGTGATCATGCGTCACGATTTCGGCGAACTGCTTCTCGCCGGCGAGCACCGGAGAGAGCATGATACGATTGTAGTTACCGTGTGGTTCGGCACCGAATACCGTGACGTCGAACTCATGTGGCGCACGGGCGAGGATTTCCTCCAGTGTGCGAATTCCCGCCATGCCGTTGCCGACGATAACCAGGCGCCGCCGCTGCGGAGCGAGCATGTTCATTCGCTTGCTCCTCAGACGCGCGCTGCGCCGTAGACTTCAGACCATGTCGTCCGCCAGCGGCGGGCGATGCCGCTGATGCAGAGCAGTGCCGTCGCCGCCAGCAGGGCGAAGACCAGGAAGCCAGGCCCATAGCTGCCGCTCAGCTGTTTGGAGTAGCCGAGGCTGGAGGCAAGATAGAACCCGCCCACACCGCCGCTCATCCCGACGAGGCCGGTCATGATGCCCATCTGGCGGGCAAAGCGCTGCGGCACGAGTTGAAACACCGCGCCGTTGCCCATACCGAGTGCCAGCATGCCGAAGAGAAACACCGGCATCGCGAACCAGATCGTCGGCAGGCCGGTGGCGATCGTGGCAAACGATGCGGCTGCCAAGGTGTACAGCATGGTCAGCGCCCGCACGCCGCCGATACGATCGGCAACCGCGCCTCCGATCGGCCGCATCAGCGATCCCACGAACACCACCGCGGCCGTGCAGTAGCCGGCGGTGACCGCGGGCAGGTGATACTGGTCGTTGAAATATATCGTCAGCGATGAGGACAGCCCGACGAAGCCGCCGAACGTGACCGAGTAGAAGAACATGAACCACCACGCGTCACCGATCCGCAGCAGCCTCAGGTAACCCGCCAGAGAGCCGCGAGGCGCCGGGTGCGGCGTGTCTTTGGCCAGCAGGCAGTAGACCGCCAGCGTCGCCGCAAGCGGGATGGCGGCAAGACCAATGACGTTCTGCCAGCCGAACGCCAGAGCAAGGCCCGGGGCAAACAGTGCGGCCAGCACGGTCCCGGAATTGCCCGCTCCGGCGAGGCCAAGTGCGGTTCCCTGATGCTCCGGCGGATACCAGGCGGAGGCCAACGGCAGTGCCACCGCAAATGACGCGCCGGCCAGGCCCAGAACGATACCGAGCAGCAGAGTGCCGCCGTAGGAGTGGATGCCCAGCCCCCAGGCGACCAGCAGGCCGCCAATGACCACCACTTGCGCGCCGATGCCGACACGCTTGGGCTTGTACCGGTCGACCAGCAGCCCGAGCACGACGCGCAGGATGGCGCCGGCCAGCACCGGAACGGCCACCATGAGGCCCTTCTGCGCCGCATTGAGATGCAGATCACCAGCAACGGCAACGCCGAGCGGGCCGAGAAGCACCCAGGTCATGAAGCTGAAGTCGAAGTAAAGGAATGCGGCAATCAGAGTGGGCAGATGCCCCACTTTGAGGAAACCTTTGTGCACGAGATAATGCTCCGGCGGGCGGGTCAGCGTTGACCCGCCAATGGCTCCTGGGGGCAAAGCCCCGGCGTAGCAGGCCACTCGCCGTTGAGCGGCTGCTGTCAGGCGCTCAACAGCGCCTGCCCCGTCTGCTTAAGCAAGAGGCGTGCCGTGGAGAATGGCGCGACTTTTGGCCATTTGATGCCCAGACGCATCCACAAAACGTCCAATAATCAGCCACGCCGCCTAAATTAACGGCAGATGCGACCGATATACGTCCGCAACCAGCTGTTCTAGGTCGCGATCCACACCTAACCACCTCCAGCGCCGCATTTCCCGGAGGAACCAGAGACCTTCCGCTGGATCCAAAGGAGCCGCCGCGGCGAACGCGATTTGCTCAATGCCGTTGCCACCGGGCAAGGCAGCCGGCGTGACCTCTTCGGGCAAATCGAGCCGCCTGGCTAGCAAGGCCGCCACCGCCGGGGACCGTTCCGGCTGGTCACAAAGGCGCTGCGCCGCCTGCAGTGCATGAGACAGGGCGGCTGCAGGCCCTGGGTGGTCCGCGGCCCAGTCCCCAGCCAGCGCCAGGCATTTCTCCGTGTGTCGCGGCCTGATCGAGGAGCTGCCGAGAAGGATACGGCCACTGCCGGTCGCTTCCGCCACGTCGCCCCACGGTGCGCCAGCGCAAAAGCCAGCGATGCGTCCGGCGGTCAGTTCTGCGACCACGCGTTCAGGCGGGATGACCACGATTTCCAGGTCACGATCTGGATCAACACCGACGGAGCCAAGCCAATAGCGCAGCAGCAGGTTGTGGGTGGAAAACAAGTGCACTACGGCGACCCGGGGCGGAACCGTCTGATCGCGCAACCAGGCCCGGAATGCCGGAGCAGCGGCAGGTGTCAGCGGTTCAGGCAGGCAGGTGACGAGGGTGCTGCTCACCACCACGGCATTGCCACCCCGAGAGATACCCATGGGAACTATCAGCCGGGTAGCCGGACCGCGCAGCCCGGCGGCCGCAGCCAGCGCCAGTGGAAGCGGCATGACAGCCGCATCCAGCGCCCCCCAACGCAGCTTGTCAGCGATATTCGCCCAGGACGGCTCGACCTGTATCGCCACCTCGACGCCTTCCGCCGCGAACAGACCCTCGGATTCCGCCAGCACGACAGGCGCACTATCGGTCAGCCGCAGCACGCCGAGACGTAAGGAGCATGGCATCACTCGCTCTCCTGCGCCTGGACCACGCTGAGTGCCACGTCCGGAATGCGCTTTCCCGACGACATCGCCTCGCGCCGCAGCCAGTGATAGGCCTCTGGTTCCGAGAACTTTCGGCGGCGAATCAAGATCGCCTTCGCTCTGTCGACCAGGTCTCGCTCCTTCAAGCGGATCTCCGCTTCGGCCAGCTTCACATGAGTTTGCTGATAGCGGCGGAACAGTGCGACCGCTGCTCGCAACACCGGCTTCATCTCGGCCGGCGTCACCGAACCGACGTTGTATGACGACACGCCGGCATCGATCGCCGCTTGCATGAAGTCAGGGTCATCCTCATCGACGAACATGACAACAGGATGCGGCATCCGGCTGGACAACTGCCGCACGCCCTCCAGCGCGTCGCGATCGGGACGCGTCATGTCGACCACCACGACATCCGGCCGATGTGCGGCGACCGCGTCAGCCAACATCTCACCCGGCGTGGTGCAGATGACCTCGGCTGACTGGTCGCGCGTCAGGGCTCGCACCAGATAGCGAGCACGATCAGCATCATCATCCGCCAGCAGGATTTTCACACGGCTTGGTGTCGAGTTCGAGGGCAGACCACTCCAGCAATTTGCGGGCCACCAGGGCCGCCGACCGTCTCGCATCCACCAGACGCGTGTCGCACCAACTCATGAAACCGCCGGCAAACCCGTGTTGGGTCCGATCCCTCGACCTCGCAGTAAATCCAGGCGCGTAGTTCCCACTGTCCCCGCGGGGTGTCACAGTTTGCGAAAAGGAGGAATAGCCGATGAGAACAGGATCATGTTGCTGTGGCGCCGTCCGGATGGAGGTGCGCGGTGAGCCGGTCAGGGTCGGGCTGTGCCACTGCACGACATGCCGGAAGCAGAGCGGTTCGGCAGTCACCGCCAACGCAATCTGGCGCGTGGAAGACGTCACGATTCAAGGCGAGACGAAAAGCTGGAAAGACACGACCGTCTCCCGCCATTTCTGCCCGGCCTGCGGGTCGTCCCTGTTCGGAATCTCGGACGGCGAGATCGCGATCGGTTTCGGCGCGTTCGATCAGGCGCCGACCGACCTGGTGCCGACGTACGAGCTGTGGGCGGGCCGCAGGGAGAAGTGGCTCAGGGTGGCGTCTCCAACCCAGGAGTTTCCGGAACACCGGACGGCGAAGGCATAGCCAGCCCCCGTGAACACCGCGCCGCACCGGATTCCAACGACCGCGATGACCGCGTATTGATGCCGCTTGCGCTGGCGCCTCGACCACCGCTCCCGAACTCCACGAACCAGGAGCAGGCCGACTGGTCCCTGCTGGACCCCTTCAAGATCCAAAGACCATTCTGGCGCCAGACATCGGAGTGCGAAGATGCCGGACAAGGTTGACGTCCTGATCGTCGGGGCAGGCGCTTCTGGCGCCGCGGTGGCCTGGAGTTTGGCCGAGACCAGGATGCACATTGTGTGTCTGGAGCAGGGCGACTGGATGAACCCCGCCGAATATCCGGCCACGCGTCGCGACGCCGAGGCGCGTAACGGTGACAGCTTCGCCATCAACCCCAACCGCCGCGCGGGCTCGGCCGACTACCCGATCAACGAGGACAACTCGCCGATCAAGGTCGCAAACTTCAACGCGGTGGGCGGCGGCACCGTGCTGTACGGTGCCCATACGCCGCGTTTCCACCCCTCTGACTTCCGGGTGCGAACGCTGGATGGCGTGGCCGATGACTGGCCGATCGACTACGCCACGCTGGCGCCGTTCTACGACCTGAATGACCGCATGGTGGGCACGTCTGGCCTCGCCGGCGATCCTGCCTACCCACCGAAGCCGCAGGTCATGCCGCCGCTGCCGATGGGCCGCTCCACCATCACGCTTGCGCGCGGCTTCAACCGGCTGGGGTGGCACTGGTGGCCTTCCGATACCGCCATTGCCTCGCAGGAATACCGGGGCCGGCCGCCCTGCATCAATCTGGGCAAATGCACCTTCGGTTGCGCTCAGGGGGCCAAGGGAAGCACCGACATCACCTACTGGCCGGAAGCGATCCGTGCCGGCGTGAAACTGCGCACCCGCGCTCGTGTGCGAGAGATCACGCTCGGCCCTGACGGCATGGCCGATGGAGTGGTGTATTACGACGCCGAGGGGCGGGAGCAGTACCAGGCAGCCCATATCGTCATCCTCGCCAGCAATGGCATCGGCACACCGCGGCTGCTGCTGAACTCGGCCAATGCCCGCTTCCCGCGCGGTCTCGCCAATAGCAGCGACCTTGTCGGGCGCAACCTGATGTTCCATCCCTATGTTTCAATTACCGGGTATTTCGACGAAGAGCTGGATGGCGAGCGAGGACCCGACAACAGCTATTGGAGCCATGAATTCTACGAGACCGACCTGTCGCGCGGTTTCGTCCGCGGCTTCTGTTACGAGTTCAGCCGTGGCGAAGGTACGGCTGCGACCGCCATCGAAGGCGTCGGGTCTGGCCGCATTCCGTGGGGCGACGCGCACCATGATGCCTATCGCCGGCTGCACCGCCGTTCCACCGGCCTTGGCGCGATTCTCGAAGACCTGCCGGAGCCCCATAACCGTGTCACCCTCGACCCGGTGCTGAAGGACGACAACGGCATTCCCGCACCCAGGATCGACTACAGGCTGGGCGAGAACAGCCGTCGCATGATGGATTTCGCCATTGCCCGCGGCTCCGACATCATGAAGGCTGCGGGCGCCTACGATGTCGAGGGTGGGCTGCTGGGCCGCGGCGGCTGGCACCTGATGGGCACGGCACGGATGGGCAACGACCCCGCAACCTCCGTGGTCAATGCCTGGGGTCGCAGCCATGACGTGCGCAACCTGTTCATCGTCGACGGCTCGATCTTCATCACCTCGGCCGGCGTCAACCCCACGCACACGATCCAGGCACTTGCGCTCTACATCGCCGACCAGATCAAGCAGCGCCTGGGCACGCTCTTCGACTGACAGACACTCCGACGCCGAACGAAGGCTGGAACGCGAGTTCACGGCAGCTTAACTCAACTGGGGTAATGCTCGTGGCGGGCCCACTATCCCAGCGTCCCTATAGGACGTGGGCGCCGAACATACGCATGTAGGGTCGTTGTCGAAGATCACTATGGTCGCAACAGCCGATCTGATCGAAAAGCGCGGCCCGACCCAGGAAGCCGACCTTGTCGAGCGCCTGAAGACCACCGAGGCTGCGTTGCGGTCGGCACATCAACGAATACAAAATCAGCTCGCCGCGGTCATCGCGCTCGGCGAAGCGGCCTCATTCCTCTCCGGAGACTTCGAGACCTTCGCGCGCGAGGTCACCGAGCAGGCAGCGCGAACCTGTGGCTGCGGGCGGGTGAACGTTTGGTCGTGCAACGACAATCGGACCGAACTCAGGTGCATCGATGCATATCAGGCCACGTCCGGTCGTCATTCGTCAGGAGCGACCTTGGTCGAGGAGCAATTCTCCGCAGAGCTCAAGATCATCAAGAACGCACTCTACGTCGATGCAAGCGACACGTTGACGGATCCGCGGATTGCTGGATATCGCGACGGCTATCTGGTTCCGCAGGACATCCTGTCGATGCTGGACGTCGCGATCCACGCGGGGCCCGATTGTGTCGGTCTTCTCCGCCTGGAGCACGTCGGTATCCGGCACGAATGGACGCCGGACGAGATCGCCTTCGGTTGCCACCTCGCCGACAAGCTCGGGCAGGCCTTCATGGACCAGGCCTTGCGCCAAAGCGAGCACCGGTTGTCCCTTGCCGCGCAGGTCGCGCACATCGGCATCTACGGCTGGGACATCCCGCAGGACAGGCTGCTGCCCGATGCCCGCCAGTCCGCATTATTTGCACCATCCAACCAGCCGTTTGGCGGGACGTTCGAGAACTGGCTGGCCTGCATCCATCCCGACGATCGAAGCCGGTGCGTCCTGGCCATAGTGGATGCGATGAACGCAAGCAGTAGTTTCACGCTGGCATACCGGGTTGCGCTGCCGAACGGCGAGGTACGGCATCTCGAGAGCCATGCGCTGATCCAGCGAGACGCGGAGCAGCGTCCCATCAGGATTGTAGGCGTCAATTGGGACTGCACGGCGCGAAAACGTTCAGAGGAGACCATCAGCCGCCAGGCCAATCAATATGCAGCGATGCTCGCGACCACCTCTGATGGATTCTGGTTACTCGACGGCGACGGCAAGTTTCAGGACACGAATGAATCCTATTGCCGGATGACCGGCTATACCAGGGAAGAATTGTTGAACCTTTCGATCGGAAACCTGGAAGCTGTCCAGTCACCAGACCAGACAGCATCGCGTATGGCTGCCATCATGGCCACGGGGTTCGACCGCTTCGAGACCGGTCATCGACGCAAGGACGGAACCGTCATCGACATAGAGGCAAGTGTCTCTTTCTGGAACGAAACCGGCCAGTACATCTGCTTTGCCAGGGATATCACGACACACAAGCAGGCCCAGAAGGCGTTGAAGGAAAGTGAGGAAAAATTCCGCCACCTGTTCGAGTCCAGCCGTGACGGCATGTTGATCGTCGACATGGCCTCCGAAACGATGACGTCAGCAAACCGCAGTGTCCGGAGAATGTTCGGCTACTCCAGCGAACAGGAATTCATGGCATGCAAGCCATGGGAACTTTCGCCGGAACGACAACCGGACGGCCGCTTGTCCGCCGAAAAAGCGCACGAGATGCGAGCGATTGCCTTCCAGAAGGGCGCCCACTTCTTCGAGTGGGTTCACCAGCGCCGGGATGGCAGCACGTTTCCCTGTGACATCCTCCTGGCGCCAACAGAATCAGGTGAGATGCGGTTCCTCTACGCAACGATCCGGGACACCTCTGATCGCAAAGCCGCGGATGCACAGATCGTGCGGATGGCGCATTTCGACAGCCTGACCGGCCTGGTCAATCGCGCCGCCTTCGCGCAGGCGCTCGAGGCCATGTCGTCGCGGGTGTGTCATGATGGCACATGCCTCGCCGTCCTTTATCTCAATCTTGATCAGTTCAAGGATGTGAACGATACGTTCGGTCATGCCGCGGGAGATGCACTGCTGCAGGCAGCCGCCAAACGGCTGCTGGCCTGTGTGCGCAAGTCGGACCTGGTAGGCCGCTTCGGCGGTGATGAGTTTGCCATCCTGCTTGGCGACATGACCTGCGACGCCGACGCAACAAGTGCTCAGTGTGGTTCCGACGGCGGCGCGCCAACAGAATCCAACGCGATCGCGGCACGGGTGGCCGCGAATACCGCCGAGAAGATCATTGCACGACTCAAGGAGCCATTCGTTATCGGCGGCAATATCATCCATTCATCCGCAAGCGTTGGCGTCGCGGTGTACGGGGCCGATACGCCAAACGCCGAGCAGATCCTCGCACACGCGGATGTCGCCCTCTCTAAGGCCAAGGGAGAACAACGCGGCACCTACCGGTTCTATTCCGAGGGAATGGATGCCGAGGCCCGGGCACGCGTCCGCATGACCAATGAACTCCGTGTGGCAATCGCCCAGCGACAGTTCTTTCTCCTGTACCAGCCACAGGTCGACGTTCCGAGTGGCCGGATCGTCGGCTTGGAGGCCCTCGTTCGCTGGCGTCATCCCGAGCAGGGCATTGTGTCCCCGGCTGAGTTCATCCCATGTGCGGAAAGAGACGGTCTGATTGTGCCGTTGGGGCGATGGGTCTTACAGGAAGCCTGCCGCCAGACCAGAAAGTGGCTGGATAGCGGACTCTCGCCACCGCTGATCGCAATCAACCTGTCAGGCCACCAGTTCAAGGCGCCGCTGGATCTGGAGAGGGACATCGAGGCGGCCCTGGCCGAATACCGGCTCCCGCCTGGGTTACTCGAGCTCGAACTCACCGAGAGCGTTCTTTTGGATGCGTCCCGTGACCATAACGAGGTGTTGCTCCGATTGCGCGAGCGAGGTCATCGCATCGCGATCGATGACTTTGGCACGGGATATTCATCTCTGGACTATCTGCGCCGATTCCCGGTCGATCGGATCAAGATAGCCCAGAAATTCATCTCGGAGATTGGCAACAACCACGGCACCGACGCCATCGTCAGGGCCGCATTGGGATTGGCACACGAACTCAACCTGGAGGTGGTCGTCGAGGGCGTCGAAACCGACGCCCAACTCGAGATGTTGAAAGGTTGGGGCACACGGACCGTACAAGGCTATCTCTATTCAAAGGCACTAGCCGCCCCCGCGGTCTCCGCGCTGCTCCGACACCCATACATGAACAGCGCGCCGTCCAGCGCAGCCGCAGACAGCAATGGTCGCGGCACCACGGACGGCCCGCATCATTGCCCGCGCGCAGACTAGGCAGATCGCCAGCAACAACGAATACTGAGCGTGATCCGATCCGGACGCGCCCCGAGGCAGCGGTCGGACTGAACCGCCGTCCAACAACAGGCGAGGACCACCGCCATGGAAACGCGCATCGCCGAAATCGCGCCGCGCATCTACCGGCTTTCGACCTTCGTGCCGCAGATCGCGCCGCCCGCCGGCTTCACCTTCAACCAATTCCTCGTCCTCGGCGACGAGCCTCTGCTGTTCCACACCGGCCTGCGCCGCATGTTTCCGGCTGTCCAGGCCGCGCTCAGCCGCATCATCCCATCCGAACGGCTGCGCTGGATCTGCTTCGGCCACTACGAGGCCGACGAATGCGGCGCGATGAACGAATGGCTGTCAGTGGCACCCCATGCCGAGGTGGCGCATGGGCAGACCGCCTGCATGGTGTCACTGAACGACATGGCCGATCGGCCGCCGCGCATCCTCGCCGACAACGAGGCGATCGACCTCGGCAATGACCGGCGCGTGCGCTACCTCGACACGCCGCATGTCCCACATGGCTGGGAAGCCGGCGTTCTGTACGAGGAAGCCACCGGCACATTGTTGTGCGGCGATCTGTTCACACAGACGGGCGACGCTGGCCCGTTGACCGAAGACGACGTGATCGGTCCCGCGATCGCCGCCGAGGACCTGTTCCACGCCTCCAGCCTCACACCGACGACGGGCGCCACCATCCGTGGCCTGGCCGCGCTTTCACCACGGACACTGGCGCTGATGCACGGCCCATCTTTTGCCGGCAACGGCGCCACAGCACTTCAGGCATTGGCCGATGACTACGACCGGCGCATCAGCGCGACGATGGGCTGAGTAGGACGGGCGCACGAGACGGGGCGTTCTGTTCGAGTCGCCCTTATTCCACCACCCGCCGCAGGAACGCCACCGCCCGCTCCT
>DATJJM010000154.1:0-3356 GCA_035492535.1 Acetobacteraceae bacterium | reverse complement strand
GCCGCCGGCGGTCTCGTCGATATCGACTTCATCGCGCAATATCTGCAGCTCGCTCATGCCGCGGAAAAACCCGACATCCTCAGCGTCTCGACGCTGCAGGTGCTCGACCATGCCGCGCGGCTCGGCGTGCTGCCGCATGCCGAGGCCGAAGTGCTGCGCCAGGCCACACGGCTCTATCACGATCTGACGCAAATCCTGCGTTTGTGCGTCACCGGCAAATTCAACCCGGAAACCTCGGGCGAAAACCTGCTGCGCGTGCTGGCGCGCGCCGGCGACGCGCCGGACTTTTCGGCGCTGGAGGCGCGCGTGCGGGAGACGCAGGCGGAGGTGAGAAGGGTGTTTCGAGCGATTCTTTCCGTGTGACGTTTGTCCGGATGATCACGCTCCTCGGCTGGAAACAGTACTAATACCGGAAGTTGTCCAAACAAGCTTCGATTGCCTTGCCTTCCCGCCACACCAGGCGCAATGGCGGATATTGTCTCTCGCCGAGCGGGTTGGCGCGGCATCGGCGACCGGAGAGACGGCCTAAACCGCCACCATCGTCAGTCGCGCAAAGCAGAGCCTCCATTGATCTAGGTCAACGTCAGCGATCCTGTGACGCTCACGCTATGTTCAGCCGCACCCGAAGTGGCATTCTGCAAGCGCGAAGAGGGAGTCCGCCATGCATCCGAGGAAGCGTTTTTCGATCAAGTCGGCGACCGTTGCCGGGATTGCTGCCAGTGCCCTGTTTGGGCTTGCAGGTCTCACGCTCAATCCAGCCCCAGCCAAGGCGGTGGTGTACTGCCAGTACGTTGAATATCCGACCGGCTGCGTTGCCCGGGCAGGCGTCGTGCTGAGGCCTCGTCCGGTGGCGCGCGCTGCGGTTCGGCATAACGCCGGTGGCAACTTAAATGGTGGCGTCAATCGCGTTGGGGTGCGGCGCTAGAGGCTTGTCTCGCGGGTCGCGAACCAAGCCCGGCACACCGCCAATTCTTCTGCGTGGCGCAGTGGGCCTTCTTGAAGTGATAGATTGTCGGGTCAACCCGGCAATCCATCCATAGGCCGTTTGAAATTCGAACGGGAACTTACCAAGGCACCGCACCAGAATGCGCGGTCCGCTACGCCTGCACCGCCACGAGCCGTGCGCCGACGGCGCCGAGCAGCAGTTGGTAGGCGCGATCGACGATCTCGTCGAGCGAGCGGGTGCGCGCAAACATGGCTTGCGCCTGCGCCAGCAGTTCGTCGCGGGTTGGAATCCTGTCCGGATACAGGGACGCCAGCACTTCGGCGGTCTGATGCCGGGCGGAATCGAGCGCCTCGCGCAAGGCTGTCAGCTCGGTCGAGTGCAGCGCCGCCGAAATGGCAAGTGCAATCCGCTCGGGATTGAACCGGGCAACAAGCTGCTCGGCGGACCTGCTGACCACGCGCGACCCAAGGCGCTGTTCGTTGCGCAGCACCTCCACAGGCGGCGTCTTCAGGTCCCAGGCGATCTTAACGAAAGACAACGCCTTCAGGACATAAAAGGTGGCGTCGATTTCCCACCACCTAAAACCCTGGCGCACGCTGCTCTGGCAGGCATGGTGGTTGTTGTGCCAGCCCTCGCCCATGGTGAAGAACGCCAGCAGCCAGTTGTTGCGGGAATCATCGCCGGTGACATATCGCTTGCGGCCGTGAACATGGGCCAGCGAATTGATGCAGAATGTCGCGTGAAACAGCAGCACCGTGCTCCAGACAAAACCAACCACGAGGCCCGACCATCCCGCGATCGCAAAACAGAGCAGTGCGAGGATCACCGCGGGCAGTTGTTCGAACCGGTGCAGCCACCTCAATTCCGGAAACGACGAAAAGTCCGCCACCTTGACCAGATCGGTCAGATCGTGCTGCCGGTGAAAAATCCACCCCACATGGCTGTAGAAGAAGCCCTTGTGCCGCGGCGAATGCACGTCATCGGGCGTATCGGAATGCAAATGATGGTGGCGATGTTTGGCGGCCCACCACAGCACGCTCTTTTGCGCAGTGCTTTGCGCCAGGAACGCGAGGACGAATTGAAACAGCCGGCTGGTCGAATAGGCCCGATGTGAGAAATAGCGATGATACCCCGCCGTGATCGCGAACATGCGCAGCCAATACAGCGTCACGCCAATCGCAACCGCCTGCCAGGTGATGCCGGACCAGAATGCGGCAAGGCTGCTGACGTGCAGCAGGATGAAGGGCAGGGTAGACGGATACATGATGTCGTCATGTTCGTCTGACGTGTCGATGTTGTGGGGCATGTAACGGTAACTCGGCTCCCTAAGGGGTGTTGCGGGCGTGCACACGGGCATGCCTCACGGCTGATGGACGCGGCGCTTATCGCATCCGCCGGTTAAAGACCCCCGAGGGGGTAAACGATGCTGGTCGAGGAGACTAATCAGTCACGCGCGCAACGCGGCGAGGCCAAGTCGATACGGCCAAGGTGATCAACCATAAATAGCTGCAATAAGCCAGCGGCACAAGGCTATGTCAGGTTCCGGACATTACAAATGGACGTTCGACGCGCTGGAAACCTGCGGCATTTGGACCTACCGGCGACATGCACCGGTCACGGCGTCACGCAGTGCGGCAGATGGATCGCCGGATTCCGCTTCCAAGACATTTTTCGGGAGGCCGACCGGAACTCGACGGTGTCCGGCCTAAGTGTCAGACTGTGGTCCGAATCCATCGCGGGCAAGTCAACGATCGGAACGAGGAGACAGGCATGCCGGAATTGATCAATATGGGCTCGCTGCAGCTAAAGTTCCTGCACAGCAAGCAGGACACCGGCGGCAGCCTCGATATGTTCGAGATGACGCTGCAGCCGAATGCCCGCATGCCGGTGCCGCACTATCACGAGAACTGGGACGAAATCGTCTATGGCCTGACGGGAATGACGACGTGGAACATCGATGGCAGGGACGTCGATGTGGCTTCAGGCGAAAGCGTCTTTATCAGGCGCGGCGTGGTTCATGGCTTTACCAACCGCACCGCCGCGCCGGCGTCCTGCCTGTGCACGCTGACCCCCGGCGTTCTGGGACCGTCCTATTTCAAGGAGATGGCCGCGCTATTGGCCGGTGGCGCGCCCGACCCCGAAAAAATGAAGGCAATCATGCTGCGCTACGGGCTCATTCCGGCGCCGCCGAAGCCGGCAAATTAGAGGATGATCGCGGCGGAGGTCAGGTGACATCGGTTGCCTCCGTAACGCCGGTGATTGTTGGTGCTGCATGCCGGATGCGTAAACGCGTATTGGACGCCGGTTTTGACGTATGGGACCTGCGGCGGCCGTGGTAATTATGATTACCTGACGAACGAAATGCAGGATCTGTTTCTTGATCGACAAACTTGAACTATTGCTGGCGCTG
>DATJJM010000153.1:0-2506 GCA_035492535.1 Acetobacteraceae bacterium | reverse complement strand
AGGAACTTCAACCTGTCGCTGGCCATCGACAACCTGTTCGACACCAAGCCGCGGCGCGACCCCACCTGGACCAGCTACCCGTATTACTACATTCCCTGGAACAACCCGATCGGCCGCGCCTTCTTCCTCGAAGCGAACATGAAACTGGGCGGCAGCCATAGTGAGTGAACCGGCGTTCCAGCGGGATGCCTCGAACGTCATCTCGACCGGCGGGCACTCATGAAATCCGCGCGCTTCGCCGTTCTCTGGATCGCGTGCTTGCTGGCGTGTCCCCCGGGAGAGGCGGCGGCGCGCGCTTTCCAGTTGAGCGACCTGCAAAGGATCGTCTCCCTCGGCGATCCGCAGATTTCCCCGGACGGGAAAGACATCGCCGTGGTCGTGTCCACACCGGATTGGAGTACGGATAAAGCCGTAAAGAAGATCGACCTGGTGGCTGTGGCGGACGGTGCGCGCCGCACGCTCGTCAGCCATCGCGAAAGCCTGTCGTCGCCGCGCTGGTCGCCCGACGGCTCGCGCCTGGCGTTCCTCGCGAAAGATCCGAAGACCGGGGAAACCCAGGTCTTCGTCATGCCGAGGAACGGCGGTGGGGCGCGGCGCGCAACCGACAACCGGCAAGGCGTGGGCGACTACGCCTGGAGTCCGGATGGCAAGAGTGTCGCGTTCATTGCGCAGGATCCGCCGCTTGACGCGGAAGCGATCGAGGCGCACAACAAGGCGTTCCAGGTCACCCACGGTCATTTCCTGCTGGACAAGGCGGTCGCGCCCTGGCAGTTGTGGGTGGCGCCGGCCTCGGGCGGGAAAGCCAGGCAGCTGACCCGGGGCGCCTTCAGCCTCGGCACCGATCATGGCGGCGCGACGACGCCTGTCTGGAGCCGCGACGGCAAGCGGATCGCGTTCACCCGGTTTCCGGATGTGCATTGGGCGTCGTCGTTTCGTTCCGTCATCGGCGAAGTGGATGTCGCGAGCGGCGAGATGCGGACGCTGGTTTCCGCGCCAGGCTCGGACCATGTCGAATTCGCGCCGGCGGGCGACGCCCATGCGTTCTCGCGCCCGCGCGGCGGCGACCAGAACAATGGCGACGCCGTGTATGTGAACGTCGACGGCAAGGCCTACGATGCGACGGCGGCGCTGGCCCGCCACTTCGGCAACTACGCCTGGATGCCGGACGGCCGCACGCTGATCACCGCTGGCGGGCTGGGCACGCATACGGCGCTCTGGAAGCAACCGCTGTCGGGAAAAGCCACCCTGCTCGATCTCGGCGATGTGGAAGCCAACAACGGCCTGGGCATCACGACGAGCAGCAGTACGACCAGCATGAGCGTTTCCGGCAAGGGCGCCATCGCCTTTATCGGCAGCACGGCAAATCACCCCTGCGAGCTGTACGTGCTGGATGCCATCGACGCCAGGCCACGCCGGCTCACCGACGTGAACGCCTTCACGGACAGTCTCGAACTGGGCCGCACCGAATCCATCGAATGGGACGGCCCGGACGGTTTCCGCGAAGATGGCGTACTGGTCTACCCGGTCGGTTACCGGCAGGGCCGCAAGTATCCGCTGGTACTGGTGATCCACGGCGGCCCCCCGATTTCCTCCAACGCGGGTTTCCAGTCGCTGGCGCAACTGTTCGCAGCCGCCGGCTTCCTGGTGTTCCAGCCGAACTACCGCGGCAGCGCCAATCTGGGCGACGCGTACCAGCACGCCATCTACCGCGACACGGGCGACGGCCCGGGCAAGGACGTGATGGCGGGACTCACCGCCGTGGAAAGGCTCGGCATGGTGGACGAGAGCCGCATCGGCGTGAGCGGGTGGTCGTACGGCGGCTTCATGACCGCGTGGCTCACCAGCCATTACGACGTGTGGAAAGCCGCCGTCGCCGGTGCGCCGCTCACCGACTGGCTGATGGATTACAGCATTTCCTACTACCAGGAGGCCGACGCCCATCTCTTCGGCTCATCGCCCTGGACGCGTGCCGGCTGGGACATCTGGCGCGCGCAATCGCCGATCAGCTACGTGCGGAACGTCAAGGCGCCGACCCTGATCCTGGGCGACGTGATGGATTCGAACGTGCCGCTGGTGAACGCCGAGGAGTGGTACCACGGGCTGCGCGACAACGGCGTCACCGTCGAGTTCTACGCCTACCCCGAGGCATCGCACCTGCCCCACGACATCGTGCAGGTCAGCGACGTCTACCGCCGGTGGCTGGGCTGGATGGAGAAATACCTCAGGTGACGGACCCCTGCCTCGCCGCGAGCGATCAGGGACCCGCGGTGCTTCCGCTCGTCAGACGTTGAACAGGAAGTGCAGCACGTCGCCGTCCTTGACGATGTACTCCTTGCCTTCCTTGCGCAGCCGGCCGGCCGCCGCCGCACCGGCCTCGCCCTTGTACTGGATGAAGTCGTCGTAGCCGACCGTCTCGGCGCGGATGAAGCCGCGCTCGAAGTCGGTGTGGATCACCCCGGCGGCCTGCGGCGCGGTGGCGCCGCGCTTCACCTGCCACGCGCGCACT
>DATJJM010000152.1:0-7265 GCA_035492535.1 Acetobacteraceae bacterium | reverse complement strand
CGCTTCTGTTCCAGGGTGAGCACGTCGGGGTCCGTGTATACCCAATAGGGGATACGGGTGAGGCCAGCGGGCCAGATGCGGTCGGTTGGGGCGTCCATGGCAGACCTTTCGCTATCCACGGCTCGGGCGAGTACCATACCCCTTCCCGTGGTCAGCGGAAACGCTGGCCGCCATCACCCTCCCAACCGGGGATCCGGGACGCGCGCGGCGGCCAGTACGTCCACAGACGCCACGCCGGCGGCGAGCAGGGTTGACGCGCAGGCATTTGCAGTCGCGCCTGAGGTCATCACGTCATCGATAAGCAGGACGCGCGTCCCTGCCAATGCGGCCGCCCGTGACGCACGTACCGCGAATGCGCCCGCTACTTCCGCCGTGCGTTCCTCCGCCGACTTCTCGCCAAGCGATTCCGTGGCGCGCAGGCGTATCAGCGCGTCCGGCACGCAAGGCCGCCCGGCAAGTCTTCCCACCCTCAGTGCGAGCAATGCAGCCTGATTGTAGCGGCGACGGAACAGCCGCGTCCGGTGCAGTGGCACGGGTACCAGCACATCGGCCTCGCGCAACAATTCGGCGCCTGCGCGTACCATATGAGGTGCCAGTGTCCCAGCAAGCTCCTGTCGATCGCCGTGCTTGAGCGGCAGGATCAGCCGCCGCCCTTGTGCGTCGTAGCGCAATGCCGCCCGCGCGCTGCGGAAAACCGGAGGTGTCGCCTCGCAGCCGGGACACAATCCGCGCGTGCCCCCCAGTCCCACGTTGGCGAACGGCACGCCGCAGCGGGCGCAGAACGGCTTGGTGATAAACCCGGTCCGCCGGAAGCAATCGGCGCACATGAGCCCGGGCGCATCGACGGGTGCATCACAGGTCACGCATAGCGGTGGCAACAGCAGGTCGAGCAGCGCCCGGCCCGCCCGCCATGCCAGATCAATGGGAGCCGCCGGCCTCGCCAACACCGAACGACACCGTGTCGTCGCGCTTGATCTGGTTCGCCAATTCGATCTCCCAGGTCAGGTAGGCGTTCATCGCCTCCTCCACGCCAGAATTGCGGTCGTAGGCGCGCAGATAGCTGTCGATGCAGGCTTCATCCGGCGGTGTGGAACGGTCCTTGACCAGAGGCCGGCCGAATGTGTGCCAGGCGTCAGTGCCTCCTTCCAGTGCGTGCACCTCGACTTTCGTCAGTGCCTTGACCTCGTCCACGGCGAGACGGGCAGCCACACCATCGGGCGAAGTGATTACCACATGCTTAGCGCCGCCAAGCTGTGACTGCAGGCTTGCCAGTCGTGTGCGCACGCCCCAGAGCGCGCCGGGGATGTGGCCCTCGCGAAAATCGATGCTGCGGGCAAGGTCGATCACCACTGTGCTGTCACCGCTGTCCGTCAATGCAACTAGCCCGCTGACATCAATTGTTGGCTTGCTGTTCCCGAGTTCAGGCACCGGCAGGCGTTCCCGGCCAGTGGTGCGGATCGCCTCCAGGCCGCCTTCCACGACGAAAACGTCGCGATGGCCCATCTGGCGCAGCCACGCGCCCGCCATGCGGGATCGCACGCCGCTGTCGTCCACGAGCACGATGCGCGCATTGCGGACACCGACCCATTGGTCCGTGGCCTGCACCAGCTGACCGCCTGGTGCGCTGATGCTGCCAGGCCGATGGCCGGCGCGGTATTCCGGTGGATCGCGTACATCGATGACATAGAGCGTACGGTTCGTGTCGTCCTCGAAGCGCGCCAGATCGATGGCACCGATCACGCCGACGCCGGACTCTTCGGCGAAGGCCTGAGCACGCTGCAACGCCTTGGCCGCGCTCTTCGGCTTGCCGGGGGCGAATTTCTCCGTTTTGCCCCGGTCGCAGCGAAAGCCGGCGAGTTCCCAGCCCATCGTGCCGTTGCGCAGCGCGACTACCTTGTTGGGAATACCGGCGCGCCGCAGGCTTTCCGCTCCCATGATGCTGCGCGTGCGGCCGGCGCAGTTCACCACCACCAACGTTTTCGGATCAGGCGCGATGTCGCCGATGCGGTAGACCAGCTCACCGCCAGGGACACTGATGCCGGTGGGGATGGACATGCGCACGAATTCCTCATGCGTGCGGCTGTCGAGGACGACGATGTTCTTGCCCGCGTCGATCCAGGCTTTCAGGTCGGGCGGATCGACGCTTTCGGTCCCGTAGTGGTGCTCCACCCACTCGCCGAACGCCTTGGACGGCACGTTTACGCCGGAGAACAACTCGTAGCCGGCTGCTTCCCAGGCCTTGGTGCCCCCATCGAGCACGGAAACATCGGCGGCGCCGATGCCTTCGAGCCAGGCGGCAAGCTGCTCTGCCAGGCCGCGACCGTCATCGACACAGCAGATCCGGACACCCAGTCGCGGCAGCAGTGCACGGGCGCGGATCTCTCGCTTCGACAGCGGGCACGGCACAGCCCAGAACAGATGCGAGGCGCCGAATTCGCCTTCCTCGCGAGCATCGAGCAGTGCGAGCTCACGACCATCAAGCAGCCAGGCATGCAAAGTCTTGGCATCGATGCGGTTCATGGCGGGCCTCCCACTTCAACCTAGGCGCGGCGATGAACGCTTGGCAACGACTGGCGCTAGGCGCACAGGGAGGTGATGGATCCGGAGATCTTCGACCGCAGCGCGGTGCGGCGGCACCGGGATCGCGCCGCACGCACGGTCGGCCGCGTCGCCGATGTACTGCGCGACGCCGCGGAGCGACTGCTCGATCGGCTCGACGATACGACACGGCAGTTTCGACAGGCGTTGGATGTGGGCGGACGCGGTGTGGTGGCGCCGCTGCTGCGAGCGCGCGGCATCGATGTGGTAAGCTGTGACCTGTCAGCGGTGATGGCGGGGCTCAATGGAGGGCTGGCGATAGCGGCGGACGAGGAGTTCCTGCCATTCGCCGAGGACACGTTCGACCTGGTCGTGGCAAGCCTGTCGCTGCACTGGGTCAACGACCTGCCGGGTGCACTGATCCAGTTGCGCCGTGCTCTGAAGCCGGAAGGGTTGCTGCTGGCGAGCTTGCCCGCTTTGGGGACGCTTGCCGAATTGCGCCAGGCGCTGACCGAAACCGAGGCTGTGTTGACCGGTGGCGCGTCGCCCCGTGTCTCGCCATTCGCCGAACTGCGCGATTGTGCCGGGTTGTTGCAACGGGCGGGGTTCAAGCTCCCGGTCGCCGATGTCGAGGATATCCAGCTGCTCTACGCGGATCCGCTCGGTCTGCTGCACGATCTGCGCGCCGCCGGTGAGACCAATGCACTGCGTGAGCGCGATCGGCGCATTCCGCCGCTCGACCTGTTTCCGGCGGCGCTGGCGGCGATGCCGCAACAGGATGCGCGTGCCGTGGCGACGCTTCGGCTGGCGGTGATGACGGGATGGGCGTGACGGGAGGCGGCGGCGAATGGTGATACGTGAGTGGCGTGGGCGCGCATCGGCTTCGTCGGCGGATGCCTATCCCGACCATTTCCGCAAGAACGTGCTGCCGGAATTGCGGCACATTCGCGGCTTTCTCGGGGCCACGCTTAGCAGGCGGGTGGTTGCGGGCACGATCGAGTTCCTGGTGCTGACACGCTGGGAATCGCTTGATGCCATTCGCAGCTTCGCAGGCGGCGATACGGGGAGGGCGGTCGTCGAACCGGGCGCCGTCGCGGCGCTGATCGATTTCGACGCAACCGTGCAGCACTACGAGGTTATCGAAGAGACGTAGGCCGGATCATATGATGCTGCTAAGCGGACAGCTCCGTCAGGATCGGCAGCAGATATTCGGCGAACAGCGCGGGATTTTCCGCGAACGGGAAATGGCCGATGCCCTGCATCGGCTGGAACAGCACCCCGGGGATTTTCGCCGCCGTCGCCGCCGAATGCTCGACAGTGCAGGAGTAATCGTACTCGCCGGTCAGCATGAACAGCTTGCAGCGGTTGGTGTCGATGCGCCCCACGCGCTCACGGGCGTCCCAGTCGCCCGCGTAGAATTCGATGTCACCGAAGAACACCGCGGGGCCGCCTTGTGCGTAGTGCCAGGTGATGTCCGCAGCGCATTCGGCCGGGCTCTGCGGAGCGATCAGTCCGCGGATCCATTCCGGCACGAAGTAGCCGACGTTGATCTGCGGATGGGCGGAAAATGGCGTCTGCCGGCGCTCGATCTGTTCAGAGGCTTCGCAGGCGATGATGCCGGTGAAGGCATCGGGATGGCGATAGGCGAGTTCGAGACAGATCTCGCCGGACATCGATGCGCCGAGCACGATGGGCTTGCGCAACCCGGTGGCGGCGATGAAGCCCATGATCAGATCGACATACAGGTCCGTGTTGAGCCGCCACGATCCCGGGATCGCGTTCGGTGGCGGCGGTGACTTGCCATGCCAGGGCAGGTCGAACGCGACCATGCGATGGTGCGCGCCGATGCGCGGATCGGCCATCAACCGATGGAACTGCCTGCTGTCGGCGCCGGCGGTGTGCAGGCATAGCAGGTCCCGTCCCGTGCCGGCCTGCTCGCAGTAGATCAGATGATCCCCGACAGGGACGTACTGCCCGGTGACCGCGGAGGCCGTTGCGGGCTGGCCGAGTGGCGGATGCAGCGATGGCGGTGCCGGCGTGTTGTGGCCGAGCGCGAGCCATTTGCCGATCTCCAGCACGCGGCGAACCACGTGGCTGAATTGCAGGAACGTGAACTGGTCGCCACGAACGGCGAAGTCCGGGACGCGAGCCAGCATGGCGAAGATCGAATGATGGTGGCGCCGTGGAACCGGGGCGAGGAATTCCTCCCAGATTGCATCTGGCGCGATCAAGGCGAACTGAGGCGTGCTGCCACTGTGCAGCTGGCCATCTGCGAAGGCGAACGTGGCATCGGCTACCTTGAACGCTACCGACCAGGGGCCGCGCCACGCCGCCAGGGTCGGATCGGCGACACAGGCTTCCCACCAGGTCGCCGAACTGGGCCAGATGCTCATGAGGGGTCGATGACGGTCAGCATCGCCGGATGGTATTTCTCGCCGTTACCGGCGGATTCCGATGCTTTCAGACGCTGCATGGTCAATTCCGCCCCTGGCACCGGGAGCCCGCAGTCGGACGCCATCTCCAGCGCGTAGGACAGGTCCTTGATCGCATAGCGGGTGGAGAAGGCGCGCTCCGGGAAGTCGCGCGGCAGCATCGACTTCATGCCATGGCTGCGCAGCACGAAGCTGTCGCCAGAGCCCTTGGCGATCGTCGGCAGCAGCACATCGGGCGGAACGCCGTTGCGGCGGCCGATGGCGATTGCCTCTGCCAAGGCGGCGGTGTGCTGGAACACCAGCATGTTGTTGAGGATCTTCACGACCTGGCCACAACCGACGGGACCGCAATTGGTCACGTCCGTGCCCATCGTCTCCAGGATCGGCTGCACGTGCGCGAAGATGGTGTCGGAGGCACCGACCATGATCGAGAGTTCGCCCCGCGCCGCGGCTTCGCGGGTGCGGGCGACCGGAGCGTCGGCGAAGCCGATGCCGCGTGCCTCCAGCCGGGCGCCAATGTCACGGGTCAGTGCGACCGACGACGTCGAGGTGTCGACCACGCACTGACCAGACGAGAGTCGTGGCTCCAGTTCCGCGATGACCGCGGCGACCGCCTTGCCGTCCGGCAGCGACAGAACGATCAGATCGCATCGGCGGGCAATTTCCGCCGCAGAGGCGGCGGTGACGCCATCGCCGGCGAGCCGCGCCAGGGGTTCGGCGCGCAGGTCATGGGCGAGCACCGGTTTGCCCGACCGGCGGGCGAGGTGGCCGCACATCGGCTCCCCCATCACGCCCAGCCCAATGAAGCCGAGCGTCACGATCGGACGCAGGCTGAGTTGGTTGGTCACGTCGGCCGTCCTCCGTTAGAAGCACAACGAGATTGCGTCGTCGCTGCTCTCCTCGCAATGACAAGGCGCAAGCAAACGGAGGTGGAAGTATGTACGCGGGGGTACGGGGCACGCGGATCTATTTCGACGTGGAAGGCGCTGGCCTGGTGCCGGATGGTCCGGCGATGCGTGAGCGGCCCGTTGCGATGGTGATTCATGGCGGACCTGGCGGAGACCACTCGGGGTTCAAGCCATCGTTCAGCCCGCTCGCCGCCAGGATGCAGCTTGTGTACTTCGACCACCGGGGGCAGGGGCGATCCGATCCCGCCGATCCGGCGACGTACACGCTGGATGAGAATGTCGAAGATATGGAGGCGCTTCGCCGCCATCTGGGGCTCGGCCCGATCGTTTCCATCGGCACATCATACGGCGGCATGGTCGCAATGGCCCATGCCGCCCGCTATCCCGACGCCGTCTCGCACTTGGTGCTGATCGTCACCGCCGCCCATGGCGGTTTCATTCCGCGCGCGCAGCAGGTTGTCCACGAACGCGGCACCGACGAGCAGCGCGCGGTGTGTGAAAGGCTGTGGGCCGGCGATTTCCGCACGGTGGAGCAGATGCGGCACTACTATGCGGTGATGGCGCCGATGTATGCGCGCAGCCACGATCCGGTGGCTGGCGACGCAGGGAGGGCCCGGGCCATCTACTCCCCGGAGCCACTGAACCGGGCATTTGGGCCCGAGGGGTTCTTGCGCCGCTTTGACCTGCGGCCGGACCTGCCACGCATCACCGCGCCAACGCTGATATTGGCCGGCCGGCATGACTGGATCTGCCCGGTCGAATTCTCGGAAGAGATCGCGAGGCTGATCCCGCGTGCCGATCTGCGGGTATTCGAGCAGAGCAGCCACTCGATTCGCAGTGACGAACCGCAACGAATGGTGGACGCGATACAGGGATTTATGGTGTATCAGCGGCCATGAGACTCACCCGCAAACGTGTTCTGGTCACCGGTGGCGCTGGTTTCCTCGGCTCCCACCTGTGCGAACGACTGCTCCGCGACGGCAATGACGTGCTGTGCGTGGACAACTACTTCACCGGCGGCAAGGACAACATCGCCCACCTGATCGGCGATCCGCATTTCGAGGCCATGCGCCACGACATCACCTTCCCGCTCTATGTGGAGGTGGACGAAATCTACAACATGGCCTGTCCCGCCTCGCCCATTCATTACCAGTACGATCCGGTGCAGACGACCAAGACCAGCGTGATCGGCGCGATCAACATGCTGGGTCTGGCCAAGCGGGTCGGGGCAAAGATCCTGCAAGCCTCCACGTCCGAGATCTACGGCGATCCGACGGTGCATCCGCAGACCGAGGACTACCGCGGCAACGTCAATACGCTGGGGCCGCGCGCCTGCTACGACGAGGGCAAGCGCTGCGCCGAGACGCTGTTCTTCGACTACCTGCGT
>DATJJM010000151.1:0-43583 GCA_035492535.1 Acetobacteraceae bacterium | reverse complement strand
CTCCACCACCATGATCACATGCCAGCCAAACTGCGTGTGCACCGGCGTCTGCGACGTCTGCCCCGGCTGCAAGGCGAAGGCAGCGTTGGCGAATTCCGGCACCATCTCGTCCTTCTTGAAGAAGCCGAGATCGCCCCCCTGCTGTGCCGCGCCCGGATCCTTCGAATACTGCTTGGCCAGCGCCGCGAAATCAGCACCCCCTTTGAGGTCGGCAATGATCTTCTTCGCCTGGTCCTCACTCTCCACGAGGATGTGCTTGGCATGGACCTCTTCCTCGCCCGGCTTGCCGGCAATCTCCTTGTCATAGCGCGCGCGCAACGCCGCGTCGGTGATCGTCGGACTGAGCTCCTTGCTCAGCATCGCACTCTGCAAAGCGCGGTCCTCCGCAGCAACCAGCTGGCGCTGAACGTCCGGATCCTTGTCCAGCCCCGTCTTGCGCGCCTCGGCAACCAGGGCACGCCCGTCGATCAACTGGTCCAGCAGCATCGGGTACAATGTTTGCGGCGGCACCCCGCGCAGATTCTCCGGCAGCAACTGCACCGAATCCTTCAGATCGCTCAAATGAATCGGCTGGCCGTTCACTTTGGCGACCACGGGATCGGCAGCCGACGGTGGAACCGGGGGCGCGGTCTGCGCCAAAGCGCCGGCGCAGCCAAGCAATGCCACCCCACAGGTCGCTGACAGCAAACGGAACACTGGAGTGGCAATACGTGTCATGGAAACTCCCGAACGGAACGGCCGGATCATCGCCGATGCGATGCGGCGTCACAAGAATACACCCGAATCGTGATGGCGGCTCACTGAACCAGCCATGACGGCTTTGCAACCGCAACCGCTTGGGCGGCCGGCCTGTCTGTGCGATGCCTCGGGCTACATCGCCAATCCGGCTGGCCCGCGGCCTCGTCTGCCAGCTTGCGGCGCCGCATTTGGCCCCTTCCATCAGGCAGATCAACCGCTTTACGCCAGGGATGCCGGCTGGATGCACCCATTCCGCCATGACAGTGTCGTTGACCACAGCCTGACCGGGTCCTATCTGAAACCCTACCCTGGACGTCTCCCGGGTCGGGCCCGGTAAGCCGGGGCTGCCCTTCCCCCGCCCGGGCCATTCGAGAAGGTTTCATGTTCGCTACCATCGCCCGCGCCGTTTTCGGCACTGCCAACGATCGATCCCTCAAGGGCTACCAGCGGCGGGTGCCGCAGATCAACGCGCTGGAACCGGCCATGGAGGCGCTGTCCGACGAGGCTCTGCGCGCCAAGACCACCGAGTTCCGTGAACGCATCGCGGCCGGCTCCACGCTGGACGAACTGCTCCCCGAAGCCTTCGCCGCCGTCCGTGAGGCCGCCAGGCGGACGCTGGGCCAGCGCCATTTCGACGTGCAGCTCGTCGGCGGCATGGTCCTGCACGACGGCAAGATCGCCGAGATGAAGACCGGCGAAGGCAAGACGCTGGTCGCCACGCTGCCCGTCTACCTGAACGCGCTCGCTGGCAACGGCGTGCATATCGTCACCGTGAACGACTACCTGGCCCGCCGCGACGCCGACTGGATGGGCCAGATCTACCGCTTCCTCGGCATGGAGGTGGGGGTCATCGTCCACGGCCAGGACGACGAGATGAAGCGCATCCAATACGCCGCCGACATCACCTACGGCACCAACAACGAGTTCGGCTTCGACTACCTGCGCGACAACATGAAGTATCGCCTGGAGGACATGGTCCAGCGCGACTTCTTCTTCGGCATCGTCGACGAGGTGGACAGCATCCTGATCGATGAGGCCCGCACGCCGCTGATCATCTCCGGCCCCGCCGAAGACAGCTCGGATCTGTATCGCCGTGTGGACGAGGTGGTGCGCGAGCTGGTGAAGGACACCGCCACCTACGACAAGGACGAGAAGCTGCGCACCGTGGCACTCACCGAACCAGGCTCGGAGCGCGTTGAGGACATGCTGCGCGAGGCCGGCGTTCTGACCGAGGGCAACCTCTACGACATCTTCAACGTCTCGGTGGTGCACCATGTGCAGCAGTCGCTGCGCGCCCACACCCTGTTCACCCGCGACGTCGACTACATCGAGCGCCAGGGCAAGATCGTCATCATCGACGAATTCACCGGCCGCATGATGGAAGGCCGCCGCTATTCCGAAGGCTTGCACCAGGCGTTGGAAGCCAAGGAGCACGTCGAGGTCCAGGCCGAGAACCAGACCCTCGCCTCCATCACCTTCCAGAACTACTTCCGCCTGTACCCGAAGCTCGGCGGCATGACCGGCACGGCGATGACCGAGGCCGACGAACTCGCGGAAATCTACAAGCTCGACGTGATCGAGATCCCCACCAACGTGCCATGCATCCGCAACGACGAAGATGATGAGGTCTACCGCACTGCCGCGGAAAAATACGAAGCGGTCGCCGCGCTGATCGACGACGCGCGCAAGAAGGGCCAGCCGGTGCTCGTCGGCACCACCTCGATCGAGAAAAGCGAGGTTATCCACGAAGTCCTGCGCAAGAAGCGTATCCCGCACGCCGTGCTGAATGCGCGCTTCCACGAGCAGGAAGCCGAGATCGTCGCCCAGGCTGGCGCGCCTGGCGCCGTGACGATCGCCACCAACATGGCCGGCCGCGGCACCGACATCAAACTCGGCGGCAACCTTGAAATGCGGCTGAAGAAGGAGCTCGCCGGCATCGATGACCCCGCGCTGCATGCCATCCGTGTCGCCGAGATCAACGACGAGATCGCTGCCGCCCACCAGCAGGTGAAGGAAGCCGGCGGCCTGTTCGTCATCGGCACGGAGCGCCACGAGAGCCGCCGCATCGACAACCAGCTGCGCGGTCGCTCTGGCCGTCAGGGCGACCCCGGCCGTTCGCACTTCTTCCTGTCGCTGGAAGACGACTTGATGCGGATCTTCGGCTCCGACCGGATGGGCGGGATGCTGCAGCGCCTCGGCCTGAAGGAGGGCGAGGCCATCGTCCATCCCTGGATCAACAAGGCGCTCGAGAAAGCGCAGAAGAAAGTCGAAGCCCGCAACTTCGACACCCGCAAGAACGTGCTAAAATACGACGACGTGATGAACGCACAGCGCAAGGAGGTCTACGCCCAGCGCAAGGAGTTCATGAAGGCGTCGGACGTCTCCGAGACGGTCGCCGAGATGCGCGCCGAGGTGATCGACAACCTGGTATCGCGCCGGATCCCCGACAAAGGTTTCCACGAGAATTGGGAACTGAAGGAGCTTACGGAAGACATCCAGCGAGTACTCAACCAGACGCTGCCCATCGAGGACTGGGGCCGCGAGGAAGGCATCGACGAAAGCCACCTGCGCGAACGCATCGAACAGGCGGCCGATGCGATGATGGCGGCAAAGGCTGCCAATCTCGGCCCCGAGCTGATGCGCTTCATTGAGAAGTCGCTGCTGATCCAGGTCATGGACGCGGTCTGGAAGGAGCATCTCTACGCGCTCGACCACCTACGTCAGGGCATCGGCCTGCGTGCCTATGGCCAGCGCGATCCGCTGAACGAATACAAGAGCGAAGCCTTCGCCCTGTTCAACGCCATGCTGGACGAACTGAAGGAACGCGTGACGATGATGCTGGCACGCGTCGAGCTGGCACCCGATCCGGTCCAGCCCCCGCCGCCCACGATCATGCAGGAACTGCATCCGCAGCCCGCTCCAGGTTTTGGCGGCGAGCCGGAAGCGGCGATGGAGGGAGCCGGCGCGATGACGATCACCGCGCCGCAGCCGCTGCGCAGCGAGGCGGTGGACCCGAACGATCCGGCGACATGGCGCAACGCGTCGCGCAACGCCCCCTGCCCCTGCGGGTCCGGCAAGAAATACAAACACTGCCACGGCCGCCTGAACTGAAATGGATAACCCCTCTCCTCCCCCGCGGGGGAGGAGAGGATGGGTGAGGTGGGGCCTTCCCACGAACTCGTGATGCTCTGCCATCGCGATGATGCTTGCAGGTGCCCACTCCTCCTCTTCATACAAATCGCAGGTCCGGGGCACGCAACGCAGGAAACACGTCATGCCCGAACCGCAATGGCACCCGCTGCCGCTCAACCTTACCCTCGCCTTCCCGACCGTCCCGCGCATCGAACGGTACCAGCGTATCTACGACTATCTTACCAACCGGGACGAGGTCATGATCGAGCTGAGTGCGATAGACGCCGCCACCAGCAGCAAGCAGACCTTCCGCGCCTTCCTGGAGCGCTGGGAACGCCAGCTCGGCTTCTCAAGCGACGTGAAGACGATCCATGGCATCGGCACCAAGGAGAAGATCGCCAAGCTTTTCAACACGGTGCCCGACAAGATCGAATACGTCGACAATGAAAACATCATCGGCGAAGCCGCCTTCATGCAGATCCTGTCGGCGAAGCGCCCGATGGTCGATATCGGCGCCGGGTCCGAACACGGCCTCCTGACGCACCGCGTGCAGTGGGTGATGATAGGCATGTGGGACCACCGCACCCGAAGCCTCGGCGTGGGCGAATATCTCGTTCAGCTTTATCAGGGCATGGCGAATCCGAATGCCCGCAGGAAATCCAAGGTCCGCGTGGTCGACGGCCCGGACGAAGCGCGCAATCTCTGGGACACCGTGGTGGACACCTTCAACAAGAACGCAACCCACCCGGAATATCTGCACGATCGGTTCGTGCGGAACGTATTCCCCGGACTGCACGCCAAGTGGGATTGACCCGAGCCGGCAGCGTGGCTGTACATCAGCCGAATGCTGTCGCTCCTCGCGGTCTGCACGCTGCCGCCGTGGCCGCCGCTGAACGGCTACACGCTGCGGGTCGCGCATCTGCTGGAGCATCTCTCAGCGCAATGGTCGATCACGTTGATCGCGCCGCCGCTCGACGCAGTGCCGGCAGCGATCACCCGGCACGTGCCAATCACCTTGCCCGCAAGCGGCGTCACTTATCCATGGCGGTTCGACCAGGCTGGACTGCGTGCCACGCTCGACCGCATCGTTGCCGGGACACGCTTTGACCGCGCGCTGATCTTCCCGGGCGCCGAGGCACTGTGGTTCGCTCGCACCGACCTGCCGCCGGCCGTCGTCGACATCATCGACTGCAATCCGTTGGAGTTCTGGCGCGGCTTTCTCTCCTATCGGGATTTGCGTCAGCGCTACCGCGCATTGCGCGAGATCGCCGTGGCCACACGCTACGCGCGCCGCACGGTGCGTAGCTACGCGGCAACAGTCTGTGCCGGAGAAGCCGATGCACGCTGGCTCCGCCGTATTGGTGGCCGCGGCGCAGTGCACATGATTCCAAACGGCGTCGAAGTGCCATCGCGCATCACGGATGAATCATCCAGGCCCACACTGATCTTCACCGGCGCACTGGACTACCAGCCCAACATCGAAGCCGTGCGCTTCGCCGCCAAAGCGGTCTGGCCGCGGATTATCGCCGCCAGACCCGATGCGCGCTTCGTCATCGCCGGCCGTGATCCGGTCCCCTCGATCCGCACCCTGTCGTCGCGAACCAATGTGGAGATCGCCGCCAATGTCCCCGACATGGCGCAGGTTCTCGGTGAATCGTGGGTCGCCATCGCGCCCATGCGCTCAGGCGTCGGCATAAAGAACAAGGTATTGGAAGCCTGGGCCTGCGCACGACCCGTCGTCATGAGCAGGCTTGCCACCAACGGTCTGAACATACCGTCGGATCACGCGTCACTGGTCGCTGCGACGCCCGGCGACATGGCAGAAGCCGTCCTGCGGCTGCTCGATCATGCCGGGGAACGGCACCGTCTTGGCCGGTCAGCGAGAGACACCGCCCTGCGCTACACCTGGGCCGCGGCTGCCACACGTATCGATGGTTTGTTGCGCCACGCAGCCAGGGAAAACTGGCACGACAATCGTGGTTGCTAGATCGTCCCTGTCTCCGCCCCCGCAGAAAAGCCATGCAGCCGCGCAGCGATGACCTCGCCCACGCGTTCCAATGCGGCGCGCCGCGGGAACCGGTTGCGCCAGACGATCCGCACCGTCCGTCCCACCCGCGTCGCCAGCGGCCGCAGCAATATTCCCGTATCCTGCGCCGCCCCCGCCGCAAGCGCTGGAATGAGCGTCGTCCCATAGCCCGCTGCCACCATATTGAGCAGCGTCGCCAGGCTCGTCGCGCGTAACGTGGAGTTCAGCGCCCCGTTTCCGCCACAAGCCTCCAACGCCTGCTCGCGCAGGCAATGCCCATCCGCCAGGACCAGGATGTCCTGCGCCAGGTCTGCCTCCGCCACCACATCGCGCCCAGCAAGCGGATGCTCTGGTGGCAGCGCCGCAAGAAATGGCTCGGCGAACAGCGGCCGGCTTTCGAGGTCCGGCCCGATCACCTCGGTTGCCAGCAATGCGGCGTCCAGTTCATGCGCGTGCAGCCGCTTGAGCAGTGCAGCCGTCTGATCCTCCCACGGCTCCACCTCCAGCGCGGGTAGCGCCTCGCGCAGCGGTGCGAACACCAGGGGTAGCAGATAGGGTGCCAGCGTCGGGATGATGCCGAGCCGAATGCGACCAGCCAGCGGGTCGCGCAAACTGGTCGCCATGGCGACGATGGCGTCAGCCTCGGCCACGGCGGCTCGGACATGGCCGATCAGCTGGTCACAGGCGGGTGTGGGTGTGACCGTCTTGCTGGTGCGTTCGAACAGCGCGACGCCAAGGAGTTCCTCGAGCCGGCGAATCTGCACCGACAGAGTAGGCTGGCTGACCCCACACGCCTCAGCCGCACGGCCGAAATGCTCATGCTCGGCAACAGCCAGCAGGTAACGGAGGTCCCTGAGGTTCATCTGGTCAGACCTGCTCCAATCATAGGCGACACCTATTGGGTCGATTGAGTGCCAGCGCTTGCGTCTATCATCGAGAGTCAGCTAGTTATCCGCAAGTCCGGTCGCCTGAGAGAGCACGTCAGGGGCCCGCAAAGCGTGACCACAGCGCAGGCGAACCTGTCGCTGATGACAAAAAGCGGCTCAATGCCAACTTGCGCGATTCAGCCAGGCCTAATGCCTGGCCGACGTTGATCGCGCGGACCATGCAACCCGATTGACAGGTGATGTAGATACAATTTGTAGTGGCACATCAGTTGACGAAGCGGATAACGGAGGTAGCTATGGACGCAAAGACAGAGACTAACGTGGGCAAATGTCCGGTCATCCACTCGGGCTGGCGGACCAATCGGGACTGGTGGCCGAACCAGCTGAACATCGACGTACTTCATAAGCAGTCCAGCCTGTCCAATCCGATGGACAAGGACTTCGACTACGCCAAGGAATTCAAGAGCCTCGACCTGAATGCTGTCATCAAGGACCTCCACGCCCTGATGACGGATTCGCAGGAATGGTGGCCGGCTGATTTCGGTCACTACGGCGGGCTGATGATCCGCATGGCATGGCATGCAGCAGGCACCTACCGCATCGCTGACGGCCGCGGCGGCGCCGGCGCTGGCCAGCAGCGCTTTGCGCCGTTGGGAAGCTGGCCGGATAACACCAATCTCGACAAGGCACGCCGCCTGTTGTGGCCGATCAAGCAGAAATACGGCCAGAAGCTTTCCTGGGCCGATCTGATGATTCTGGCCGGCAACGTCGCGCTGGAATCCATGGGCTTCAAGACGTTCGGCTTTGGCGGCGGGCGCAAGGATGTGTGGGAGCCGGAAGAGCTCTACTGGGGTCCCGAAGGCACCTGGCTGGGGGACGAGCGCTACAGCGGCGAACGCGAACTGCAAAACCCCCTCGGCGCCGTCCAGATGGGCCTGATCTACGTCAATCCGGAAGGGCCGAACGGCAACCCGGATCCGATCGCCGCTGCCAGGGACATCCGCGAAACGTTCCGCCGCATGGCGATGAATGACGAAGAGACCGTGGCGCTGATCGCCGGCGGCCACACCTTCGGCAAGACCCATGGTGCCGGCGATCCATCGCTGCTTGGCCCGGAGCCCGATGGTGCGGCCATCGAGGATCAAGGCCTCGGCTGGAAAAGCAAGTACGGCACCGGCGTCGGGCCCGACGCCATCACCGGCGGCCCGGAAGTCACCTGGTCGCAGACGCCCACGAAGTGGAGCAACCACTTCTTCGACAACCTCTTCAAATTCGAATGGGAGCTGACCAAGAGCCCGGCTGGCGCCAAGCAATGGAAGGCGAAGAACGCGGAAGCCACGATCCCCGATGCGTTCGATCCGTCGAAGAAGCATGTTCCGACGATGCTGACCACGGACCTCTCGCTGCGGATGGATCCTGCCTACGAGAAGATTTCCCGCCGCTTCTATGAACACCCGGATCAGTTCGCGGACGCGTTCGCCCGCGCGTGGTTCAAGTTGACGCATCGCGATATGGGACCGCGCGTCCGTTACCTGGGCCCGCTGGTGCCGCAGGAAACACTGATCTGGCAGGACCCGATCCCCGCCGTCGATCATCCCCTGGTCAACGAGCAGGACATCGCCGCGCTGAAGGCAAAGATCCTCGGATCTGGCCTGTCGGTGTCGCAGCTTGTCTCAGTGGCCTGGGCGTCGGCCTCGACGTTCCGCGGTTCCGACAAGCGCGGCGGCGCCAACGGTGCGCGCATTCGCCTGACGCCGCAGAAGGATTGGGCGGTCAACCAGCCAAAACAGCTCGCGACCGTGTTGCAGAAACTCGAAGCCATCCAGAAGGAGTTCAATGGCTCGGCTGCCGGCGGCAAGAAGGTCTCATTGGCAGACCTGATCGTTCTGGGCGGCTGTGCGGCGGTGGAGAAGGCCGCAAAGGCAGCCGGGCACAACGTGACGGTTCCCTTCGCACCGGGACGCATGGACGCCTCGCAGGACCAGACTGACGTCGAATCCTTCGCTGTGCTGGAGCCAGCCGCTGACGGCTTCCGCAACTATCTCAGCGGCAAGGAGCTGATGGCGCCTGAAGAGGCGTTGGTGGACAAGGCCCAGCTGCTGTCCCTGACCGCACCCGAGATGACCGTCCTCGTCGGCGGCCTGCGTGTTCTGGGGGCGAATGCCGGTGGTTCGAAACACGGTGTGCTCACCAGTCGGCCGGAAGCGCTCACGAACGACTTCTTCGTCAACTTGCTCGACATGCGCACGGAGTGGCAGCCCGCAGGCTCCGACGGCACATACGAAGGACGCGACCGGAAGACAAAGCAGGCCAAGTGGACGGGCACACGTGTGGACCTGATTTTTGGCTCGCACTCGCTGCTTCGCGCGTTGGCGGAGGTTTACAGCGAGAGCAATTCCGCAGGAAAGTTCGTGAAGGACTTCGTGGCGGCCTGGAACAAGGTCATGAATCTGGATCGCTTCGACCTCGCACACACCTGATCGAACGGCGCTTCGGCAGAGGCGGAAGTTAAAGTCCCGCCCCTGCCGGGCGTCGGTGCCAGCTTGGCTCCCCTGGCGCGTTTGCGGGAGCCCAACAATCCAAGACCGCGTCAGAAGACGGCTTGGGAGGAACGGCTATGGATCGCACGATGGAAGCAGCGTGCCGGGAGGAGTTGCGGCGCGCCGGCCTGCCCGGCCAGGGAGCACTCGTGCGCTTGCTCGTGCTCCTGCGTGCCGCACCAGAGCCACACCTGAACCTCAGGCAGGTGCTCCGCATGATGGACGAGCAAAGCCTCGCCACATCGGCTGCCGAGCTCGACCGGCAACTCCAGATGCTGGCGGATCACGGTCTGCTCGGCCGGCTGGCCGGTATCGCAGCCGAACCGGTCTTCGATACCGTTCCCGAACCTCATTCCCACGTTGTCTACGAAGAGACTGGGCAGATTGTCGATCTTCACGTGTCACCCGAAACGCTGCTTGCGGTCGTTCGCCAGGCGCTGACCGAGCAACCCGACAAGGTAGAGATCCTGGTGCGCGTCCGCAGCACCTCCACCCCGCACGCGGGCAACATCTGATTCTGACAGCGCGGCCGAATGGTTACCCGCTGAAACCCACCGAGCCTGAGGGAAGCAACGTATCGAGCTCCCGCTGCAACAGCTTCGCGTGCAAACGGCAAGTCCTGGCCAGGGTTTCGAACTGTTCGGCAACGTCGTCGGCCTCATCGACCCGGGCAGCCCGCATCATCCCTGGATATATATTCGTATAGTCGTGCAGCTCCCGTAATATGGCTTCGCGAAGGTTCTCGCCTGTGCTGCCGGTTTGCAGGCCGTCCTGCCCATACAATGCGTGCAGATGCTCCCCGGCGTGGCAGCTTCTCCGGTGGGCAATGCGGCGAAAAACGGCTGCGATCTGTCGGTGGCCTTCGTCTTCCGCGACGGCGGCACATGCGAGATAATGGCGCCAGGCTAGCATTTCGCTGGCATAGGCAATTGCCAGATTTGCCGCGGTCAGGTTTGTGCTGCTTATGGTCATTGGCGTCCTCCCTTTCGGGGATCTGTCAGAGCCTGTTCACTCTAACGCACCAACTTCTCGAGCGCGGCAAAATCTATCGCCTGGACGAAACTCTTCAGCGTCGGATCAGGCGTCTCCTTATTGCCCGATACTTTCACGATCACCTTGTCGGCCACCAGCGCCATATAGCTGTTGTCGTTCTCGGCATACGACATCCGTCGCCCGCCAATCACCACCGTCTTCATCCCCCCGGCGGCGGCAAATGGGCTGCCGAGCAACGCGGCCAATCCTTGCAGCATCGGTGAGTCCCCCATGATCTCCACCTCGACCTGCTGCGCGTCCAGATGATAGGTGCGGCTTGCTGTGGTGCCCCCGCCCATCATCGCCACGCCGACGGCCGTCGACTCGGCGTTGTCAGCCGACCATCCGGGAGGTACTGGCGGCAGCAGGTTTTTCAGCGCGTCGGCGCGCGCCTCACGCAACAGATTCTCCGCCGCGTCGAGCGCTGCGATCGCCGCCCGCGTGTCGTGATTCTGATAGGCCTTCAGCGCCTCGTTGATCTGATCGGTCACGTCGTCAGCGTGCACGGCCTGAGGGACGGCAACTGCGAGCAGCAGCAAGACAAGACAACGGCGCATGGCAACCCCCCTATAACGTCAGCAATGCCTGCGCGCAGGCGTCGAGGATCGCATCGGTGTCCATGCCATACTCGCGATACAGATCGGGGATGTCGCCGGTCTGCCCGAAATGATCCGGCCCCAGCGGCACCACACGCTGCCCTCGCACCGCCCCCAGCCACGCATGCGTCGCCGGATGCCCATCCAGCACCGTCACCAGTGCTGCGCCCGGCGCCAGCGGCGCCAGCAGGTGCTCGATATGCGACATCGCCGCCCGATCCCCGCCGCGCCGCGCGCGCATGGCCGCCAGCCAGCCCGCATGCAGCCGATCGGCACTGGTGATCGCCAGCAACCCCGCGCCAGGCTCTTCCGCCGCCAGCTCGGCAAATGCCGCCGCAGCCTCAGGCGCCACCGGCCCCTGATACGCGATGGCGATCCGCGCGCCATCGGCCGGAGGCACCACCCAGTGCGCGCCCTCGATCACCGCCGCCGCGTCCAGGACCCGCGCCGGCTGCTCGAGCTGGCGTGTAGACAGGCGTAGCCACACGGCGGACCCGTCCGGCCGCTGCATGAACGCGAACGCATGGCGCAGCAGGATCGCCAGCTCATCGACATGCGCCGGCTCGAAGCTCGCCAGCCGATCCGCCGCCAATCCGATCAGCGGCGTATTGATCGACTGATGCTGGCCGCCTTCCGGCGCCAGCGTCAGCCCGGATGGTGTGCCCACCAGCAGGAACCGCGCATCCTGGTAACAGGCGTAGATCAGTGCATCGAGCCCGCGGTTGACGAACGGATCGTACACCGTTCCCACCGGCAACAGCCGCGCTCCCGTCATCGCCGGCGTAAGCCCTGCCGCTCCCAGCAGCAGGAACAGGTTCTGCTCCGCTATGCCAAGCTCGACATGCTGCCCCTTCGGCGACATGCCCCAACGCTGCGCGCTCGCCAGCTTGGCATCGCGAAACACGTCGTTGCGCGTATGCCGATCGAAGATCCCGCGCCGGTTCACCCAAGGCCCGAGATTGGTGGAAACCGTCACGTCCGGCGACGTCGTCACGATGTGCTCGGCCAGGGCCTTCAGCTCACCCTGCCCACGCCCGATCTCCGCCAGGATGTCGCCAAACCCCGCCTGCGTGGACATCTTGCGCCCAGCCACATGCGGCATCGGCAACGAGGCAGGCACCGGCACCATCGGCGCAGTCAGCGTCCGCCCTTGCGGCGTCAACGGGGTGGCGAACGGGCATGCGTCGATGAACGCCTTCACCTCCTCTGCCGGCACATCCAGCCCTTCGAACATGTCCCACTCATGTCCAGGCCGGATGTCCATGAAGGCACGGAACACCTCCATCTGTTCCTTGGTCATCAGCCCGGCATGGTTGTCCTTGTGCCCCGCGAACGGCAGCCCCATCCCCTTGATCGTATAGGCGATGAAGCATGTCGGCTGATCGCCATCAGCCTCCGCGCGCAGCGTATCGATCACGGTCTCGATGTCATGCCCGCCGAGATTGGTCATGAGCGCGCCCAGCTCGTCATCCGACAGCGGGTCGATGATCGCCCGCGCCTTCGATCGCCCCAGATCCGCCAGCAACGCCTGGCGCCACGACGCACCGCCCTGGAACGTCAGAGCGGAATACAGCGAGTTCGGGCAGTCATCGATCCATGCTCGCAGCGACTCCCCGCCTTCCCGCTCGAACGCAGCCTCCAGCTTGCGTCCGTATTTGATGGTGACGACGTTCCAGCCCATGTCGCGGAACAGGCCCTCGATCCGGCCGAACAACCGGTCCGGCACCACGCTGTCGAGGCTCTGGCGATTGTAATCGACGATCCACCAAAGATTCCGGACGTCGTGCTTCCATCCCTCCAGCAGAGCCTCGTAGATGTTGCCCTCATCCAGTTCCGCATCACCGGCAATGGCAATATGCCGCCCCACCGGCATATCAGCGCCGCTGAGATTGTGCAGCCGCACATAATCCGCCATCAGCGCCGAGAACGTGGTCATCGCCACACCCAGCCCCACCGAACCGGTGGAAAAATCCACCTCCGGGCCATCCTTCACCCGCGACGGATAGGACTGCACACCGCCCAGGCTTCGCAGCCCCTGCATCTTCTCCGGCGACTGCCGCCCGAACAGGTAGTTGATCGCATGGAATACCGGCCCGGCATGCGGCTTCACCGCGATGCGGTCCTGCGGCCGCGCAATCTCGAAATACAGCGCCGTCATGATGGAAATCACCGAGGCGCACGACGCCTGGTGCCCGCCCACCTTCAGCCCATCGCGGTTCGGCCGGACGTGGTTGGCGTTATGGATCATCCATGACGACAGCCACAGCAGCTTGCGTTCCAGCTGCCGCAGGACATGCAGCCGGTCGGCGTCCCGGGCAGGCGGAGACAGAACGGTCTGTGGCGTATCCATGTCGTCCTCGTTGGCCGGTGAGCGACAGGAGTTTAGCGCCTTGCCCTTGCGAGGGCACCCCACCGACCAACCCGACGCCGACCGCTACGGCGCACTCCAGATGAAGCCGCCGAGTTGGAACTGATCATACACGTCGAGATAGCCTTTTTTGGTTTCCTCCCAGGCCTTCGGGTTCTGCGGTCCGAACCCGACCTTCGGCAGGCGTGCACAGAAGT
This sequence comes from Acetobacteraceae bacterium, assembly GCA_035492535.1. Taxonomy (GTDB): domain Bacteria; phylum Pseudomonadota; class Alphaproteobacteria; order Acetobacterales; family Acetobacteraceae; genus JAMXLO01. Next base: position 30,067 of record DATJJM010000151.1, on the reverse strand, counting down.
CCCGCGGCGAATGGCGGAAAGACAGCACTTCCTTGCGGTGACCCAGATTGGGATAGTTCAGGATCCAGGTGCACCACAGGCCCACTGACTCTGCCGCATCGTCAGCGGCGCAGAAATCCACCCAGACCAGGTTGCCGTCGCCCTGGCCGTCGGTCTGCAGCTTGACCGTCCGGCATTTCATCCAGGTGTACCAGGCCGGCTTCTGCAGATTGAAGTGGCAGCCCGTCTTGCCGAAGATCTTGCTGCCGCCCCAGCCGCTCTCGGCCGCCGCACAGGCCAGCATCGCCGGCACCGGGAGGTCGTTATCATAGGCAACCTTTCCCCCCGATTCATTCAAATTGAAAAGGAAACGATACTGCGCACTGCCCACCTGTCCATCGGCGCCCGCATCGGCCATGACCAGATCTCCCTGATGCGCCGGGGCCCCGCCGCCACGACCGGACCATCCCGGAACGACGAGGGAGCAGCGCGGTTTCGAACCGCGCCACCATACCACTAATGTTGCAGAACCGTGCGAATTACTTGTGGGGGCGGCCGCCCCTCAGCTCCATCCCCGCGCCAGCCGCCGCACCGTGGTGGACGCGTTGCGCTTTCCCTCCCCGGCGTAATCCTCGTGCCAATCCTCGATCTTCGCCGGATCATACAGGTAGTTGACCATCAGGGTGGCGCTCTCCTTCGCCCCCTTCTCCGACGTGTCGCCGAGAATGTTGATCCGCTCGATCCGCGCACCATTCGACAGATGGAAATGCGCCACCGGATCGCGCGCCCGCTTCTTCCCGTTCGACTCAACCAGCAGGTAGCGCGCGCACAGCCGCACCAGCACCGGCTCTGCCGTCTTGCGCAATCCCACCTCGCGCCACCACCCCTTCTTGCCGACGATCCCTGCCAACGACTCCCGGCCCGACGGCGCCGGCATCGCCGAACCAAGGCTCGCTGCCTCCTCATCCGAGAGCAGCCCCGGTTCATCCGTAGCCAGTTGCGCGTCCAGCCACGGCCGGAACCCGGGGATCGGCGACAGTGTCGCGAACGCCTTCAGATTGCGGAACTCCGCCGACAGTTCCTCCACCACGCGCTTGATCAGGAAATTGCCGAAGCTGATCCCTGCCAGTCCGCGCTGGCAGTTGCTGATCGAATAGAAGATCGCGGTATCCGCCTCGCGCGCATCCTCCACCGGTGCTTTCTCATCGAGCAGGCACTGCACGCTGCCGGCCAGCCCCTTCACCAGCGCCACCTCGACAAAGATCAGCGGCTCGCCCGGCATGCGCGGATGGAAGAACGCGTAGCACCGCCGATCGGAATCCAGCCGGTTCTTGATATCGCGCCACGAGCGGATCGCGTGCACCGCCTCATAGTCAACCAGTTTCTCCAGCAACGAGGCCGGACTGTTCCAGTCGATGCGTTGCAGCTCAAGGAAGCCGATATCGAACCACGCTGCCAGCAGCCCGCGCAGATCAGCCTCCAACGCCGCCAGCAGCCGATCATCCTTACGCAAACGCAGCAGGAATTCTCGCAGGTCAACCAGGAACTTGCGGCCGTCCGGAATGGTGGTGAACTGCGTCAGCAACTTCAGCCGAGGCGGCTCGAGCGCACGCCTCAAATCCGCCTTCGCCACAGCCAGCTCAGCCGGATCAGCCGCCGCCTGCACCTCGGCATAGGCACGGGCCACCGCCTCGGCATCCGAATCAAACGCGGCCAGCGTGCGCAGGAAATCCTTGCGCCCTGCATCATCCAGCGCCTGGTAGGTCTCCGCCAACTTCGCCGCTCGATTGCGCGCGCTGACCTCGCCGCCCCGCGCCTCCAGGCACGCCCGCATCTGAGCCGCGATCGGCTCATCCACCGGCCCCGATGCCATGTCGCGCCAAACGGTGGTGATGCGACGGATCGCGCGATCCAGCAGGCTCGGGGCAGCAACGTCACTCATACAGTTCGTCCTCGCGGCACGTTCGCATCATAGGCACTCACCCGACATATGCGGTGCACACGATGCGTCGACCAGTGCCGGAGCGATCGCGGTTAGAAGATCTTCGGCAACAAGCCCCTGCCCCGCCAGCGCCCCAGCGCGCCCATGCACCCACGCGCCCGCCGCGGCGGCCTCCCACGGCTCCATCCCCTGCGCCAGCAGCCCGCCAATGACTCCCGCCAAGACATCGCCCGACCCAGCCGTCGCCAGCCACGGTGGTGCCGAGGCATTGATCGCCACCCGCCCATCCGGCGCCGCCACGATCGTATCGGCGCCCTTCAGCAGCACCACGCCGCCCGTGCGCGTTGCCGCCGCGCGCACCGCACCAACCCGATCCACACCAGACGCACCGAACGCGCGTGCAAATTCGCCCGCATGGGGCGTCATCACCGCCGCACCGCACAGCGCGTCAGGCTCTCCGGCAAACGCCGTAAATACATCCGCATCCGCGACCACAGTGCGTCCCGCCGCCAAGAGCACCGGCAATGCCGCGCGCGCCGCCTCCGGCCCAAGCCCTGGCCCGCACACCCAGACATGCCGCCGCTGATCCTCCAGCAACGCGGCCAGAGGCGCATCGCTCACCAGCACCCCCGCCGAACCACCGCGATAGATATCCCCGCCCCCACCAAAAGCGGCGATAGTCACCAGCCCCGCGCCCGCGTGTCGCGCCGCATCGGCCGCCAGCCGCGCCGCCCCGGTCATCGTCGCGCCACCCAGCACCGTGACATGACCGCGCGAATACTTGTGTGCCTCCGCTCCCGGCACCGGCACCCGCCACAGCTCCGGCACGTTCCCAAACGTGCGCGCCCGAACGGTGTCCAGCACCCCCAGCGGCATCCCGATATCCGACAGCACGATCTCGCCGCACAGCTCCCGTCCCGGCACCAGAAGATGCCCCGGCTTCAGCCGGAAGAACGTCACCGTCAGCGCAGCGCGGGGAGCAAACCCCCGCGCCGCTCCCGTCGTCCCATCCAGCCCGCTCGGCACATCGACCGCCACGATCCTCCGCGCGGCGCGCAACACATCCGACACCGCCCCATCAACATCGCGCGCCAACCCGGCCCCGAATACTGCGTCGATTACCAGTTCCGCACGCGCAGCCGCCTGCACCGAAAACGCTGCGCCGCCCTCCTCCCACAACCCGCAGGCCCACGCCGCATCCGACCCGGCACGCGGCGGCGCCAGCGACGCAACACCCACCGGCCACCCCTCCTGCGCCAGCAGCCGCGCCGCCACATACCCGTCGCCGCCATTGTTCCCAGGCCCCGCCAACACCAGCGTCGGGCACGGTCGGAATCGCGCCCGCACCGCCCGCGCCACCGCGCGCCCGGCATTCGCCATCAGCACCCGCGAGGGCACACCCAGCCCCGGCGCTGCCGCATCGGCAAGCCCCATCTCGTCCGGCGCCAGCAGCTCCGCCCGCCCGGCCAGCATCCGCATCAACCCATCATTGAACACCGCCATGCGTTGACTCTGCGAACCCACAGCGCTGACCTCAAGCCCCGAATCGGAGAAACTCCCATGACCCAGGTCGCTGTCATTGGCGCGGGACTGATCGGTCGCGCCTGGTCCATCGTGTTCGCCCGAGCTGGCTTCGATGTCGCGCTCTGGGATCCTGTCCCGCAGCAGGTCGACGCCGCCCAAAGCTTCATCGCCGAACGCCTGCCAGAACTAGCCGAAGCCAAGCTCCTACGCGAACCGCCCGCCCTCGTCGCCGCCCGCGTCCATCCCGCCACCACCCTGGCCGACGCCATCGCCAACGCCGAGCACGTCCAGGAAAACGGCCCCGAGCGCATGGACGCCAAGCAGGCCCTGTTCGCCGAACTCGATCGCCTCGCGCGCCCCGATGCCGTACTGGCCAGCTCCACCAGCGGCATACCCGCCAGCGCTTTCACCGAGACCCTGTCGGGCCGCGCCCGCTGCCTGGTCGCCCATCCGGTGAACCCGCCCTACCTGGTGCCGCTGGTCGAGCTATGCCCCGCACCCTGGACCGATCCCGCCGTCGTCAGCCGCACCCGCGCCCTGATGACCGCTGCCGGCCAGGTCCCCGCCACCATCAACAAGGAGATGGACGGCTTCGCGCTGAACCGCCTCCAAAGCGCCCTGCTGGCCGAAGCCTTCCGCCTGCTCGCCGACGACGTGATTTCGCCCGCCGACCTGGATGCGCTGGTGAAACACGGCCTCGGCCTGCGCTGGAGCTTCATGGGCCCGCTGGAAACCATCGACCTGAACGCCCCCGGCGGCCTGGCCGATTACTGCGAGCGTTACGGCCCGCTGATCGGGCGCATCCAGCAGCAGGCGACGCCGCTGCCATGGGACGCGCCGCTGGTGAACAAGCTGCACGCGGCGCGCCGCGCGGAGTTGCCGGCCAACATGCAGAACGTGCGGCAGGAATGGCGCGACCGCCGCCTGATGGCCCTGCTGGCGCACAAGGCGACACAGCCAGAGTAGTGCCATCCCTCCATCTCTCGCGAGGCGGGGGAGGGTCGGGGTGGCGGACTGGCCGGCGCTGGGGCTTCGCGCTGGCGATGCCCTGCATCTGGCGATCGCGTCGCAGCACGGCGCGACAGTATATACGCTCGATCAGCGGATCGCAGAAGCCGGACCGGCGCTCGGCGTGTCGGCGCAGCTCTTGGTTTGATGGACGCAGATTCGCTCCGACGCCCCGTACAGGAAAACGGCCGGAGCCAACGCCCCGGCCGTCCTCCTCACACAAGGCTAACCGCTAGGGGTATTCTTCCCGCTCGAAGATTTCCAGCGCCGCGGTCATCTCCTTGCCCTTGGTTTCCGGCCCCAGGTACACCGCGATGACATACACCACCAGCGACCCGACCGTGGCGTACAGCATCGGCTTCGCGAACCCCAAACCCTGGTGAACCGCGAAATACGTCAGCACGGGAGCGACGAATGCGCCCCACACCGCGCCCTGGTGATACACGAAGCCCGACGCCGTCGCCCGAACCTCCGTCGGGAACCGTTCCGCCAGCCAGCCGGGATTGAGTGCATCCTTGCCGCCGACGAAGCAGATCATCAACATGAACAGGATCAGGAACATGGTCGGATCTGTCGTCGACAGATACAGCGGCGCGATGAAGATGGCGATGAAGGTCGGAATCATCAGCGCCCACCGGCGTCCGATCTTCTCCGACATCCCTCCCCAGAACGCGCTGGCGGCGAACGTGATGATATTGCCCCAGAATACCGGGATCGACGCCTGCGCCGGCGTCCAGCCCAGTTCCTTCGTCAGATAGGTGCCGAGCATCGCCCAGATCGCGTAGTAGACCCAGAAATTCGCCGCCATCCACAGGCAGCCCGTCAAGGTGTTGAACAGGTATTTCGGCTTGAAGATCGCGAATAGCGGCAGCGACGCCTGCTTCTGCGTCGTATCCTGGAGCCTCTTGTTCTCAGCCCATACTTCGGGTTCCTTCACGTAGATACGGATCCACACACAGGCGAGCGCCGGCAGCACACCCAGGATCAGCATGCCGCGCCAGCCATAGCCCTTATGCCAGGCTTCGAGCGGCGAGTACAGCAGCCCGTAGGCGGCCGCCGACAACGCGAATCCCAGACCCCAGGAGCCCTGCAGCACCCCGGACATGAAGCCGCGCGACCGAGCCGGCCACGACTCCATGGCCAACGCGGCACCTGCCGGCCATTCCGCACCCATCCCGATGCCCAGCAATGCCCTGATCACGAACAGGAACATGAAACTGGGCGAGAGCCCCGCAAGCAGATTGCATATTGAGTACCACAGGATGGAGATCAGCAGCGGCGCCCGGCGCCCCATGCGATCGGCCAACCAGCCCGAAGCCGTCGCTCCGCCCAGGCGCATGATCAGCGTCACCGTGAAGACCGCGGTGACATCGATCAGCGGCACACCGAATTCCTGAGCGATCGGCGACATGATCAATAGGAAGACGGTGAAATCGAACGCATCCAGCGTCCAGCCCAGCCAGGCTGCGATATATGCGTACCATTGGTCCTTGGTGGGTTCCTTCCACCAAGGCAAAGATCCTCGGCTCGTTGCAGACATTATGAAGCTTCCCTTGTCGTTTCGTGCGTCTCGGTCAGACGTCGGCGTCGGTTTGGCGTTCGGCACTGCCAAAATCAGGCAGCGTCAGTCACCCCAACAAAGAAACAATGCGGATTTGTCGTGATTGAGTCCAGTTCCTTGCAAGAGGGCCCTTGGCACACGCTCCCCCGCACCCAGTGGGCCATGCAACACCCGCGAGCCTCCGCCACCCGCAACACCGCAAAACAGTTATGCCATTCCCCCACGTCATGTTCGCATGCATGGAAGCGTCCTGTCCCGCTCCGGCTTCATGCCCACATTGGTGTGCGAAAGGAGGCTGCCATGCGCTTTGTTCGAGTATTGGCCGCCTCGGCGATGTTCCTGTCCCTTGCTCCCGCGGGGATGGCCGCCGCGACGCCAGATCATTCCATGCCCTTGCAACTCGTCCGCGGTGGAGGTGGCGGATTCGGTGGTCACTCCGGTGGCTTCCACGGCCATGTCGGCGGATTCCACGGCGGTTGGGCACACCACCACCGGGGCCGCTACGACGGGTATCCCTACACTTACGCGTGTCCATACCCGTATTATTACAACTATGCCTACTGTCCCTTCCCGAACGGCTGAGGCGTGATGCGGCTGCGGAGGCCCACTCCGCAGACCCGCCGCGCTACTCCACGATGCGAGCCTCGAACGGCGGCACCAGGTTCGGCGCATCGAACTCGAGCACCCAGACATCGGGATCGAACCGCACCTGCCGCGCCACGTAGCCATCCGCCGTCGCCTGATCGACCGTCCCCGCGCCCGTCCCCCGCATCCAGGCCAGCGCCCCATCGGCCGCCCTCACCTGCGACAGCACGGTCAGCCCCTCGCGTCCCCGCAGCACCACCAGTACACCGCCGGCGTCCGCATCGCCCTTCCGCAGCACTACGCCGGCCGTGCCTTCGCGGTCGGCCATGCGCAGCGCCATTTTTACCCAAAGACCCGCCTTCAGCCGAGGTTCTGCCATGCCATCTCCCCGATCGCCTCGCCATTGTGCAGGATGCGCCGCCCAAAGCGCGAATCGAGGCCCCCATGCGATGGCTCGCCGCCCTGCTCGTCCTGCTCAGCGCCACCGCCGCCCGCGCGGATGACGCGGTCACCTTCGGCCTCGACTGGCTCGCCGAGGCCGAATACGGCGGCTACTACCAGGCCCTCGCCACCGGCATCTATCAGCGCCACGGCCTGACCGTGACCATTCGGCCGGGCGGCCCGCAGGTGAACCAGATGCAGCTCATGATGGCAGGCCGCCTCGACTTCAATCTCGGCGGCGGCCGTGCCATCGAGTTTGTCCAGCAGAACCTCCCCTTCGTCGCCATCGCGGCGATGTTCCAGAAGGACCCATCGGTCCTGATCGCCCACCCGGGCCAGGGTGACGACAGCTTCGCCGCCTTGAAAGGCAAGCCGATCCTGATCGGCGCCGACACGCGCTCCGGCTGGTGGCGCTTCCTGGCAGCGAAGTACGGCTACACGGATGCGCAGATACGTCCGTATACCTTCAACCTCCAGCCCTTCCTGGCCGACAAGACGCTGATCCAGCAGGGCTATCTCGGCTCCGAGCCCTTCGCCATCGAACAGGCCACCCACACCAGGCCCGTGGTCATGCTGGTCGCCGACGGTGGCTATCTCGGCTACGGCAACATCGTCACCACAAGTGTCAAGCTGGTGCAGGAGAACCCCGACCTCGTGCAGCGCTTCATCGATGCCTCGATCGAGGGCTGGTATTCCTACCTCTACAGCGACCCCGCCCCGGCCAACACTGCGATCAAGCACGACAACCCCGAGATGACCGACGCCCTCCTGCAATACGGCCGTAACATGATGAAGGAACACGGCATCGTCGATTCCGGCGACGCGTTGAAACTCGGCATTGGCGCGATGACCGACGCCCGCTGGGCCGCATTCTACCAATCGATGTCGGCCGTTGGCGTCTACCCCCAAGGCCTCGACGTGACAAAAGCCTATACGCTCCGCTTCGTCGACAAGCGCGTCGGCATCAACATGAAGCAATAGCGTGATGCGACCCGTCAGCTGATCCATGCTGCGCCTGTCCCACGTAGGCCGCAGCTTCGCTCCAGTCGAAGCGCTGCGCGACGTCTCCCTCACAATCAACGCCGGCGACTTCATGGCACTGCTCGGTCCGTCCGGCTGCGGCAAGTCCACGCTGCTGCGCTTGATCGCCAGCCTCGAACGCCCCGACACGGGTCACCTGGCCTGGGACGCAGGCCATCAGCCCAAGCCGGGCGAGATCGGCTTCGTCTTCCAGGACGCCACGCTGCTCCCCTGGGCGAGCGCCACCGACAACGTCTACCTTCCCCTCCGCCTCGCCGGCGCACCGCGTGCCGATGCCATCCCCCGCGTCCAGGAAGCCCTGCACCGCGTCGGCCTGTCAGGCTTCGAAACCGCACGCCCCCGCCAGCTTTCCGGAGGAATGCGCATGCGCGTCTCCATCGCGCGCGCCCTCGTCACGCGGCCACGCCTGCTCCTGATGGATGAGCCCTTCGCGGCACTCGACGAATTCACCCGCAACAAGCTCCAGGAAGACCTGCTGACGCTCTGGCAGGAACTCCGCTGTACGGTCGTCTTCGTCACCCACTCGATCTACGAGGCCGCCTTCCTCGCGCGCCGCATCGTGCTGATGACGCCACGCCCCGGCCGCATCGATCGCGAGTTCGCATCCCCTTTGCACCCTGGCGCCGAGGCCCGCCTCGATCCCGCCTATACGGCCCTGGTGGCCCAGATCACCCACGAACTGCAGCGAGCCCTCGCCGCATGAAATACGCTCCTGCCCTGTTCGGCCTGGCCACCCTTCTGGTGTGGGAAGCCGCGGTGCGCATCACCGATGTACCGAGCTATCTGGTCCCCGGCCCCATCGCGATCATCCAGGCGTTCGTCGCCGATCCGGCCCTGCTGCTGATCTCGCTCGGCTCAACCCTCCTGGTGACCTTCGCCGCACTTGTCGTCGCTGCATCACTCGGCGTCGTGCTCGCCATCGCGATCGCTTCGAACCGCCTGCTCGCGGCGGCCATCCAGCCCTGGGCCGTGGTCCTTCAGGTCACTCCCATCGTCGCCATCGCCCCGCTGATCATCGTCTGGGTCGGCAATCCCTTCGCATCTCTCGTTGTATGTGCAACCATCGTCGCGTTCTTCCCGGTCTTCGCCAACACCGCCGCCGGTCTCGCATCCGCGCCACCTGAACTGGCCGACCTGTTCCGCCTGTATGGCGCCAGCCGCATCACCACATTGCGGCTGCTGAGATTGCCGGCCGCCCTGCCCTACTTCCTCGCGGGTCTGCGCATTTCAGGCGGGCTGGCGCTCGTGGGCGCGGTAGTCGCCGAATTCGTCGCCGGATCCGGCGGCTTCGCATCAGGCCTCGCCTATCGCATCCTCGAGGCCGGCTATCGCCTGCAAGTACCCCGCATGTTCGCAGCCCTGGTACTGCTGTCACTCGCTGGCATCGCCATCAACTTCGGACTCGGCGCGTTCGGGACCTTCATCCTGCGACGGCGCGGCGACGCGTAACGCCGTAGCCTGGGCTACTCCGCCGCCTCCTTCCATCCCGTCGGCCGCAGCACCTGCCCCAGCCGGTCGCGATACGCCACTTGCCAGTCATCCGCGGCCAGCACCGCCTCGCCGCTGCGGACCTGCCGGAAGATGTCAGGCTGATCGACGCAAGGCGGCACCGCGCCCTTCTCGTGCAGTGCCCGCGCCGCCATCAACAATCGCCGCCGCGTCCGTGTGATCATCTGGTCGCTCGGCGCCAGATGCTCGAACGAATGATCGACGATGTCCCCCATGCTCTCGGTGATCGCCTGGTCCTGCATCGCGATATGCGTGATGCCGGTATAGATCACATCGTTCCGCTGCGCCTCGCGGTCGATCAGGTAATCGTTCGCCGCGTTCTGCACTGGCCGGAACCGCCCGAACCAATCCGTGGTATTGGGCATCATGTCCGGCGCCGGCGTCGCCCCCGGGATCGGCTCACCACCCGCCAGTGCCGCCGTCCGAGACGCCTGCTTCCACGAAAAGCCCACGAACATCACATGCGTGTCGTCCATCGGCACCCAGGCCCGCGCGATCACGCGGTCCATGAAATCGCCCTGCGGAATGAACGTCCAGAACGGAAAGGCGAAATGCGCAAACCGCCAGTACGTCCGATCGTCTTCGGCAGGACGGAACGCGCAGTACATCGTCCCCCAATCGGTATCCGACACATGATAGTCCGGCGCACGGTTGTTCACCTGGTACATCAGCCAGTTGCTCGGATCCACCTGCTCCGGCCTCACCGATCCGACATGCAGCCAACTGAAATGCGAGGTATCGATGTCGCCTTCCAGCGCCTGCAGCCAGTTGCACTCCCGCTGGGTGAAGGTGATGGCAAGCTCGCTCTCCGGCAGCAACGTCGCCTCGATCTCCGGCATCGGCGGCGCCTCTGCGCGGGCGCCCATGTAAACCCAGATCACCCCCGCCCGCTCGCAGACCTTGTAGGCCTTCGCATGCACCTTCTGCCGGAAATCCTGCTCCGGCGTCAGGTTCGGCATGTCTATACAATTGCCATCCGTGTCGAACTGCCAGCCATGATAGACGCAACGCATGCCGCCCGGCTCGTTCCGACCATAGAACAGCGATGCGCAGCGGTGCGGACAGCGATGATCCATCACGCCGACGCGCCCCGACTGGTCGCGGAATGCGATCAGCCTCTCGCCCAGCAGCATCAGCCGCAGCGGATCGCCACCTGCCACCACTTCCGATGACTTCACCGCCGGCAACCAGTACTGCCGCATCAGATCGCCCATCATCGTCCCCGGAGCCACACGCGTGAGCTGTTCGCTTTCGATCGCGTTGGTCATGTCTCGCTCCCAGCCAGATAGTTGCTGACAATTTTGTAACGCCTGCCTATGCTATTTGATGGTTGGCATCATGACCAGCCCGCGCCTCCGGAAGCGGCTTCACCACCGCCGGAGCGAAAGAGCATGTACATCGTCGCCGTGATCGTTTGCCGCCGTCGCGCCGGACAAGACGAAATGGAGGGACGTTATGCTCGAGCATCTTGAGCAACAGCAGAAGCTTACCCGCAATCAATGGCGCATCATCGCCACCGCCAACCTTGGCGATATGCTCGACTTCTTCGATTTCTTCCTCATCGGCTACGTGCTCGCCTTCATCATCGGCTCGTGGCAGCTGACCTTCGGCCAGTCCGCGGTCATCCTCCTCGCATCGGGCCTCGGCGCGGTACCTGGAGCATTCTTCTGGGGCAGGATGGCCGACAAGTTCGGCCGCCGCAGAATCTTCATGGCAACAGCCCTCAATGTGTCGATTGCAACCGGCATCATGGCCTTCACGCCCGACCAGGACGCTCTGATCCCCGGCTGGCTGTTCCTGGCGTTCTTCCGCTTCTTCGTCGGCTTCGGCAATGCCGGCCTGATCGCGGTGGACATTCCGCTCGTGCAGGAATTCGTGCCGGCGTACAAACGCGGCTGGGTCAGCGGATTGACCACCGTCCTGCTGCCGGCCGGCAATATGCTCGGTGCGCTCTCCGGTGCGTTCCTCGCACCAGTCATCGGCTGGCGTGGCCTGTTTCTCGTCGGTCTGGCCCCCGCCCTGCTCGTGGTGCTGATCCGCTACTGGGTTCCCGAATCACCACACTGGCTGCTGCGCCGCGGCCGCATGGAGGAAGCGCGCAAATCACTCGCCTGGGCCTTGCAGATGGACCCGCAGCAAATAGCGCTGCCAGGAAGCGTTCCCGACGAGGTGCAACCTCTGCCGTGGCGGCACTTGTTCCACTATCCGCGCAGCGTCGTGGCAAGCTGTCTGACCGCGATCAGTCAGACCGGCGGCGTCGGTCTGCTGCTGTGGATCACTGCGCTGTTCGTGCTGGTGCTGCGCATCACGCCAGCCGAGGCCTCTTACCTGATGATCTATGTATCGATCCTCGGCATCCTCGGCCGCCTGCTCTGCTCCTATCTGTCGGATGCGATCGGCCGCAAGGCATCGGGGGCGATCATCGGCTATGCCGGCGCGATCACGATGGCGCTGGCCGGCACTATGCACAGCGTATGGCTCGGCGGCGTGTCGATGTTCTTCGTCTTCGTGATGGCGCAGCGGTTCTTCGGCGATGGCAGCTACGCGATCATCGGTCCCTACATTGCCGAGGTGTGGCCGGCGCGCCTTCGTGCCAGCGGCATGGGTCTGGCCTACGGCTTCGGCAACCTCGGCAAGATCATCGGCCCGCTCGGCCTTGCGCTGATCATCGGTTCCTCGAACTACGTCAGTCCGAAGGCGACACTCGACGCGATCGTGCCAGCGTTCCTCTTCCTGGCATTCTGGTACGCGCTCTCCGCCACCGCCTTCGCATTCCTGGCGGTCGAGACGAAGGGACGCACGATCGACGAGATCGACGCAACGCTGGTGAAGGCGCCGGCGGCCGAGTAAGGCCGCCCTCGCCTATCCCTGCCAGACCGACACGAGGTCCTTCACCGTCGGCCGCGCGGCCGGCGAACCGCCCCCCACCTGTGTGCCCAGATACAGGAAGCCGACAATGTCATTGTCCGGATCAAGCCCGAATGCCTGCTTCACGCCCGCATCGTAGGCCGGCGCGCCCGTCTTCCACATGGCGCCATATCCCAGTGCGTTCGCCGCCAGCATGATGTTCTCGGCCGCGGCTGCGGCAGACACCAGTTGCTCTACCTCCGGGATCTTGTGCTTGCGCTGAACGGTCGCCGCTGCCACCACGATCACCGGCGCGCGCATCGCCTTGTCCCGTTCGCGTTGCAGCATGTCCGCGGACGCATCCGGCTGCTGCCGGCGCAGGCAATCGGCCATCAGCTCGCCGAACCGCTCGCGCTTCTCCTCCGGCACCACGATGAACCGCCACGGCCGCAGCCGCCCATGATCCGGCGCGCGCAGGGCGCTCTGGAAGATTCGTTCCAATGCCTCCTGATCAGGCCCAGGCGATGTCAGTTTCGTCGCCGATTCACGAGCGACCAGCAGTTCCAGTGCGTCCATCGATCATCCTCCCCTCGAGCGTGATGACCGGAGGCGGAATCGCCGGAGGTCTGAATCACGCGATCAACCATAGCGTATGAGCGTGATGGGTGAACGTGTGTGAACCCATCATGCTCTAATGTTCGAGCGGACCGTCCGCCTTTTTCCAGGCGTCGATGCCACCCTGGATATGACAGGCGCCGGCGAGCCCCGCGTCCTGCGCCGCCTGTACGGCCATGGCCGAGCGCTCGCCGAACGCACAATAGAACACCAACCGCTTGTTTGTCGCGGTGGCCAGTTCATGCAGCATCCCGCCGGCCTGGATATTCTCCTGGAGATCGGGATAGGGCGCGTGCAGCGACCCCGGAATCACGCCATGACGCTCGCGTTCGGTGCGCTCACGCAGATCGATCAGCACGACGTCGCGGTTGCCGATCAGCGACTTCGCCTCGTCCGCCATCACGGCCCAACCACGGCGCGCAATCTCCTGCTGCGCCAGGCCCTGCCGCATATTCGCCGGCACCGCCACATCCATCATCTTCGGATTGGACAGGTTCAGCCCGTTCATCAGCGCCACGTACTCATCGACGGACTTCACCTGAAGCCGCGGATTGTAACGCTTCTCCTCGCCGATCGTACTGACGGTATCGCCCTTGTAGTCATGCGCGGGAAACACCATCGTTTCGTCCGGCAGCCGCAGCAGCCGATTGAAGATCGACTCATACTGATCGCGCGGATCGCCATTCTGGAAATCGGTGCGGCCGGTGCCGCGGATGAGCAGCGTGTCGCCGGTGAACACGCGATCCGGCATGATGAAGCTGTAGCTGTCGTCCGTATGGCCAGGTGTATAGGCGACGTCGAGGCTGATACCCTCGATGCCCAGCCGGTCGCCCTCGGCAATCCGCATCGACACGACATCCACGCTGGATTGCTCGCCCATCACGGTGATGCAGCGCGTCCGGTCGCGCAGCGCCCCCAGCCCGGTGATATGATCCGCGTGCAGATGGGTATCGATCGCCTTGACGAGCTTCAGGTCCAGCTCCCGGACAAGTTGCAGGTAGCGATCCACCTTCTCCAATACCGGATCGATGATCAACGCCTCGCCACCGCGGCGAGATGCCAGCAGGTAGGTGTAGGTGCCGGACGTCGCGTCGAAAAGCTGACGAAATATCACAGCCATCTCCTGATAAGCGCTCCAGGAGAAAGTTTTATCCAACTGACGCCGTCAGACTCAAGAAGATACCACTTCCCACTTCTCGATCGTCCGCTTCTCGATAGTGCCGACGATCAGCTTTTCGGTGGCGTAGCCCACAATGGCGACCAGGATCATCGCGGTCATCAGGTCCACGGCGCGGAACTGGAACCGCGATTCCATCAGCAGGTAGCCAATGCCGTCCTGGGACGCCAGCATCTCGCCGGCAACAATCATGCGCCACGCGCCGCCCAGGCCGATCCGCAGGCCCGTGATGATGTAGGGCACGGTCGCCGGCAGCACGACGCGGAGGAAGAACGTCACGCCCCGTGCGCCAAAGCACCGGCCGGCGTCCAGCACCGTCGGGCTGATCTGCCGCGCTCCCGCCTCCGCATTGAACAACAGGGGGAAGAAGACCGTCGCGAACACCACGAACACCACAGCGGCATCGCCTAGCCCGAACCACAGGATGGCCAGCGGGATCCAGGCAATGCCCGGGATCGGATAAACGCCCTGGATCGCCGGCATCAGGAACTCGCGCAGCCAGCCAATCCGCCCCAGTGCCAGCCCAAGCGGTATGGCAATCACCGCGGCCGAAACGAACCCGGCCATCGCGCGCAGGAAACTGTGCCAGAGATGCACATAGATGTTCGGCCCATACAGCCAGTGCGGGTCAGAAACGCTCAGCGTCGAGACGACATTGCGCAGCACCGTCGATGGCTCCGGCAGCAGCAGTTGCAGATCCAGGAGCTGTGACATGACCTGCCACGCCAGCAGGATCAGCACAACGCCCGTGGCACCCCGGATGAAGCGCCGCAGCCGCACACGCCGGTTCCGCGCCTTGATATGGCGCGCGAAGTCCTCCGACGCGCGGCTGATCCGTGGCTCCGCAGGGATCGCCGCGATCCGCTCGACCGTGTTCATGACTTCCGCTGCACGTAATCCAGGTCGAACACGTCGTTCACCGCCATCGTCTGCGCGACCTCGCCACGCGCCAGCATCGCCCGTCCGAGGATGTCCCACCACGCGTCGGCTGCCGCCGCCGTCAGGCCAACACTCGGATCAAACCGGGGATACATCGCCTCGATCACCGCTGGATCCTGGCGTGACCACTCGGCCATGATCGCCACCATGTTTTCCTTCGGCCCAGCCGCATAGCTGGCGCTCGCATCGCGCAGCGCCTGCGCGAACCGCCGGGTCACGTCGGAATGTGCCTTCATGAACTCCATGTTGCCGCACACACCCGTGCCAGGCACCAGCTTCGCTTCGGGGCCGAAATCACCGCGATTGCTGTTCATGAACTCGAAGCCGGCATTGGCGCGCAGCGCGAGCGTGGTGGTCAGCGCATCATGCATGAACCCATCGAGCTGGTGGCTGACCATCGCCGGCAGCATCTCCGGTCCACCGATGGTCAGGAACTGCCACTTGAAATCGTTCGTGGTCAGATTCTTTGTGTGCAGGAAAGCGCGGAACATGATCAGGTGAAACGATGAGGGATTGGAAAGCCCGATGCGCAGAGGCATCTGCCGCAGCTCGTCCAGCGACTTGCCCTTCAGCTCGTTTTTCATCACGAAGAACGAACCCGCCTGAAGACCGCCTTCGATCAAGGCAATCGGCAATGGCTTGCCGGCTTCCAGATACCGCGAGTTGGCATGCGCCACCTCGCCGCTTGCACCCAGATAGAAGTTGATGCCGTTCCGTAGCAATTGCTCGATCCCCGCCGCGGTCTGCCCCGATGGCACCGGATACTCGACAACGTCCAGGCCATTCTTCGTGAAAGCGCCCGTCTTCACCGCGATCCAGTAGATCACAGTCACGATGTTCGGCTTCAGCATACCGACCTTGATCGTGTCGGCTGCGGCCGCACGTCGAAGCGGAAGCCCGGACAGGGCCGCGAACGCAGGAAGCGCCAGCACGCTGCGCCGCTTCATGGCAGGATCCTCCCGCGTATCACCGCGTTCACCGCGGCCAACGTTCAAACATCACGCTATGAGTCGCATTCTGTACGGTCAAGCCACTCAGCGACGAGATCGCGCGCCTCGCACAGCGACGCCGCCGGATGCCTGATGAGGTACAGCGTCGTGCAGGCACGAAATGCACTGACCTCATCCGCACCCAGACGGCGCAGGCCATCCCACGCTCGTTCCACGGCGTGCTGGCAGCTCGCTGTGCCGCCGTCGCCGCACATCGCCGCTAGGCCAGTCCGGAACGCGCGTAGAACTTCACCGGGTTTTCCCAGAACAGTTTGCGCTTGCGGTCCTCTGCCATGTTCTTCCATCCGAGCACGATATTGGTCGACTCGGGGAACGCGCTTTCGCCATGCGGATAGTCCGAGGCGTACATCAGCACGTTCTCGCCGACGATGTCGGCCACCATGTTGGTGACCTTCTCGCCTTCCGACATCTCGATGCTCTGATAGTACCGTCCGCTCATGACGTATTCGCTGGGATGATGCTTCAGGTTGGGCGGCAGTGCCGAGCGGATGGTCTCCATGTGCTCATCGAGCCGCGCCATCCAGAAAGGCAGCCAGCCATGGCCCGCCTCCAGGCAGCCAAGACGCAGCCTTGGGAAACGATCCAGCAATCCGCTGCCGATCAACGCCGCCATGTTGCGCATGCCGCACCACGGATGCGCCGCTGACCGTTGCAGCCACAGATTGTCCCAGGTATCCAACCCGCCCGGCGCGTAGGGCGGCATCACGGTGAACGTGTGCAGCACCGCCGACAAATCGAGCTCCTGCGCCTCGGCCCAGATCGGATCGAGTGACGGCAGATCGATCGGCGTCCCATACGGCGCATAGACCAGCACGCCCCACGCCCAGCGCTCGCGCCCGGCGCGGCGCATTTCCTCGATGCTTCCCTGGACATCGCGCGAGCTCACCAGCACGACGCCGCCCAGCCGCTCCGAGTAGGGCGCGCAGTAGTCCTTCATCCAGCGATGGAATGCGCGATACATGCCCATCTCAAGCTCCACGTCGTCGCCCGCGGTGAACGTGCCGAACCAGCCAGACGGCAGCATGAAGTTCACGTCAGCGCCCTCGAAATCCATGTCCGCAATGCGCGCGGCCGAGGACCGGTCCACATCCGGCGAAATCGCACGCTCACGCTTCACGCCGGTGAACCCTGCCATATAGCCGCCCGGCGCGACCTCGACCGTCTCGGAATACAGCCGCCGCTGGTACCGGCGTTGCCCCTTGTTATAGGAGACATGGCCATTCTTGCTGCTGGACCTGTACTGCGACCAGTCTTCCAGCCGCCGCTTCTCATCCGCGCTCAGATAGGGCTCCAGCACATCGACATAAGGCCCCACATGCGCATCCGTATCGAAGAACTTGTAGCCACCGCGTGCCATGCTTGGTCTCCCTCAGGACAGTGCACCGCCGGATGAGCGGCGGTATTTCTCCAGCGCAGCGGCCGAGAGATAGCGTTCCTCCAGTGCGCGCTGCTTATCGAGCCCCTCACCGTCAGGCGGGACCTCCGGAATGGTGTAAGAGTGATCCTTGCGGCTCTCGACGAACGCGTCCCACGCGCCAATACCCTGCGCGCGGAACGCCGCCATGAAGTCCGACATGGCCGCCCAGATCACATGATGCGAAAAACTCGGCAGCCAGGCGATCGTCGCGCCCAGCGCCAGATGTTCGTCCAGCGACAGATACCGCGGCAGCTTGCCCTTCATGAACGAGAACGGACACGTCACCGCCGCGCGGGCCTGCTGGATCTCGTCCACTGAATGCGGCGACTCAAGCTGCACCCAGTCAACGCCCGCCTCGCGGTGATACGCCGCCAGGCGCCGCAGCGCCTCCTGCAGCCCACCATTCGCCGCATCGCGCGCGTAACACTGCGCCATCACCACGAAATCGGGATCCAGCTCGTTCTTCATGTCCACCGCAGCGCGGTACCGCACGATCGCCTGCTCCAGCGGCACGACCTCCAGCCCCGCGCTCTGCGTCCGCCGCTTCCCCTCGATCGGCTGGTCATCGATGCGGATACCGGCTATACCCGCGTGAATACATTCCCGCACCAGCCGCCGCACCGCCATGATGCCGCCATGGCCCGTATCGCCATCGATGATCACCGGCGTGGACACACTGTTGGCGATCCATTGCGCGATCTGCACGCACTCGGTCATCGTCGCGGTGCCGACATCGGCCATCCCGGTATAGCCGCCGACGACAGCGCTGGTGCCGACGAACAGCGCCTCGCACCCGCCGCGCTCCATGATGCGCGCGAGCGCTGCCGTCGGCGGATGCATCACGGACAGCACCTGCCCCTTGCGATGGATCAGCTGCTTCAGGCGCGTGGACGCACGCGCGCCGTCACTCTGTGGCAACGCCATGTCGCTGCATCTCCTGCATGATGGTGGACTTCACCGCGAGGAACTCGGCCGAATGCCGATCGCGCGGACGCGGCAGATCATTGCGGATGTCGGCGGCCAGCCGTCCCGGCGACGGCCGCAGGATCGCGATGCGATCCGCGAGGTACACCGCCTCCTCCAGATCGTGCGTGACATACAGCACGGTCCGCTGCTCAGTCAGCCAGGTATTCACCAGATGGTCCTGCAGCGTCATGCGATTGATCGCGTCGATCGCGGAGAACGGCTCGTCCATCAGCAGCAGCGCCGCATCGGTCAGTGCCCAGGCGCGCGCCACCGCGACGCGATGCTTCATCCCGCCCGACAACTGGAACGGATATAGCGACGCCTGCCGCGCCAGCCCCACGATCTCCAGCACGTGCATCGCCCGGTCGCGCGCCGCCGCTTTCTTCCAGCCGCCCATCAGCAACCCGAACTCGACGTTCTTGATCACCGTCAGCCAGGCGAACAGCGCGGGATCCTGAAACACGATGCCACGATCGAGACCCGGCCCTTTGATCGGCTTGCCATTCAGCAGCACGCGGCCGCCGCTCGGGTGCATCAGCCCGGCGATGATCTTCAGGAACGTGCTCTTGCCACAGCCACTGGGCCCAAGAATGCACAGGAACTCATTGCGCCTGATCGTCAGCGTCAGGTGATCAAGCGCGTGGTTCCAGCCGAGCTGCCCCTCGTAGAAGTGGTCGACATCGGTCGCCTCGATCACCGGCGGCGCGACAGATGTCTGAGCAATCGCCACGGCATCACCGCTCATGCGCCGGCACCGTTCGAATGCCGCATAGCTCCGGACTTCCTCATCGGTTTCATATGATGAAACTCGGTTTTATCTTGGTCAACACATGCTACCGGCAGCAACCCCGCTGTCAAGCAGTTCAAGGGGAGGGGCTGTCGCGAACACACGCAGCGCGACGGTTTCGCCAGTACGCACAACAAACGTAGTGACGCAGCGCCTCGTGCTAGGTCGGCATCGTCTCGTACACTGTCAGCCCCGGCGGAATGATCGCCCAGGTAGGACGGCCACGCGCGAAGATCGCGATGCTCGGCTGGAACAACGCCGGATCGTCCAGCGTGCCGGCATAGATCGTGTGTGACGTGTCTTTCCCGACCACGCCGCCGAATACCAGGCTGCCGCACACCGTGCAGAAGTTGCGCACCGCATCGGTGCCGCTTGCTGACCTGCTGGTGAAGCTGCGCGTCGCACCCGTGAAGCGGACCGCAGTGCTCGCGACGCCGATAAACGGGATGAAGCCGGAGCCGGACGCCTTGCGGCAGTCAGCACAATAGCAGAGACCCATGTACGACGGTGCGCCGTCCACCACGTATCGGAGCGCGCCGCAGAGGCACCCGCCAGGATAACGCATCTGGGCTCCGCTCATCCTCGACACCTGGTGGGCTGCGCCGCCGCTACAGGTCGAACTTCCCCTGTCGCGGATCGTTGATCTTCCCCGCCCGCCGCGACCGCGCCGCCGCCTGCGCGCGCGCCTCAGCCGGGCGGAACGTCGCGGTCCACATCTTGCGTTTCCCCTCATAGGCGCGCTGGCGCTCGGCGGCCTCGGCGAGGAACTTCGCCGTCACCTCCACCCGCACCGGCGGCAGCCCACCCCGCTCCGTCATGCTTGCTTCATCGCCACATCACGCAATTCCGGCACCACCCACAGAGGCCGCTCCCCCCGGGCCACACGCAGCACGTTGTCGAATGCGTTGCGCGTCTGCTTCACCCGTGTCTCGCGGCTCGCCCCCGCAAGGTGCGGCGTCAGCACCACATTGTCCAGCGACAGCACCGGCTCCGACGGCGACGGCGGCTCCTGCGGGAACACATCCAGCCCGGCGCCGGCAATCCGGTTGTTGCTCAGCGCATCGTGCAGCGCCGGGAAATCGATCACCGGCCCGCGGCTGCAATTGATCAGCACCGCGTGCGGCTGCATCAGCCCCAGTTCCGCCGTGCCGATCATGTTGCGCGTCAGCCGCGTCAGCGGCACGTGCAGCGTCACAATATCGGATGTGCGCAGCAGCTCCGGCAGCAGCCGGTAGCGCACATTCAACAAATCCTCCTCGTGCTCCGCCATGCGCACGATGTCGTTGTACTGGACGGTCATGTCGAACCCGCCTGCGGCAATGCGCCCCACGCGCTTGCCGATGGTGCCGAAGCCGATGATACCGAGCGTCTTGCCCTGCATCTCGTAGAATGTCGGCATGGGCGTATTGCCGCGCCAGCGCCCGCCGGCCGTCATCTCATGCTGCGGCACCAGCTTCCGGTAGACAGCCAGCATCAGCAGGATGGTGTGCTCCGCCACCGCGCGCGAGTTGGCACCGCCGTTGTTCGCCACCGGGACACCAGCGCGCCGCGCCGCCTCCAGGTCAACGTGGTTGTAGCCAGCGCTGAACAACTGCACCAAACGCAGCCGGGGTGCCGAGCGGTAGAAGCCGTCGTCCATGTTATCGACATTGCCGAGCAGGTATTCGGTCTCGCCCAGTGCCTCTGCGTACCGCGCCGTCCCCGGCGCCGCGATCACCAGTTCAAATCCACCCGGTGCGACGGCCTGCGCCTCCTGAATGGCCTCGGCATTGGTATTCGCGAACAGGATTCTGGACGGCATGGTGGTTCCTCCTCCACGTCTTGTTTCGACCCCGACTATGACTGGCCCCGCGACGGAGCCCCAAGCTCGCGCGAGACGGCGAGACCCGCCGCCTTGATCGCTGTGATGGCTGCGCTTCTCACCTCGCTGGTATAGCGGCCGATGGGGATCGTGACGGTGAGCGCACCAATGACATCACCGCCGGGCCCACGTAACGGAGCCGAGACCGAAGCACCCTCATCAAGCCGCTTGTTGTGGGTTTCGGCAAATCCGTTCGTCCGGATCGCGGCAATGTTCCGCCACAGCGTCTGCCGGTCCACCTTGGCGCCGGGAAATGGCGGCACAAGTTCGGTCCGGTCGAAATACGCCGCAATCTCCTCATCCGGCATCGAGGCAAGCATGACCAGGCTCGTGCTGCCGACATAGAGCGGCGTGAGCATCCCCACCGCGACCACCCGCCGAAGGTCGCGCAGACCTTCCACCTGTTCCAGGCTGACGCGATTGTCGCCCGTCCGGACAGCGATATAGACGGTCTCATTCAACTGGTCACGGATCTGACGCATGAACGGCCGCGCCTGACTCACCAGCCCCGTGGAGATCTTGGCGATCTCGGCCAGCTCGATCACCTGGAAGCCCAGCCGGTAGAGCCCGGTCCGCGGATTCTTGATGACCATGTTGCGGTTCGCCAACGCCGTGAGAAGGCGAAATGCCGTCGCCTTGTGCAACCCTGCTGCCTGCGCGATCTCCATCAGGGACAATTCGGGATGACGCAGACTGAACGTCCGCAACACATCGAATGCGCGCTCGATTGTGGAAACGTTGTAGGGATCCTTCGCAGCCCGCAGCCGCCGTGCCTGCTCAGCTGGCGCCTGCTTCGCCGCGCTCACCTCCGCCTCCCTCCAAGTCTTCGCCCTGCCGTCGGCTGCGGGCCTATATCATCAAATGAAACCTGATATCACACCCAAGGATCTTCCGCCGCATGCGTCAACCCCATCCGGGACATCCGATGACGGTGGCTCGGCAGGTGTGATCGGTTCCTCTCGGATGCCGTCCCGCCCTACACTTCGCCCGATGCCCTCGGCAGAGCACCGGACACACCCATGGACGAACCCGTAACGGTCGTGGATCACCCACTGGTCCAGCACAAGCTGACGCTGCTGCGCGACAAGCGCACGCCCACGGCCCAGTTCCGTCAGCTCACGCGCGAGATCAGCCTGCTGATGGCCTACGAGGTGACCCGCGCACTCCCCCTCGAAGCGGTTCAGGTCGAAACGCCGCTCGAACCCATGCAGTCTGCGCGGCTGCTCGGCAAGAAGCTCTGCTTCGTCTCCATCCTGCGCGCCGGCAACGGCATCCTCGATGGCATGCTGGACCTGGTGCCATCGGCGCGCGTCGGTCATGTCGGCCTGTATCGCGACCACGAAACACTGCGCCCCGTTCAGTATTATCTGAAACTACCGGATGACCTGCCGCGGCGCCTGACCATCGTGGTGGACCCGATGCTCGCCACCGGCCACTCCGCCAGCGCCGCCGTCACGCGCGTGCGCGAGGGAGGCGCGCAGCACATCCGCTTCATGTGCCTGATCGCCGCGCCCGAAGGCCTGCGCGTCTTCCACACCGACCACCCCGACGTACCGGTCTTCACCGCCGCGATCGACCGCTGCCTCGATGAGAATGGCTACATCCGCCCCGGCCTTGGTGACGCAGGCGATCGGCTCTACGGCACCAAGTGACGTGCGACCGCGACCAGCGAAGCATCGCTGCCGCGCCCGCCTACAATCGATAGTCCAATCGGCAGTCCGTCCACCTCCGCGCCCGGAATGCTGACCTGCGGCACACCCGTGAGCCCGCCATGCGAACACAGGCACGAGATGCGATCGCGCAGCGGTCCCAGCACCGGCAGCGCCAATCCCTTTTTCGGTGCCGGAAATGGCGTGGTGGGCAGGCACATGATGGTGCCTGGAGGCAGCAGATAGGCCATGCGCCCGCGCGCCTCCTGCCGCATCAGCTCGGCCCATCCACAGTCCGCCTCGCTGATCATTGACCCCGTCACCAGCCCACGCGCCACGTTGAAGGCCATGCGCGGGTTATCGCGTTCGACCCAGGGCTTGAACGTCTGCCAGGCCTCCACCGGCTGCAACGTCCGCTGCGCGCGCGACCAGACAGACAGACCCGGCGGCGCCATCACCTCTTCGCGCACGTCGCCGATCAGCGTGCCCAGCCGCGCGACCAACGGCCGCAGCGCCTCAGCCACCGTGGCATCGGCAAAGCCAAACGCATCGACGGCGATGATCAGCCGCGTCGGCAGCGCATCGGGGATCGTCTCACCCAGCATCACGCTCGACACCCTGGCGAATGTTCCCGCATCGCGTGCGAACCAGCCTGTCGTGTCCGAAGTCGGCGCCTGCGGCAGCATGCCCGTCAGGTCCAGCCGTCCATGCGTCGGCCGGATGCCGAACAGCCCGCAAAAGCTCGATGGCACCCGCACCGATCCGCCGGTATCCGTACCCAAAGCCGTATCGCACAAACCCGCGGCCACTGCGGCTGCCGAACCCGACGACGAACCGCCCGGCACGCGATCCGGCGCCTTCGTGTTCAGCGGCGTCCCATCGAACGCGTTCTCCCCCAGGATCCCCAACGACACCTCATCGGTGATCGTCTTGCCGATCAGCGTGGCGCCCGCATCTAGCAATCGCTGCACCGCCCAGGCATGCCGCTCCGGCACCGGATGGGTGCGCGGCCAGTCATGATTGCCGCCGCCCGTGGGCACCCCTGCAACATCGAACAGGTCCTTCGCCACGAAGGTCAGGCCCGCAAGCGGCCCATCCGGCGCACCCTCGATACGCACACGCGGTCCAGGAACGAAGGCATTGACGGTGTCTGTCATCGGCTCCCCTGCCAGGCTACACTCACCGTGCAGCATAGGGAGCGAAACACATGGCCGACAACGCACAGACGATCATCGAGCTCGATCGCAAGCGCATGACCGCAATGGCCGAGAAGGATATCGCCACGCTGAACGCGCTGCTGGCAGACGATCTGATCTACACGCACTCCTCGGCACGGCTCGACACCAAGCAGAGCCTCATCGGCAACATGGAGTCAGGGGCCACGGTCTACAATTCCGTTGAACCATCCGACGTGAAAGCGCAGGACCTCGGCGGCGCCGTCGTGCTCACTGGTGTGGCCCGCATCCGTGTCACCTCAGGCGGCAAGCCGAATGCGTTCGGCGTCCGGTTCACCGATGTCTACGCCAACAGGGGCGGCAAATGGCAGATGGTGACCTGGCAATCCACCCGCCTGCCCGACTGACGCGACCACGCCAGGCAGGTCGAAGGCGGCGTTTCAGTACGTCGTCCCTTCGCCTGCCCCGGTGTTCGCCAATGGCTGGCATCACAGCCGGCACCCGGCCAGCTTCGCGCCGTGCAAATCCACATCCCTGACATCGGCACCGGTCAGATCGGCGAACGACAGGTCCGCGCCGTCCAATCGTACACCCCGCAGATCTGCGCCGCGGAGATTGGTGTGCCGCAAATCGGCACCCGACAGATCGGAGTGCATCCGCCGCCCGGCATCCATCATCAGCGACTGCAAATGCACGCCCTGCATCGAGGCGCCGCTCAGCATCGCCCCTGTCAGCACGATCCCCCGCATATCCGCTCGGTCGAGCGCGCAGTCGCGAAAGTCTGCCTCGTCGCAGTGCGCTGCCTGCAACGCCGCGCCGGATAGATCGAGGCCGAAGAACACCGTACGTTGCGCCCTCACCATGGTCAGGCACGCGCCTGTCAATGCACCCGCGGACCGCAGATCGAAACCGCTCAGATCGAGCGCTCGCCCCGACGCCCCACAGCTTTCCACGAACTGACGGTGCAACCGCAACAATTCCTCCAGCCCGACGTCCAGCTCCGCCAGCAGGCGCCCGTTCGGCTTGTCCGTCAGGGCACCCTGCATGTCGGCGCCCGCGATATCCGCATATTCGAAATTCGCGCCGGCGATCACCGCCCTTCGGAAACAGGCTTCGCGCGTGTCGGCCTGCGCGAAGTCGGCCCCTTGCAGATCGGTGGCGGTGAAATTGGCACCGCGAACGTGCGCGCGCACGAACTTGCAGCCGCGCATGATCGCCTCGGAAAAATCCGTCTGGATGGCGATCGCTCCCGCCAGGCTTGCGTTGGTCAGATTCGCGCCGGTGAAGCCGCTGGTTGTATCCGCGCCCTGTTTTGCCTCCGGCAGCAGCACGTGCAATTCGCCCTGCCTGTCGCGACTGAGCTGAGCGCCCGGACGCAGATCCGCCTCGAACAGATTGGCGCCGACCATCAAGGCTCCGGCGAAGAAGCAGCCACGTACATCCGCGTGGATCAGGCTTATGTTCGTCAGATTGGCCTGCCGGAAGTCGCAGGCGAACAAGGTGGCGCAGTCGAATTTGGCGTCATGCAGGTCCGTGCCATAGAAGGACGAACCGGTCAGATCCGCATGCGACAAATCGCAGCAAGCCAGACGGAGACCCGACAGGTCATACCCGGTCAACACCGCGCGCCGCCCGCCTGGTCGTGATTGACGGAACAGCGTGTGATGCCGCAACACTTCGTCCAGCTCGGCCTGCGTAAGCCGGGCCAGTTGCTTCGGATGATGACCACTCAACGTCGAACCGACCGCATGACCGTGGTCATCGATTATCCACGCCGAATCATTAACGGTTTGTGCAGATCAGCCATGCGCGATAGCGTCGCTGTTTTGGCGCCCTCATCGCCTTCGTCACAGGCTCGCGCCATTGGCAAGGCGCAACCCCCACCAGTAGATTGCCCGCAACTATCTCGAAGCGGGGAAACGCTGATGCCGAAGTCCGAATTGTCGCGTCGTGGTGTGCTGGCCGCATTGGCCGCGAGCCCGGTCGCCGTGGAATTCCTCCGCAGCGCGATCGCTGAGGCAGCGCAGAGCAGCCTCTCGCAGTCTGGTCTCGTGGGCGACGTCCAGGGCCCGACGATGATCACCGACCCCGCCAAATGGCCCAAGAAGTTCAGCGAAGCCCCGATGCTGGCCGAGCAGGTGAAGGCCGGCAAACTCCCGCCGGTCGAGCAGCGCATCCCCGCCGAACCGATGGTCTGGCAGCCACTCAATGAGATCGGCAAATATGGCGGCACCTGGCGCCGCGCTTTCACCGGCCCGGGTGACGGCGAGAACGGCAATCGCATCCAATCCAGCGACAAGCCGCTGAGCTGGAGCGCCGACGGCAGCAAGATCGTGCCCAGCATGGCCAAAGGCTATGACCTCAGCGACGACGGCAAGAGCTACACGCTTCACTTGCGCAAGGGCATGAAATGGTCGGACGGCGCACCGTTCACCGCGGATGATTTCATCTTCTGGTTCGAGGACATCTACAACAACCCTGAAATCGTTCCCACGGCGACGCCGGAAATGCGCCCCGGCGGCAAGCCCGGCCGCATGGTGAAGGTCGACGAAACCACGGTGCGCTGGGAATGGGAGGTGCCGTATTTCCTGTTCGAGGACATCATGGCCGGCGACACCGCGATGGGCGGCGGTCAGGCCGTGCGTCAGGCGGGCAAGGTCAGCTTCGGCGCCTATGCGCCCGGCCATTACCTGAAGCAGTTCCTGCCGAAATACTCGTCGGTCGATGAAGTGAATGCCCGCGCCAAGAAGGAAGGCTTCGAGAACTGGGTCCAGATGATCCACTTCAAGAAGGACTGGGAACTCAATCCCGATGTCCCGGTCCTTGGCCCCTTCCGCACCGTGAAGCCCATCAACAACCCGATCTGGCTGCTCGAGCGCAACCCGTACTACTACGCCGTCGATAGCGCCGGAAACCAGTTGCCGTACTTCGACCGCGTGCAATTCACGCTGGCCGACAACCTGGAAGTCATCAACCTTCGCGCGATGGCCGGCGAATACGACGAGCAGGAACGCCACATCGATCTCGGCAAGCTGCCGGTGCTGCTCGAGAACCAGGAGAAAGGCAACTACAAGGTCCATCTGGACCTCGGCTTCGCGGGCTCCGACTTCATGTTCCACGTGAACCAGAGCTACACGGGCGATCCGGAAGTCCGCAAATGGCTGACCAATGCCGATTTCCGCCGCGCGCTTGCGCTTGGTATCGACCGCGAGCAGTTGAACGAAACGTTCTGGCTGGGTGTCGGTACGCCGGGTTCACCGGCACCCGGCGAGACCATGCCGCAGAGCCCCGGACCCGACTGGCGCAAGAAGTGGTCGGTGCTCGACATCGCCCAGGCCAATGCGCTGCTCGACAAGATCGGCCTCAACAAGAAGAACTCCGCCGGGATGCGCCTGCGCACCGACAACGGCGACGTGCTGCGCCTGCAGGTCATCGCGATCGCCGCCTTCCTGCCCTATCCGAAACTCGCGGAAATGGTCGCCGACCAGTGGAAGAAGATCGGTATCGTCGCCGACGTGAAGGAAATGGAACGCGGCCTCGGCTTCGCCAAGCAGACCAACAACGAGCATCAACTGTTTGTCTGGAACAACGGCGGGACGGAACTGCTGTATCTCTTCCCCACCTGGGCCGTGCCGGTGATTCCAGGCTCCGCCTTCGGGCCGCAATATGCTACGTGGTACTCGTCGGGCGGCACCAAAGGCATCAAGCCGGACGATCCGAACATCATGAAGATCTTCGAACTCTACGGCGAAGCGTCGGGCCTGAAAGCCGACGGCCGCAACAAGAACGCGCAGGAAATCTGGAAAATACTGGTGGACCAGCAATACGGTATCGGCACTGTTGGCCAATCACCAGCCGGCCTCGGTGTCCGCCTGGTATCCAATCGCCTCGGCAACATCGCCTCGCGGGTCTGCAACGCCCAGCACTGCCGCACGCCAGGCAATTCGCACCCGGAGACGTGGTACTTCAAGGCATGATGTCATTGCGAGAAACGGAGCAACGAGGGAATCCCGATGGTGACGTGACGTGATCGCCTACCTCGCCCGCCGCCTCGTCCTTGCGGCCATCACCATCTTCGCCATCACGCTGGTCACCTTCGGCATCCTTCACCTGCCGCCGGTCGACTTCGTCACGGCTTACGCCGCCCAGGCCGCAGCCTCCGGCAACGCCATCTCCGCCGCCGAAGCCGACGCCCTGCGCCTCGCCTACGGCCTCAACCAGCCGCTCTACGTCCAGTACTGGAAGTGGGTCAGCATGGTCGCCACCGGCAACTTCGGCCGCTCCTTCGAATACGGCCGCCCGGTCACCGAGGTCATCGGCGACCGCCTCTGGCTCACCGTCATCCTCTCCCTCGGCGCCATCGTCATCACCTGGGGCCTGGCACTCCCCATCGGCATCTACTCCGCCGTCCGCCAGTACTCGTTCGGCGATTACATCTTCACCTTCCTGGGCTTCATCGGCCTCGCCGTTCCCAACTTCCTGCTCGCCCTCATCGTCATGTATTTCGGCTCGAAGCTGTTCGGTATCAGCGTCGGCGGCCTGTTCTCGGCCGACCAGCAACTTGCCCCATGGACCTTGGCGAAGGTCATCGACCTGTTGCACCACCTGCCCATACCGGTCCTCATCCTCTCGCTCGCCGGCACAGCACAGCTCGTGCGCATCATGCGTGCCAACCTGCTGGATGAACTCCGCCGCCCCTATGTCGTCACCGCGCGCGCCCGAGGTCTCCCCGAACGCCGCGTCATCATGAAATACCCGGTACGCGCCGCGCTGAACCCCTTCGCCAGCACCGTCGGCTACCTGCTGCCCTTCATGGTGTCCGGCTCCATCATCATCTCCGTCGTGCTCAGCCTGCCCACCGTCGGCCCGCTGCTGCTGCGCTCGCTGCTGTCACAGGACATGCTGCTCGCCTGCACCATCATCCTCCTGCTCGGCGTGCTCACCGTCATCGGCACGCTGCTCTCCGATCTGCTGCTGATGTGGATCGACCCCCGCATCCGGCTCGGCCGAGGCCAATGAGCGACGCCGTCATCCCCGCCGAACCCCTCGTCACCGAGGCGGAATCCCGCGTCGCCGTCGCCACGCAGCGCCAGCTCATCTGGTGGCGTTTCCGCAAGCACAGGCTGGCTGTCGTCAGCGCGGTGATCGTCGGCCTGTTCTACCTGGTCGCGCTGTTCGCCGATACAATCGCCTATGCACCGCCGTTCGATACCCAGGCCAGCCGCAGCTACATCCCGCCCCAGCCGATCCACTGGTTCACCGCTGACGGCAGCTTCCGTCCGTACGTCTACGCGCTGAAAGGCAAGCGGGATATGCGCACGTTCAAGCTGACCTACGCACCCGACTCCAGCGAACCGCGCGACCTGGTCCTGTTCGGCCGCGGCTATCCGTACAACCTGTTCGGCTTCATCCCCACCGATATCCACCTGCTCGGCGTCTCCGACGGCAAGCCGGAAAATGCCCTGTTCCTGCTCGGCACCGATCAGCTCGGCCGCGACGTGTTCTCCCGCCTGGTCATCGCGACACGCACATCGCTCACCATCGGCCTCGTCGGCGTCTCACTCAGCCTGCTGCTCGGCGTGCTCCTGGGCGGTATCTCCGGTCTCCAGGGCGGATGGGTCGATGTCGTGATCCAGCGCATCATCGAGATCCTTCGATCCATCCCCACCATCCCGCTCTGGATGGGCCTGGCCGCCGCCGTGCCCGCAAGTTGGTCACCGCAACAGGTCTACTTCGCCATCACCATCATCATCTCGCTCATCGGCTGGACCGAGCTCGCACGCGTCGTCCGCGGCCGCTTCCTGGCCCTGCGCGAGGAGGACTTCATCACCGCCGCCGAACTCTGCGGCGCGTCGCGCCTGCGCATCATCTTCAAGCACATGGTGCCGTCTTTCCTGTCGCACATCATCGCCGCCGTCAGCCTCGCATTGCCCGCGATGATCATCAGCGAGACCACACTCTCCTTCCTCGGCCTCGGGCTGCGCCCACCCGCGATTTCCTGGGGCGTGATGCTCCAGGACGCACAGAACCTGGA
>DATJJM010000150.1:0-3467 GCA_035492535.1 Acetobacteraceae bacterium | reverse complement strand
CGCATAAGTCTAGCGGCCTCGCTGGGTCTGTTAAGAATCGGGTAGTCGCGGATCGCGGGGGTTGTGCCTGGAACTTTGGGTGGTGCGAAATTCATGAATACCGTTGAAAAAGTCCGGTTTGAGAACTGACCTTGATAATTGGCGAACCGGCGACGGCACGACGCTCTGCGTCCAGTTAATCCCATCGCTGCTATGCGTTCCCCGCGCCACGCCCGCCGGGCGGTTCGGCTAGCCGTACGCTCGCTGCCTGGTCGAGCTTGCGAGCATCCTGAGGTTCTGTGCCGTTGCAGCCAGCAGAAATTCATCGGATGCACCGGTAATCCCACGAAGCCGGAGGCGCCTGAAGCCCATTTGACGTTTCAGGTGAGCAAACCGCATCTCCATCTTCTTTCGCTGATTGGCCGACTGCGCGGATGCAGCCGTCTCTTGCAAAGCCCGCACCTTGTCGCGTTCATCCTGATAGAGGCTGCGAGTGGCGATGCGCTTTGCACCTTTGGTGCAGCGAGACTTCTGCGACAGGCGCGACAGTCTCTGGTGCTGGCGCTGTAGGGCATGGTGCCGTCCTCGCGAACCAGGCCGCTGTTCTTCAGCGGCTTCCCGTTCGGACAGGTGAACGCGTTCCTTGTTGCGTCAAAACTGAAGTCAGCACGCGTGAAGAAGCCGTTTGTCTGATGCTCGCGATCGAGCAACGGAATGTGCGGTTCGATGCCACGCTTCATCAGCCGTCGGATCATCAGTCCTGATCCGTAGGCGGCATCCCCGGCAAGTCGTTCCGGGGTCATCTGGAAGCGCTCCTGCACGCGTTGCAACATCGTCTTCGTCGAGGCGACCTCAGCGCTCCATCGCGCCGGCGTGGCCGCGACTTCGACGATGATCGCTGCATCAACCACTCGGGTCCGCGCCGAACCATTGCGGATTCCGACGAAGTCAGCCATCGATTCCGATCCAAACCAGCCACCTGTTCCGATCGAAGCCAGCCAGGCATTCCGACGGAAGCCAGCCGGGGTGGCGGTGTGGTCTGAAGGCGGGATGATCATTCGGCGCCTGAGCCGGCGGTCTCGTCAAGCTTGACGGCCCTAGCTGTGCGCAATTTGCGTAACGATTCACCCTTGAGTTCGATCCGATGCGCGCTGTGGACCAGGCGGTCGAGCAGCGCGTCGGCGATGGTTGGGTTGCCGATGTGCTCGTGCCAGTGGGCGACCGGCAATTGGCTGGTGACCATGGTGGAGGCGCGCCCGTGCCGGTCGTCGATGATTTCCAGCAGGTCACGTCGTTGCTCGGCGGTCAGCGGTGTGATGCCCCAGTCGTCCAGGATCAGCACCTGAACGCGGGCCAGGCTTTTCAGCATACGGGCATAGCGACCGTCGCCACGCGCTAGGCCGAGATTCTCCAGCAACCGCGGCACCCGATGGTAAAGCACGGATCGGTTGTCGCGGCAGGCGCGATGTCCAAGCGCGCAGCTCAGCCAGGTCTTGCCGGTGCCGGTCGGGCCGGTGACCAGCAAGTTCTCATAGCGCTCGATCCACGCGCCGCCGGTCAGCGTTTGGAACAACGCACGATCAAGGCCGCGGGCGGCGCGATAATCGACATCTTCCGGCGCGGCCTGGACGCGCAGTCCGGCAAAGCGCAATCGGGTCTGCAAGCGCTTGGTGTCGCGTTCGAGCCGTTCGCGCTCGACCATCAGGGCCAGCCGCTCCTCGAAGTCCAAAGTGGCGCTGTCCGGCTGGCGGCGCATCTCCTCCAACGCCCGGGCCATGCCGATAAGGCCCAGTTCACGCAGGCGATCTGTGGTGGGATGGGTGAGCAAGGTCGTTCTCCTCAATGATAGTAGCGGCCGCCCCGGATGTTGCTGTGCTGGACGGGCGGTTCGTCCGGCACTGGCTGCGGGCGGTAGGCTCGGTCGAGGTTGTTGCGCAGGATCGAGACGATCGAGCTGTAGCTACGTGCGCCAATATCGATGCCACGCTGGCAGGCCGCCTCGACGCGCTCGGCGCCCCAGGCGCGCACCAGCCGTAGAATGCCAAGGCAGGCGCGGAAGCCCTGCTCGGGGTGCGGCTTAGCATGTAGGATCTGCTCGACCAGGGCAGCCGTGGACGGGCCGATCGCTGTCGCTTCGCGCCTCAGCCGTGCTGGCGTCCAATCTGCGTAACGGCGATGCGCGCTGGGCATGTACTCGGGGATCGTGGTGTGGCGACCGCGCAAGGAACTGCGGATGTGGCAAGCGATGCGCGCGCCACGATGGAACAACTCCACCGTCTGCTCGGTCATTCGTGCCTCGATCGCCTCTCGCACCAGGCGGGACGGCACCGAATACCAATGCCCATGCAGTCCGACATGATAGTCGATGCCCGCACGGCAGCGGCGCCACTCAGCATAGACGTAGGGCTGCGCAGGTAGCGCCAGCAGAGCGCCACGTTCAGTGGCTTCGAACAAAGCACGACGACTGCCGCTCAGATGGCGCATCGGGCGGTTGTTGAGCGTCTCGATCAGCTCGCGGATGGCGGCATTCAGTTCAGCCAGTGAGAAGAACCGGCGATGGCGCAGCCGGGCCAAGACCCAGCGCTGCACAAGCTGGACGGCAACCTCCACCTTGGCCTTATCACGCGGCTTGCGCACGCGCGCTGGCACGATCGCGGTGCCGTAGTGCGTCGCCAGGTCCTGGTAGCTGTGGTTGATGCCAGGCTCGTAGCGGCAGGTGGCGGTGACACCGGCTTTGAGGTTGTCGCACACCACCTGGCGGGTAACCCCGCCGAAGAAGGCGAAGGCGTTGACGTGGCAGCCCAGCCAATCCGCCAGCCCCTGCGTCCAACGGGCCTCGGCATATGTCAGGTTGGAAGCGCCCAGCGCGGCGACAAAGATCTGCGCCCGCCGAACCTCGCCGGTGAGCGCCTCAGCCACCTCCACCGTTTGCCCGGCATAATCAACGAGCAGACGCTCACCGAGCGGATGGGTCTGGCGCATGGTCGGCGACAGGCGCCCCCGCCAGGCGGCATACAGATCACAGAACCGGCTGTACCCGTAACCATCCGGCTGCCCGGACCGGTATTCTTCCCAGAGCAAGAGCAGCGTCACACCAGGGCGGCGCAACTCGGCGTGGAGGCGCCCCCAGTCCGGCTGTGGCCGCACCGTCTCCGCCCTGATCGCACCGGAGGGCGTGAACAGCTTGCATTCCAGCGCAGCGTCGTCGAACTCCGGCGGTACCGGCCAGGTGATGCCGACCACCGCAGCCCGGCGCAGATATTCCGCCACCGTGTAGCGGCTAATCCCGACCGCCGCGGCGATCCGGTGGCCGCTCTGGCCGAAGACATGGTGAAGACGAAGAACTTCGCGGACCTGACGCATCGGCAGTCTCTCGGCTGGCATGGCGCTCCCCCTGGCTCGGGGAGCAACTTGCCCTCGGTGAACGACTGCCCTCAGACCATCCCATCAGGGTGGCTGGCTTGCTTCGGAATCAGTGGCTGCTTTGC
>DATJJM010000149.1:0-15175 GCA_035492535.1 Acetobacteraceae bacterium | reverse complement strand
CGCGAGCGATGCGCTCGACGATCTCGGCATAGGTCGCGCAGGGAAGGCCGAGGCCGCCATATGTGGGGGCGATCGTCGCCCCAAACAGGCCGAGCTCGCGCATGTGGGCGACGATGGCTTCCGGGTAGATGTCGTCATGCTCCAGCTTGTGCACGAACGGCACGACGTCGCGGGCGAGGAAGGAATCGATGGAGTCGAGGATCAGCGCATCGGTCATGCCGGCATCGTGCGCTTCTGATGCTCGCGGCCAATGCGCGCCGTCTCCGGATTGTGGCCGGCGATAACACGCACGCCTTCATCGAGGCGCGCGCGGATGTTGTCAGGCGAGCAGCCTTCCAGGAAGGCGATGCCGTTGCGCCGGCAGGCGGCGAAGACGCGCGCGCGGGCCTCGGCCATCTCGGGTGGATAGGGATCGCGCTGCAACGTGGTGTAGCCGAGCGACAGGCCGAGATCGCCGGGTCCCAGCTCGGCAAAGCCGAGCCCCGGAACCGCACAGATCGCCTCGCAGTTGGCGATCCCTTCGGGGCTTTCCAGCTTGACCCCCAGCAGCAGCTCACCGGCGGGATTGAGCGGCCAGGGATCGCAGCGCTGCATATACTCCTGTTGGGACACGCCCCAGATTTCAGCCGCTGTCGCCTCGGAGCCGCGTCCGCGCGTGCCGATGCCGAGCTTACCGCCGGCGCCATGCGCGGGACGCTGCGCGCCATGCATGCGCT
Organism: Acetobacteraceae bacterium; assembly: GCA_035492535.1. Classification (GTDB taxonomy): domain Bacteria; phylum Pseudomonadota; class Alphaproteobacteria; order Acetobacterales; family Acetobacteraceae; genus JAMXLO01. The sequence goes on along the minus strand of DATJJM010000149.1, from coordinate 14,459 downwards.
GCACCGGCGTCGGCAGCGCGGGATCGACGCCCGCGGGATGATGCGGATAGCGGCACGCCTCGATGAACGCCCGCACCGCGTCGGCGGTTTCCGCCTGGCACAGCAGGATGCCGTGCACGCCGCGACCCAGGATCTGACGGAACTGCCAGGCGTTGAAGCGCACGTTCGGCTCGTCGGTGCCGTTCACCGGGGCTTCCACGATGATCGCCGGCGTGCGGTGGCCGGAGCGCGTCGGGCCGCCATCGACGAGGCCGCGCATGTAGTCGGCGAGCCCCGTCATATCGAACGCGCCATGTTCCATGCCGACGTTGATATAGTCGGCCCATGTGCCGGCATCGTCGCGACCCTGCGCGGGCGTCAGCACATGGCCCGTGTGCGGACCGTCGTAGTAGATCGCCTGCCCTTGCTCCAGCAGTTCGATGGCGCGATTGATGCGGTTGGCCATACCGTTCCTCCTCGGTTCGTGCGATCGACGGTAGCACCCGGCGCCCTACCGACAAACCGGCAACTGCGTTATCTCACGCGACATGCTTGACCTCGCCTTGCAACACTACCGGGCCGGCCGCTTCGCCGAGGCGGCAGCGTGCTGCAGCAGGGTCCTGAATCAGTCCCCAAGGGACCTGCACGCGCTGCATCTGCTCGGCCGGGTGCGGATGGGCGAACATCACTATGATCAGGCCGCGTACTTTCTGACGGCGGCATTGGGTGTTGGTCCACCGGATGATGCTGCGGTGAGCCTGTTGAGTGACCTCGCCGCCGCGGAGTTGGCGCAGGGCCGTATTGACAGCGCGATTGATTGCTTTCGCCGCATCCTTGCAATCCGCCCGGCAGATCCGGCGACGCTGCAAAAGTACGGCAATGCGCTGTACGATGCAGGACGCATCGACGAAGCGATCGCCACGTATCGACAGGGCGTCGCGACGGCACCGAACAGCGCCGGTATCTACAACAATCTTGGCAACGCCCTGCGCGCCGGCGGCCTGCTGGACGAGGCGGTTGCGGCTTATCGCAGCGCCGTCAGCCTGTGGCCGGATCATGGGTTGATGCACAACAACCTCGGCCAGGCATTGTATATGCTGGACCGCAATGAAGAGGCGGCGGAGTGTCACCGGCGCACACTGGCGATCAGTCCGAATGATGCAGATGCCTTGATCGGACTCGGAAACGCCTTGCGCAAGGGGAAGCAGCCGGGCGTGGCGGAGCCATCGCTCCAGGAGGCATGCGATCATTACCTGCACGCGCTGCGTAGCCGCCCTGATGACGCGTCGGCGCAGATTGGCATGGGTAACGCGCTGCTGGGCTTGTTCCGCCATGCCGAGGCAGTGCCGTACCTGGAGCGCGCGCTGGCGCAGCATCCAGAGGACAACGATACGCGGATCGCGCTCGGCAATGCCCTGCTGGGTGCGAACCGCGACGTTGAAGCCCTGGCACAGTACCGCGAGGCGGAGAAACACACCACTGACACGGCTGCCCTGCGCCTGAACCAGGCGCTTGCACTGCTGACGATCGGCGGGTGGTCGGAAGGGTGGGAATTGTTGGATGCACGGTTCTCGGTGCCTCAGGTGTTTCCCGGCCTGGAGCTGCCGCGCGATGTGCGGTTCTGGCGTGGCGAGGACATCGCCGGCAAGACGATCCTGTTGCAGGGAGAGCAAGGCCTTGGCGACACGATCCATATGGTCCGCTATGCGCCACTGGTGGCCGCGCGTGGCGCAAAGGTGGTGCTGCGCGTGCAGCCAGGGCTTGGCAAGCTGTTAGGCGGGATGCGCGGCGTCGATACTGTCCTGACAGGCTTCGATGCCGCGCCGGAGGTGGACGCTGTCTGCCCGTTGATGAGCCTGCCGCGCGCGTTCGATACCGATCTCGCGACGATCCCGGCGACGGTGCCTTATCTCACCGCGCCCGAACCGTATCGCCTGTTGTGGCGAACGCTGCTCGGCGAGCGGAAGCGGCCACGCGTTGGCCTGGCGTGGCGTGGCCAGCAGCATCTGCCGCATCGTTCCATGCCGCTCGCGCAGCTCGCGCCATTGTTGCAACGCGCGGATTGCGAGTTCCACGGCCTGCAAAAGGAGATGACCGACGCGGATCGGGCATGGCTGGCGGCGCATCCGCTGCTGATCGATCACAGCGATGAGCTCAGCGACTTTGCCGACACGGCGGCCATCGCCGAGGCGATGGACCTGGTCATTTCCATCGATACCTCGGTCGCGCATCTGGCCGGTGCGCTGGCGCGACCCTTGTGGGTGATGCTGCCATTCGCCGCCGATTTCCGCTGGCTGCTCGATCGTACCGACAGTCCCTGGTATCCGACGGCACGGCTGTTCCGGCAGGCGCGCGCCGGCGACTGGAACAGCGTGGTCCTCGCAGTGACAGAGGCGCTGCCGCGCTCGTAACTATCGGCCCGACGCCTGATAGGCGGCGAGGCAGGCCATATCGACCATCTGGCTGACGGACGCATCCATCGGCATAATCTGCACAGGACGCTCCATGCCCATCAGGAGCGGGCCGATCGTCGTGCCGCCACTGAGGTGATGCGCGAGCCGCGCGGTGATGTGCGCGGAATGCAGGCCTGGCACCAGCAGCACGTTGGCATCGGCGGTCAGCCGGCAGAACGGATAGAGTGCACGGATCGAGGGTTCGAGCGCGACATCAGGACTCATCTCACCGTCGTATTCGAAGTCCACCTTGCGCTGATCAAGGATTTTCACCGCATCGCGCATCGGTAGCGCGCGATCATGTGGCGGATTGCCGAAGGTGGAGTGCGACAGCAGCGCGACGCGCGGCTCGTGGCCGAGATGGCGCGCGGCACGGGCGGCACCGATGGCGATGGCGGCGACCTGCTCAGCGTCGGGACGGAAATGCACCAGCGAGTCCGCGATGAAGATGGTCTTGCCGCGATTGCCAACCATCAGGGTGAGGCCGAAGGCGATCTCGCCCGGGGTGGGGTCGAGCACGTGCTGGATGTCGTCGAGGCAGACGGCGGCGGAGCGGGTCAGGCCGGTAATCATCGCATCGGCATCGCCGGTTGCGACCATGCAGGCGGCGAACACGTTGCGGTCCTGGTTGACCAGGCGCTGGCAGTCGCGCTGCAGGAAGCCTCGGCGCTGCAGGCGGTTGTACAGCATGTCGGTGTATTTACGATTGTTGTGCGAGAGGCGCGCGTTGTGGATCTCGATGCCTTCGACCATGCCGAGGCCGAGGCTGGACATGGTGGCCTTCACGCGGTCCTCGCGGCCGATCAGGATGGGGCGGCCGTAGCCGGCGTTGCGATAGGCGACGGCGGCGCGGACGACTTTTTCCTCCTCGCCTTCGGCGAACACCACGCGCTTGGGGTTGGCGCGCACGCTTTCCATGATGGCGTCGAGCGCGCCGGCGGTGGGATCGAGCCGGCCGGAGAGCTCGCGGGCGTAGCGGCGCAGGTCGATCAGCGGGCGGCGGGCGACGCCGCTGTCCATCGCGGCGCGGGCGACGGCGGGCGGCACCCAGGAGATCAGGCGCGGATCGAACGCATTGGGAATGATGTATTCCGGGCCGAACGTGAGGCGGCGTCCGGCGGAGGCGGAGTGGACTTCGTCGGGAACGTCCTCGCGCGCCAGGTTGGCCAGCGCCTCGGCGGCGGCGATCTTCATCGCCTCGTTGATCGTGCTGGCGCGCACGTCGAGGGCCCCGCGGAAGATGTAGGGGAAGCCGAGCACGTTGTTGACCTGGTTCGGGTAGTCGCTTCTGCCGGTGGCGATGATCGCGTGGGGGCTGGCCTGACGGGCTTCCTCGGGCGTGATCTCCGGGTCGGGGTTGGCCATGGCGAAGATGATCGGCTTGTCGGCCATGCGGCTGACCATGTCCTTGGTGACCGCGCCCTTCACCGAGAGGCCGAAGAACACGTCGGCGCCGTCCAGCGCATCGGTCAGCGTGCGCGCGTTGGTGGCGGCGGCGTGGGCCGACTTCCACTGGTTCATGCCCTTGGTGCGGCCCTGGTAGATCACGCCGCTGGTGTCGCACAGCACGACGTGCTCGGGGCGCATGCCCATCGCCTTCAGCAGCTCGACGCAGGCGATGCCTGCGGCGCCGGCGCCGTTCACCACCAGCTTGGTGTCGCGCAGTTCACGGCCGGTGAGGTGGCAGGCGTTGATCAGGCCGGCAGCGGCGACGATGGCGGTGCCGTGCTGGTCGTCGTGGAACACCGGGATGTCCATCAGCTCGCGCAGGCGCTGCTCGATGACGAAGCACTCGGGTGCCTTGATGTCTTCCAGATTGATGCCGCCGAAGCCGGCGAGGAAGCGGACGGCGTTGACCACGTCATCGACGTCCTCGGAGTCGATTTCCAGGTCGATGCCGTCGATATCGGCGAAGCGCTTGAACAGCGCGATCTTGCCTTCCATCACCGGCTTGGCGGCGACTGCGCCGAGATTGCCGAGGCCGAGGACGGCGGTGCCGTTGGAAACCACCGCAACCATGTTGCCCTTCGCCGTGTAGTCGTAGGCGAGGGAGGCGTCGCGCTGGATGTGCAGGCACGGTTCGGCGACGCCGGGCGAATAGGCGAGCGACAGGTCGCGTGCCGTGGTGATCGGCTTGGAGATGCGTGTTTCCAGCTTGCCCGGGCGACCGGAGGCATGCAGGGCAAGCGCTTCCTCGGCCGAGATGTGGGCGGTGCGGGTATCGATGCTGCCATCAGCCATAGGACTTTCCCCTGCGAAACGCGTCGTTCAGGGCATCATGGGGAGAAGGGAGGCGCAAGGGAAGCCGGGGGTGTGGCGGCGCGCGCGTCGACCCGCCGAGGTTGCCTTGTGTGCCCAGGTCCACCGCGCAAATAACGCTACGGAACGGTTGCGTTTGGTTTTGGCGAGCGCTAAAAGGAGCCCGCATTGCTGATCTGGGGAGTTGCTCATGATGAGGCTGAAGGAAGCGGCGATCGTCGGTTTTGCCTCGGTTGCGTTGGCAGCGGCCCCGGTCAATCCGGCCTCGGCCCACTGGCACCGCGGCCCGGTCTTCTGGCCGTTCGCACTCGGAGCGGCGGTGGTGGCCGGTGCCGCAGTCGTCGCCACGGCGCCGTTCCGGGCATTGGCGGCACCGGTCTATGCACCGCCACCGGCCTATTATCCGCCGGCCCCCGTCTATTACGCGCCGCCGCCGGCCTATTACCCGCCACCTGCCTATTATGCGCCGCCGGGCTACTACGCGCCGCCGCCGGGCGGCTAGTATAGTCGCGGGCCTGCACCGGCGTTGGGCGGGTGCAGCTCCCTGAACCTGGTTCGCGACGTGAGCACTCGTGGTGTCATGGACGACGACGTCACCGCCGATGCATCCCCTCGGCGCGGCGGGCGGCCTTCGCGCGAGCAGGCGGCGCGGCTCAGGGACCGCATCCTGGATGTCGCGACCGAGCTGTTCCTGGCGGAAGGCTACGGGGCCACCAGCATCGAGGCGGTCGCGCAGCGCGCAAGGATTTCCAAGCGAACCTTCTATCACCGTTTCCCCGACAAGGCGGCGCTGTTCGACGCCGTGCTTCGGCGGATCATCCGGGGGATCAGGCCGCCACCGGACGTGCCGCTGTTTGAGGGCAGCGATTTCAGCGAGGTGATGCGCCGCCTCGCGCGGCTGGCGGTTCACGCGGCCGTCGCCCCGATGGCGCTGGCGCTCAGCCGGTTGATGCTGACAGAGGCGCAGCGCTTTCCCGAGCTGGCCGCGATCGTCGCACGGGAAGGCAGTCGCGGCGAAGCGGTGCAGCAAATCACCACCATGCTGGAGCGTGAGGCCGGCGCGGGGCGGCTTGCGATCGAGCGGCCGGGCTTTGGCGCCGAGCAATTCCTGGCGCTGCTGATGACGGTGCCACAGCGTCGTGCTCTTGGCCTGGGGGTGGCGATGACGCGGGCGGAACTCGATGCCTGGGCCGATGATTGCGTCAACCTGTTCCTCAACGGGTGCAGGTACTGGCAAGAGGGCGTGCCTGCTGGCTCCGGCTGATTGGAAGGCGTGGGCCGACGGTGAATCGGGCGGCGCCGAACGAATCGTTCTGGCCCCGTAGGGCACAGCTCCCTGCGGCCTGTTCCGCGGTTCCGATTTTCTTCGCGACGGGTCAGGGCGGGGCGGTGGCGATGGCGGCGGCGGGGTCCAGCGGGTTCACCGGCGGCTCGCCGATGAAGAAGCCGAGGATGTTGCGGAGCGCCTCGCGGCTCGCGTTGATCCAGTCCCAGTTGGCGTCGGGGTTGCGGTCCTGCTCTTTGGAAAAAGCGCGCTGCCGGCGCGATTTTTCCTGCATGATCTCGCCGACGTTGCTGCCGAACCAGGTGATGATCTCGAACAGCTCGTTCCAGAAGGCGCTGTGGCAGAAGCCTGGAACGACGGCGAGATCGAGGCAGATGTCGCGGATGGTGCGGCCGATGGGGCGGCGCCACGCCTGGCGCTCGAGTTCCTCCAATGTGGGCATGAAGAGTTCGGGATCGTTCCAGCCAGCGGGGCGGAGCCGGCGTGGCGCGCGCTTGCCGATGGCAGCGCAGGCGGCCACACGCTGCTCTGGCTGGACGGCTTCCGCCAAGGCGGGGTGTTGCTGCGGCGGACGGACGCGGGGCTCGACGAAGTCAATGTCTTTCCCGGTGGCAGCGCGGGCGAGGAGAACGCGTTCGAGTGCCGTGGCGCGGAGGATACCTCGGTTCAGGTGGGCGAGGATGGTCGTGAGGTTGGCGGTGCCGAAGCAGGCGGCGATGGCAGCGAAGTTGGGAGCGGCGGCGCGGTGCCTGACGGTGGCGACGAGGTGGCGGCCGTAGTCGAGCAGGATCGCGACAGCGTGGAGGAACACCGTGATGTTATTGGGGAGACTGGAGACAACAGGTTCCATGACAATATATCTAACGGACCGTTAGACGGGTGTCAAGGCATATTTTCAGGATGCCGGACATTCCATCTGAGCTCGCAGTAGTCGGGCTTCCTCGCACGGCGGCGACGAGCAGTGATGAGTACGCCTGGCCTTGTCAGGACGTGGTGAAGCGGACGGTCAATTTCCTGTAGAAACGTGACCCGAAATCTTGTCGGCGCTGCCGGCGTGCGGATGCACAGGCAGACCTGCTTTGTGACCCGCGGCAAGACTCAACGACAGCGCACTGCACCGCATTGTCGTCACGCTGGCTCGTGGCCGTGAGAGTTAGGTGGTCATCATGGCGGCGATACGTCCTGCGATGCAGAAGCAACCAAGAAGCGCCGGTCGTTTCATTCAAACGAACTGACACATCCTGGAGTTCAGCGACGACAGATCAGGGTATCTCAGCCGAAGAGAAACCAAGCCGACGGAAGGGCGCGGCTACCTTAGCCGGCCGCCATGGCCCTCGTCGCTTTGATGGGCAGCCGCAGCACCTTGCAAAGGGCACTCAAATTGGCATCACGGGGCCGACAGTGGTCAGTCTCCCAAAAGTAGATGCTGGCCGTGCTCACGCCGACCTGTTCTGCAACTTCCACTACCGACAGCCCGCGTCTGATACGAGCATCGCGCAGATGGCGAGCGAAGTTGACTTTGCGAGGCAATGCAATCTCCATCGATACTGCCAAATGGGGGCACCCTCTACAGTGGCAATCACGCGATGGCAAGCGACCTGACTTCAAGCGCCGATGTTTGATCGTCGCTGGGCATGGGGGGATGCCCAGCGACATATTTGGTACTCCGCGCCGGATCACCGGATGAGGTTCGGGAACAGGCCGATAAGGCCAATCAGGATCAGATAGATTGCGATGACATAGTTCAATATTCTTGGCATCAGAAGGATCAGGATCCCGGCGATCAGTGCGACGAGCGGCTGAACGGCCGCAATATGGATGGTCATCGAGCACAGCCCCAAACGTTAACGAGGATAATTAGTCCACGCGTATGGGACGATGTCCACACAGCGCTGTGACGCCGCGTGAGCAGAGGATTGCGACAGTCGTGTCAGCGCTGGCGACGTTGAGGCAGAAATGATGGTGGCCGGTCCAGTTCAGGCTGTCGCCGAGGCCGGCGTAGGGACGGACATCCTTCGGGGTCAAATCATCGCCGCCCAGAAATTCGATGAAGACGTGGTCGTCGGTCGGGGGCGCAACATCGGTGAGCTGCTTGTCCGCATAGTCCCACTCGGCGATGCCGCGAAGTCGAGCTTCTCGACAAACCAACGCTTGGCGGTCTCCAGATCGGGGGTCCGAATGGCGACGCGGTGACAGCGCATGTTCGAACTGTACCGCTGCGCCCAGAGGCATCTACACCCAGCGGCACCGATCGACCATTTGCGTCACGAAGGTCAACGGCAGATCAACCGCGGCTGCGTCCGCGGTGGTCAGGTTGACCAGCTTCGGGGGGGCGCTTCCCTGCTTTCGTGCAAGGTACAACACGATTTCGCTTTCCGCGGTCTGGTAGCCGACCCGCAGATAGCAGTACTGGCTTTGGGGGCTTGGGCCACTCGAAGACGCGTACAGCGCGCCCGAAATGATTGACACCGCACGGCCGCCTGGCAGCGACTCGTTCACCCGCTGGAAGATCGTAACGTTGTGCATCTCCCCATGCCTGGCCGCGGATGCCTCCACAGCAACGATGGAGCGATCAGGAGCCGGACTGCCCACCGCAGGTGGCATTGGGGCCGCGGGCTCCGTGGGTCGATCGTGGCTGACCTGGAACCAGATCAGCAATGCGATCACCGAGACGGTGGCGATGCCCAGACATCGGGACGTCACCGGACCGGTCCAATCGCTCAACGCATCAGCGATTTTTCGTAGCATGGCGGCTCAACCTCTTCGCTCGCGGGGAAAACGGATTCTGGGACGACTGGGCATGCGTCTGGCGTGATGGCTGTGCGCGCAACGCTCAGCCTGACCATCGCTGCTTCGCTTCGCCGTAGCTCACCAAGGGTCTGTTCATGATGGCGCCGCCACCCGAAAGATGCGGTGCCGCCATGAGGCGCATGATCAACAGGAAGAGGGGGGTCGCCTCGATCAGCACGATGGCGATGGCAACCGGTACGAAATGCCGCCATGTCGCCAGGACGGCGTCGGACATCGTGAATTCCGCCTCGGGCTCGGTGAAGGTCGGGCGGGGCTGCAACGTTGCGGTGAGCAACGTCGGCAGTGCGGCCTTGATACTGTCGATTGCCTCTGCCTGCCGTGCTGCCACCTCGCGTTTGCCGGATAGCGGCAGCGGAACGATCGAGGACATGGCCGTCTTGGCGCTGGCAACGACCGATGTGACATCGAGATCGGCAAAGGCCTCGATTTTCTGGTGAATGGCGTGCATCGCGACATAGTATCGAACGAAACGGTCGGACGTCCCCATCTTCGCGTCACCCACCAACGCACCCAGCTGCGCGAGATCATCGTTGATCGCATTCCCGAGCACCTCGGTCTGCTTCGTCCGACCATCGATTTCCTTCAGCGCGGTCCCGGCAGCCACACTGATCTGCTGATACGAACCGGAGACCGCGCCCGCACCGCTCAAGATCGTGCTGCCGTCGCGTGCCGAGGTGGCCGATGTGTCGAGCTTTGCCTGAACGGCCTCGATCTGGGCCTTGGCGGTGCCAATGTTGTCTGTGACAAACCGGCGCACGCTGGCGAAGTTCGTCGACATCGCGGCGACGCCGTGATCCATGTAGATCCGGACTGCGTCCGGCCCTTCAATTCCCATGAACGAGAAGATGCCGCTGGTGCCGATGCCAAAGCCGAGGCAGACCATCATGAGTGGTGGCGCTTTCCAGGCGGCGCCGGGCAGCAACGCTGCCTGCCGCAGCAGCGTCCGCCAGCAGGTGAACAAAGCGACTCCGACCACCAGGGCCATCACGGCTGCCGTGACTGACGCGGCCCAGCGACCGCTGGTCTCGAGCAACAGGCCGCGGAACGTATACCATCCCGCGCCGCTGCAAAGTACAAGGAGCACGCCTGGGACAAAGCGATCTGACTCAGTAACGACAGTATAGAGTTCCGGTGAAGGTTCGCTACGCATTGGGATACTCCGCTTTGCAGGCCCCTCTGATCAACTAACCGTTCGCGCCTGAGCGAAGCGACGATTGGATGCGGATTGAGAGCAGTTTGCGGCGCGTTATGCCTGGTATTGACATTCCAAAAGCGTTTGGCATTCCATCGACGGCGACAGGGGGGCCGATGAGCCACGAAGCCAGAATGATGCTGTTGTTTGCCTCGGCAGGTAATCCACTATGGAAAGACTTGATATCCGGCGACATAACCGAGAACAAAATCGCGGATTATCTTGGCATCGTCCGGATGACGCTCACGAACTGGAAGAAGACGGAATCACTTGGCCGGAAGCCGGCAGAGCTGTTTGGCACGGTCAAAGATCATATCCGGGAGGCTGCGAAGCCGGCGTACGTGCAGCGCGGCAGCAGCCGTGCCGGCCTGAGCAACGAGACTGCCGAGCGAGCCTTGGCCAAGGTCGATGAATTCCACGGCTTGTTCAGATCCAGTCGATATCCTCATATATACGAAGCGGCGAATGTGCTTGGCATCGGCGTGAAGGATTGCCAACAGATCATCGATCACAGCCACTATACGCAGCTGCCACTTTTCCCCAGGATGTACTATCTCAGCAGAAGCGAGTGCGAAAAGCATTTCAAGCTGTACGCGGGCCTCTATCATGTGTGGGTCAAGCGATATCGGGCGGCAGCAACCTTCTGGTTCAGATGTCCCATGGAGGTGCGTTACGTCCTCAAGATGAAGGCCGGCCACGTGATTCGCTGCAAGCTCAATTTCCCTATGATCGAGCGACGGGGGAATCTTCGGTACTGGGAGTATGATGGGTTCATAGCCATCACCGACATCAATATATTCTGGATGTTCGAGCGCCGTCCGGAGCTGATTTCCAGTGACTACTTTCAGTTCATCACCGATCTTGGGTTCAATTACTCAAGCAAGGAAGAGCTGGGCGAGACGCTGACGATGACTGGGCGCTATCTGACCACCGACCAGAATGCTGCAAGGACGATCACCAACGGCGAGGTGATCATTCAGAAGCTGGACGCCGACCGAACCGACGAAGCCCAGGTGGGAAAGATCATGCATGGCGATGCGGCCGTGTTCGACCGGTCTCCCGAGCGCGAGGAGCTTGACCGTTTCCTGCGCGAGCTTGAGCAGTCCAAAGAGCCACCCGATGAGAACGGTAGTGTGTCCGAACTCCGGGCGGGGAGACGGAGGGCACGGCAGGGCTAGGCCGGGGTCGCATTCCACCGGTACGTCGTTCGGAATGCGCCTTGCTGCGCTGCACAATCCGCCGCACACTGAATGCGCCCCGGCAACATCGTGCAGGACAACGCAGAGACCATGTCGATCGCGGTCGCACTCACGCATCATACGGCGTATCGCTACGAGCGCCCCATTTCGCTTGGGCCGCAGACAGTGCGGCTGCGGCCGGCGCCGCAGACGCGCAACACCGTGCTGTCCTATGCGCTGGCGATTGCGCCGAAACCGCATTTCCTGAACTGGCAGCAGGATCCGCAGGGGAATTACCTGGCGCGCATCGTGTTCCCCGAACGGGTGACGCATTTCGACGTGACGGTCGATCTCGTTGTGGACATGACGACGATCAATCCGTTCGACTTCTTCCTGGAGCCGGAGGCGGAGACCTGGCCGTTTGCGTACGACGCGGTGCTGGAGCAGGAGCTGGCGCCGTTCCGGCGGCTTTTGCCGATGGGGCCGTTGCTGACGGCGCTGGTACAGCAGGTGCCGCGCGGGGAGCGGCGCAATGTCGATATGCTGGTCGAGCTGAACCGCATGGTGCAGCAGCGCGTCAGCTACGTGGTACGGATGGAACCTGGCGTATGGACGCCGGAGGAGACGCTGGCGGCGGCCAAGGGCTCGTGCCGCGATTCGTCGTGGCTGCTGGTGCAGTTGCTGCGGCAGCTTGGCTATGCGGCGCGGTTCGTGTCGGGGTACCTGATCCAGCTGGTGGCGGATGTGAAGCCGCTGGAAGGGCCCGAGGGGCCGACGGCTGATTTCTGCGATCTGCATGCCTGGGCGGAGGTGTATCTGCCGGGCGCAGGGTGGGTCGGGCTGGACCCGACGTCCGGGCTTCTGACCGGGGAGGGGCATGTTCCTCTCGCGGCGACACCTGATCCGCAGTCGGCGGCGCCGATCAGCGGGCTGGTGGAACCGTGCGAGACGGAGTTCGGCTTCAATATGAAGCTGGTGCGGGTGCGCGAGACGCCTCGGGTGACGAAGCCGTACACCGAAGCGCAGTGGCAGGACGTGCTGGCGATGGGTGCCGCGGTGGATCGGTCGCTGGCGCGCGGCGATATCCGGCTGACGATGGGGGGCGAGCCGACATTCGTTTCGGCGAGTGATTTCGAGGCGCCGGAGTGGACGACGGATGCGCTGGGGCCGACGAAGCAGCGTCTGGCGGGGCAGCTGATGCGCCGCTTGCAGACGCTGTGGGCGCCCGGCGCGGCGCTGCAGAATGTGTTCGGGAAGCATTATCCGGGCGAGCAGCTTCCTCGGTGGGCGCTGTATTCCCACTGGCGCGCGGATGGCGAGGCGATCTGGCGCGATCCTGGCCTGTTCGCCGCGGATGAGGATGATGAGGGCGCGACCGCGGCGGATGCGGCGCGGTTCTGCGGCGCGCTGGCGGAGCGGTTGCAGGTGGACCCGTCGCTGGTTCAGCCCGCATTTGAGGACATCCACTACTACCTGTGGCGCGAGCACCGGCTGCCGGCGAACGTGCTGACCGAGGATGCGAAGCTGCGCGATCCGCTGGAGCGGGAGCGGCTGACGCGGGTGTTCGGACGGGGGTTGGAGGCGCCGGTGGGCAGCGTGCTGCCGCTGCGGCGGGCGCTGCGGGATGGGGTGCGCATCTGGCAGAGCGGGCAGTGGTTCCTGCGGGGTGGAACGCTGTTCCTGGTGCCGGGTGATTCGCCGATTGGCCATCGGTTGCCGCTGGAAAGTTTGCCCTGGACGGATGAGTCTGAGGTTGAGCAGCAGGTCGAGCCGGATCCGTTTGCTCGGCGGGGACTGTTGCCGTCGCGGCAGGCGTTGCGGCTGGTGACCTCGGACAACATGGGCGCGGGGGCGGAAGGGTTCCGCCCGGTGGTGCAGTCACTGCCGGAGGTGGGGCGTGGCGAGTCGGACCTGGTGCGCACGGCGCTGACGGTGGAAGCGCGGGGTGGCGTCATCCGCGTGTTCTTTCCGCCGCTGTATGATGCGGAGGATTGGCTCGCGCTGGCGGCGGCGATCGAGGACACGGCGACCGAGCTCGGGCGGAAGGTGGTGCTGGAGGGGTATCTGCCGCCGCGTGATGCTCGGCTGAAGCATTTCTCCGTCACGCCTGATCCGGGTGTGATCGAGGTGAATGTGCATCCGTCTGCGTCGTGGCCGGAGCTGATCGAGCGTGGCGAAACGCTGTACGAGGAAGCGCGACAGGTCGGGCTGGCGACGGAAAAGTTCATGCTGGATGGGCGCCACACCGGCACCGGCGGCGGCAACCACGTGGTGATGGGGGCGGCGGAGGTGGCGGACAGTCCGTTTCTGCGGCGGCCCGATCTGCTGAAGTCGCTGCTGGGGTTCTGGCACAATCATCCGAGCCTTTCGTATCTGTTCAGCGGGCTGTTCATCGGCCCTTCCAGCCAGCATCCGCGGATCGATGAGGCGCGGCAGGATTCTCTGGCAGAGCTGGAGACGGCGTTCGCGCAGATCGGGGCGGGGCGGGAGACGCCGCCCTGGCTGGTGGATCGGCTGTTCCGCAATATCCTGGCGGACATGACCGGGAATACGCACAGGACCGAGTTCTGTATCGACAAGATGTATGCACCGGAGACGAGTTCCGGACGGCTCGGGCTTGTGGAGTTCCGGGCGCTGGAGATGCCGCCTCATGCACAGATGTCGGCGGTGCAGCTTCTGCTGATGCGTGCGGCGGTGGCGGCGTTCTGGGAGCGGCCGTATGAGCGGCGCCTCGTGCGCTGGGGCACGCGTATCCACGACGATTTCATGCTGCCGCATTATGTGGCGCAGGATTTCGGCGAGGTGCTGGAGGAGCTGGGCACGCACGGGTTCCGGCTGGATCCCGCGTGGTTCGCGCCGCATCTGGAGTTCCGGTTTCCGAAGATCGGTGAGGTGAGTGTGCGCGGGGTTGGGTTGGAGCTGCGGCACGCGCTGGAGCCCTGGCACACGCTGGGCGAGGAGCCGGCGGCGGGGGGGACCGTGCGCTATGTCGATAGCTCGGTGGAGCGGGTGCAGGCGCTGGTGTCGGGCTGGGCGGACGAGCGTTATGTGCTGGCGTGCAATGGGCATGCGGTGCCGGTGACACCGACGGATCGGGCGGGCGAGCTGGTGGGCGGCGTGCGCTTCAAGGCGTGGCAGCCGCCGAATGCGCTGCATCCGACGATCGCGGCGCATACGCCGTTGGTGTTCGATATCTACGATCGATGGACGCAGCGCAGCCTGGGCGGGCTGACGCATCATGTGTCGCATCCGGGGGGGCTGAACTACGAGCACTTCCCGGTGAATGCGAATGAGGCAGAGGC
>DATJJM010000148.1:0-6799 GCA_035492535.1 Acetobacteraceae bacterium | reverse complement strand
GGTGGTATTCCCGCACACATCACGGCGATCATCGAAGGCGAGGAGGAAGTCGGCAGCCCCAATCTGGAACCGTTCCTTATCAGTAACAAGACCGAGCTCGCCTCCGACCTCGCGCTGATCAGCGACACCGGTATGTGGGATGTCGATACACCGGCGATCAGCACCACGCTGCGCGGCATGACCTACGTGCAGGTCACTTTGAAAGCGGCCAACCGCGACCTGCATTCCGGGTTATTCGGCGGTTCCGCGCTGAACCCCATCAACGCCCTCACCAGGATCCTCGGCGACCTCCAGGACGCCAACGGCCGCATCCAGCTTCCGGGTTTCTACGACACGGTAAAGCCAGTCTCCAACGCGCAGCGCGCGCAATGGGACGCGCTCGGCTTCGATGAGCAAGCCTTCCTCGGCAAGGTGGGCCTCACCGAACCGGTTGGGGAAAAGGGCTATTCCGCGCTGGAACGCCTCTGGGCACGGCCGACGGCCGACATCAACGGCATCTGGGGTGGCTATACCGGCGCCGGCAGCAAGACCGTGATCGCCTCCGAGGCGAGCGCCAAGGTCTCGTTCCGCCTGGTGCCCAACCAGGATCCCAACGAGGTGTTCGAACAGTTCAAGCGCTTCGTGAATGACCGGCTGCCACCGGGCGCGCAGGTGGAGTTCGAAAACTTTTCGCGTTCGCCTGGCATCGAGGTGAACCTCGACAGTCCCTGGGTGCGCGCCGCGCAGGCGATCCTGTCCGAGGAATACGGCAAGCCTGCCATCCTGATGGGCTGCGGCGGCTCGATCCCCGTGGTGACATCACTGCACAGTGTGCTCGGGCTCGACACCCTCCTGATGGGCTTCGGCCTCGACGATGACCAGGTGCACAGCCCCAACGAGAAATTCGAGCAGCGCTGCTTCCACCATGGCATCCGCTCGCACGTCCGCCTGCTGGCGAAATTCGCGGGCGGATAGGTGGATCGGCTGCGTCTCGTCAGCCTGCGCAGCCGCCTTTCCGGCCCGTTCGATATGGCCCTCGCCGAGGGCGAGTGTCTTGCCATCACCGGCCCATCAGGGGCGGGGAAGAGTCTGTTCCTGCGCATGATCGCCGATCTCGACCCGAGCCAGGGCGAGGTGTTCCTTGACGGCATGGAGCGCCGTTCGATGCCTGCGCCCGCCTGGCGCCGGCGCGTCGTGTACAACGCTGCCGAACCAGGCTGGTGGCACGAAACGATCGCCGAACATTTCCACGGCGACACGCTCCGCTTCGCGCGCGACATCGCACCCCGGCTGGCGCTCGCAACGGGATTGTTTGATGCACCGGTCGTCCAGCTGTCCACCGGCGAGCGTCAGCGCATGGCCCTGATCCGCACGCTGTCGCTGACCTCGCCGGTTCTGCTGCTGGATGAACCCACCGGCGCGCTCGATCAGGAAAGCACCGAGCGCGTCGAGGTGCTGCTGCGCGAACGCCTGGCCGCCGGCACCACCATCGTCATGGTCACGCACAGCGACCAGCAGGCGCAGCGCCTTGGCCATCGCCATCTGGTGATGAAGCCCAACCCGCGACCGTGATCCCTATCTCCAGGCGCGCAACCGTTCCGCCGCCTCGCGCATGTCTGCCTCGGGACCGCAATACGAGAACCGCAGGAACCGGTTTCCCCGTGCATGGTCGAAGTCCACGCCTGGCGTCACGGCAACTCCGACTTCCGCCAGCACTCGGGCGCAGAACGCAGCGCTGTCATTCGCCCGCTCGCTGATATCCGCGAACAGGTAGAATGCGCCCTCTGCCGGCGATAACCGGCCGAACCCCGCCTCCGGCAGCGCGCGCAGCAGATGATCGCGCGAACGGCGGTAGCGCGCGACATTCGCCTGCAACTCGTCATGGCAATCGAATGCCGCTTCCGCCGCCACCTGTGAGATATACGGCGCGCTGATGAACAGGTTCTGTGCCAGCCGCTCCACCGGCCGCACCATGTCCTCGGGCAGCACCAGCCATCCCACCCGCCACCCCGTCATCGAGAAGTATTTCGAGAAGCTGTTCACCACCACCGCGCTGGGACTGAGCGACGCGGCCGTGGTGATCGGACTGTCGTAATTCAGCCCGTGATAGATCTCGTCGCTGATCAGCCGGACGCCGGCCCGCTCGCACCACGCCGCCAGTGCCGCCAGCTCCTCGGGATGCAGCATGGTCCCTGCCGGATTGCACGGACTGGCCACGATCAGTCCATCCGGCACCGGATCCAGCCGTTCCAGCATGGCGACGCTCGGCTGGAACCGCGTCTCCGGCCCCGCCTCCAGGATCACTGGCTGCATGCCCAGCGCCGTCAGGATGTTCACGTAAGGCGGATAGAATGGCGAGGTCAGCGCCACCCGATCCCCCGGATCGAACGCCGCCAGGAAGGCCAGCGGAAACCCGCCCGAGGCTCCCACCGTCACCGCCACCCGCTCCAGCGGTACATCCAGTCCATACCAGCCGCGGTAATGCGCCACGATCCGCTCGCGCAGCGACCGCCGCCCGAACGCCTCGGTGTATCCCAGCGGATCGCCCGATCGCAGCGCCGCCATCGCAGCCTCAACGGCGCCCGCAGGCGCCCCGGTCCCTGGCTGCCCTACCTCCATGCGGATCACGCCCGGCGCACCGGCCGGCAGCGACGCCTGTTGTGCGTTCGCCGCCGCGATCACATCCATCACGATGAATGGCGGCGCACTCGCCCCGCGACCGATCTTCAACATTCAGAACAACAACTGCCCCGCTACCACCGCGAGAGTCGCGGCAAGGATCGGCCGCAATACCGCATCCGGCACCCGCACCGCCAGATAGCTGCCCAGCACGATGCCGGGGATCGACCCCATCAGCAGCCACATCAGCAATGACCAGTTGGTCGAACCGATCCACCAATGCCCCAGCCCCGCCACCAGCGTCAGCGGCACGGCATGGGCGATGTCGGACCCGACGATGCTCGCCATCGGCAGCCGTGGATACAGCAGCAGCAGCGACGTCACCCCCAACGCGCCAGCCCCGACCGACGTGATCGTCACCAGCACACCCAGCAGCACGCCCACCGCGACCGTGCTCCGCGCCACCTGCCGCGACGTCAGCGCCTCCATCCGCGGCCCCAGCACGCCCACGAACTGCCGCCGGAAGACCAGCGAGAGCGCGGTCAGCAGCAGCAACACCCCCAGCATCACGGAGATCACCGCGCCGGCACGGCGGCTGTTCAGGTTGAACTGCGACAGCACCAGCAGCGTCACCACTGTCCCCGGCACGCTGCCGGACGACAGCAACCCCACGATGCGCCAGTTCACGGTGTGATGTGCGCCGTGCACCAGCGTGCCCACCGA
The DNA here is from genome assembly GCA_035492535.1 of Acetobacteraceae bacterium. Lineage (GTDB taxonomy): Bacteria > Pseudomonadota > Alphaproteobacteria > Acetobacterales > Acetobacteraceae > JAMXLO01. Next base: position 3,478 of record DATJJM010000148.1, on the reverse strand, counting down.
CTTGGTCGCCGACGCATACAGCAGGTCGGTGCCCACGGCAGTGGCCGGATGGATACCGAACAGCAACACCAGCAGCGGCGTCATGAGCGAGCCGCCGCCCGTCCCGGTCTGCCCGACCAGCAATCCCACCAGGAAGCCGGACAGCGAGACGATCAGATTGCCTTGACCCATGGCGAGGCCCTCCGCCCAACGTCGGAGCCGAAGGGTGCGCGGGTCATTTCACCTGACACCAAATCCCGCTCTACCCGTCACTCGTCCGCAGCGAAGCCTGGACGCATGACCGAATGCAAGCAGTGTTTTCGCTGGTCAGGGCACGATGCACAATCTTTGCGCCGCGCGCAGCAATGGCAGCACGGGCGTCATCCAGCCGGCATCAGTTGTAGAACTTGATTTTCGTCGCCTTGATCGTGGACTTCGCATCCGTCCCGGTCACAGTCGCGACGCAAGGCGCCCCCTTCACCGTGCAGTGCTTCACCAGACGATCCTTGTCGGCGCCTTCCAGCGCGGCCGGATCGATCTTGTATTTCAGGCTGGCGGGCGTCCCGATATCCAGCTCGCATGCGGTGGCACTGCGGCAGAAGATGCGCCCCGGCCCGACATCCGTCGTCGCTGGCTGCGCCTGCGCCCAGGCAGTGCCGCCGCCCAGCCCCAGCAGCAGTGCAGTCGTGACGATACTCTTGTATCCACGCACGGTCATTCGTTCGTCCCTCTTTCGGCTTGGTGTGGAGGTTCAGGTGCCGCCGACGGCGAGGCCCGGCTCACGCGGGTCCACCGCCCAGGCGCAGCTTCCGTTGTTGCCCGGCAGGTAGTCGAAGCACTCGATCACGTTGGCGCGGCCAGGCTCGGGCACCGGCTGGCTCATCGGCCGGTTGGTGCGCAGCGCATTCATCATGCCAACCGCCACAGCCGTCGCGGCGCCATCCTGGCCGGAGCCGCCCACCGCGGCGCGGAACGAGTGGACATTGCTGTTCCAGGCGATCGCCGCGGCATACAGCGGCGCAGGCGCCACCGAGGGCGAGGCCGCCAGCAGGATGCCCATCCCTGGCAGCAGGCGCCCGGTGCCGAACAGGTTATCCATGCTCAGCGCGCAGGCCACCGCATTGCCGTCCTTGTCCAGCGTGAGGAAGCTGGTCGAGGCCGGCAGCGGCGGCAGCGCCTGCACCGGCAGATTGGGCGTGTGCAGCACGGTATCGCCATCCATGCCCCCTGCCCTCCAGCGCGCCGCGGCGGCCAGCGAGCGCGCGGCGGCGCCGCCTACATCATTGGGATTGCGCTGCAGCACGGCAAACGCCGCCGCGGCCGCCAGTCCGCCATCTGCGGGCGTTGGCAGGAACGCCACCTGGTCGTTCCGCTCGGGCAGCACCATCGCCGGTGCCAGCTTCGGCAGTGCGCCTCTCAAGTCGGCCATGCTGATCGGGCCGCCAGCCAGCGGCGACGCCTGGTCGATGCGCTGTGCCAGCGCGCCGGTGTACAGATCGCCCACGCCCTCCACCCGCATCCGTGACAGCGTGGACGCAAGGTCGGTCTGGATCAGCGGCTGGCCCTCGGTGAGCGGCGCCCCGTTCACCGAGAACACGCTTCTGGCCTGCGGATCGGCAAGCAGTGGCCCGGACACGGTGCCTATATCACGCACCAGGGCGCGCGAGGCCGGGGTACCGAAGCGGGCAAGCTGCTCGGCCGGCACGATCAGGCTCTCGAACGGCAGCTTGCCGTAGCGCGCATGCAGCAGATACATGCCGCGCGGCAGCATCGGCACGGCGGCCGGCCGGTCTTCGTTCGGGCTGGAGGCCTTGCCCGCCACGGGCAGGAACATGATCGCCTCGGGCGTGCCCTTGTTGACCGACTTGGCGTCCGCACCGTAGGCGACGCAGGCCCCGCCCCCGCCCAGGCCGGCGCGCGATGGCAAGGTCACGCTGAGCGCGAATCCGAGCGCCACCGCCGCATCCGCCGCGGTGCCCCCGCGTGACAGGATCTCGCGCGCCACCAGCGCCGCCCGCGGCTCGTCCGCCACTGCACCACCCAGGAAGCCCTTGATGTAGCCGGGCTGGCCCTCGGCCGGGCCGCTCGGCCCGAACACGTTGCCGACGCTGCTCACGGCGCTGTTGACCGTGTCGCAGGCACTGCACGCCAATGTGAGGAGCAAAAGCGCGCTGGCGCGCAGTCGTTTGATCCCGCCCGCCTTGCTGCGACTCACCGTGACCTGTCCTCGTTTCCGCACTCGGCCCGTGCCATAAACGCCTTCCGCCGCAGCGGCAACCGGGCCGCATAGAGGAATACGAATGACCCGTCTCACCCAGTTGCTCCTGTTCTGCGCGATGACGTGCCTGGTCGTTGCCCCAGTGCGTGCCGACGAGTTCACCCCGGCTCAGCGCGCCGCGATCGTGCAGATCATGCGCGACGCCCTGAAGAAGGATCCGACCATCCTGCGCGATGCGGTCACTGCCATGCAGGATGAGGACACCCGGCAGCAGAAGGCGAAGATCGCCTCGCTCGGGAACAGGCTGGCGTCGCCGGACGACCCCGTCGGCGGCAATCCAAACGGTGATGTAACGATCGTCGAGTTCTTCGACACGCGTTGCCCGTATTGCCGCAAGATGGAGCCGACGATGACGGAGCTGCTGTCGCACGATCGCGGCGTGCGGCTGGTCTACAAGGATCTGCCCATTCTGGGGCCGCCAAGCGTGCTGGGCTCCAAGGCATTGCTGGCAGCGGAGAAGCAGGGTGCCTACGAGAAGCTGCGTGCCGCGATCATGGCGGCGCCGCCGCAGACCACCAAGCCGATGATCAAGGACGCGGCAGTGAAGCTAGGCCTCGATTGGCCGCGGCTGGAGCGTGACATGGACGACCCGGCGATCGCCGCACGGCTCGATGCGAATGTGAAACTGGCGCGCAGCATTGGCGTGGATGGCACGCCTGCACTGGTGATCGGTGGCGATCTGCTGCCGGGGGCGATGGAACTGGGGGATTTGCAGGACGCCGTGGCGGGCGCGCGGAAGGGGAAGTGAAGTGCAGACGGTATTATTGGCGACGATACACGTTGGCTAGCCCGTCCTATTCATCGCTTTGAGGCTGGGAGTGCTGTCTGAGCAGCGGACGCGGTGTGGCGTGTCGTCTGTTTCATCGCGATTTCGATCTGGCTGTCGAACGGCTTGGTGATGGCGTCGCGCAGGTGCATTTGATTCCACACGCTGCACAACTTTCGCCATTCATGCGATCAGAAGCGATAGGTTATGCCCGAGAACAGGACCAGTGGATTGAAACTGACATGGGCGCTGACAGGAGCGCCAACCAGTGTGGGGATAGCCGCATTACCACTGGCGTTGGTGGCAACAAAGACTTTGTTGACACTCAGGAATGCCCCCCATCGGTCGGAGAACATGACATCGAAACCGGCTCTGATGACGGCGCCGACTGAATTATTGACCTTCAAGTTGACGATCGCGTTGTCCTTGGTGCCGAAGATCACCGTGTAGGTAAC
>DATJJM010000147.1:0-2814 GCA_035492535.1 Acetobacteraceae bacterium | reverse complement strand
GATGTCGCCGGCGGGGCCGGCAACGGTGACCGCGCGCGGCGCATTCACGGCCGCAACCTCGAGCGCCAGATCGTGCTCGGCGAAGATCGCCCGGACGGTCGCGGCATCCACGCCGCAGACCGCCATGCGGCCCAGGCCGTGCGTGCGCTGCTGCAAGGCGCTGCGGGTGACCAGCACGTCGAGCGCCGCTCCCAGGTCGAGGCCGCCGCAGGCCCAGGCGGCCGCGATCTCGCCGACGCTGTGGCCGGCGACCGCAGCCGGGCGAACACCTGCCGTGGCTAGCGCCTCCACCAGGGCATACTGCACCGCGAACAGCATCGGCTGGGCGACGTCGGTCCGGCGCATCCTGTCCGGGTCCGGCGCATTCAGAGCCTCGAGCACCGACCATCCGAGGCGCGCGGCGAGCATCGGATCGAGCGCACGGAACGCGTCGCGGAAGGCGGCGTTCTCGCGCATGGCGAGCTGACCCATCCCGGCCCACTGGGCGCCGTTGCCGGAAAATACGAAGCCCAGTGCGCCGGGGCTGGCGTGGCCCTCGACCGCCGCGGCGTCCGGCGTGCCGCGGCGCCATGCCTGCAAGGCCTCGGACAGCGCGCCGGGGGTGGCCGCATGCACGGCGAGGCGGTGGTCGTATGACGCACGACCCCGCGCGGCGCCGCGCAGGACGGGCGCCAGCTCTTGCTCTGGCAGGTCCGCAAGGAAGTCCGTCCAGCGATCCGCCAGCTCGGCGAGCGCCGGAGCACTCTGCGCGGACAGGACGAGCGGTGGCGGTGTCCCGACGGCCGCGGAGGTCCGACGCGCCGGAGAGGAAGCAGGCGGATCCGATGTGACGATCGCGTGGGCGTTGGTCCCGCCGAAGCCGAACGAATTGATGCCGACGATGGCGGCCTCATCATCGGCAAGCGGCCGGCCGACGCAGGTTGGTTCCAGGCCCAGCGCGGCGAAATCGATGTTGGGGTTGGGCGCCGCGAAATGGGCCAGTTGCGGCAGCGCCCGTGACTGGAGCACCGTCATGGCTGCGAACAGCCCGACCATGCCGCTGGCTGCCTCGAGATGTCCGAAGCTGGACTTGGCGGAACCGACCGGGAGTGGGCGGGCGCGCGCACGACCGAGTGTTTCGCCGATGGCGCGCGCCTCGATCGGATCGCCGACCGCGGTCCCGGTGGCGTGCGCTTCGAGATAGCAGAGTTCATCCGGCGTCACGCCTGCATCGGCATAGACCTGGCGCAGCAGCGCCGACTGGGTCGCGGCATTGGGCAGCGATATGCCGTTGGTATGGCCGTCCGAGTTCGAGCCCGTGGCCAGCACCCAGGCGCGCGGCGCATCATCCGGCGCGAGGGCGTCGCGCCGGCGCAGGACCACGACGCCGGCTCCTTCTGACCGGACATAGCCGTCGGCCGCGGCGGAAAACGGCCGGCAGCGTCCGGTGGGCGACAACAGGGACGCCTGGGCGAAGCCGACGAACGGTTCCGGCGCCAGCAGCAGGTTGACCGCGCCAACCACGGCGGTATCGACCTCGCCCGACCGCAGCGCCTGGCAGGCGAGATGCAGTGCCACAAGCGCGGATGAACACGCGGTGTCGACGGTGAGGCTCGGGCCTTTCCAGTCGAAGGCGTGCGAGATCCGGTTCGACAGGATGCTCATGGCCGCGCCGGTCATGAAGTAGCCATCGAGCGTGGCGACATCCATCAGCCGGCGATGGAAGTGATCGCAGAACGATGCACCGACGAACACGCCCAGCCTGGTGCCTGCCAGCGCCGTGCGCGACAGTCCGGCATCCTCCAGCGCCTCGTGTGCGACCTCGAGCAGCAGGAGCTGTTGCGGATCGATCTGCTGGGCCTCGCGCGGCGAGATCCCGAACAGCTCGACGTCGAACCGGTCGACGTTGTCGAGCAGGCCGTGATCGAACGTGTAGGTTCGCCCGCGGGTGCGAGGCGCCGGATGCCTATAGCGATCATGGACCCAGAGGGAGGGCCGGTCGCCGGCGAGGGCATCGCGCCCCGTCAGCAGGATGTCAGCGACTTCGCTGAAACTGTTCGCGCCGGGAAAGCGGCAGGCGCCGCCCAGGATCGCGATCGCGCCACCTGGCAAGCCGGCAGAGATCTTCCGCGTCAATCCCCACATCCGCTAGTTGATTACACGCTGAACGAGCACCCTTACCGGGTTTCTGCTTGGATAGGTTGCGTTATCGTCGGTGTGGGGGCGGAACGCAACGACTTTGCAGGTTCTGTCCGACCGTCAGGCGAGGCCGCCGGGGCGTTAACCTCGCCCCGCTCCGGCAGCCCTGCGCAGCCGGGGTTTTTCGGCGCGTGCCGTGGTGTCCAGGACCGCATGCAGCGCCGCCACGGTCTCCGGGGTCAGACGGTGGATCGTCTGCGCCAGCCGGTTGGCCAGCGCCGTCTGCTCCGGGGTCAGCCCTGCCGTGTTCACCGTGACACGGGGATGCGACAGCCGGGCAAGCCGGGCCAGATCCTCGGCGTCGTCCCAGATCAGGCCGAAGAACTCGTTGACCTGGTGTACCAGGCCCGCGCTGGGCGCCCCACGACGGCCGTGCTCGAGAGCGGAGAGATAGGCCGCGGAAACCTGCAACTCGGCGGCGAGGTGATGCAGCGTGACACCACGCTCAGCCCGGAGGGCACGGAGGCGCGCCCCGAAGGGCGTCATCTGGTTCGCCGCAACAGTAGACGCACAGCACCTGGATTGGCGGCGTGTGGATAGGCGGCAGCCAGCACAAGCCTGCGGAATTCCTGCTGGTTGAGCCATAGCGGCAATTCCCGCCGCAGCACGGCGCCCTGACCGGTGACCACCTCGACA
>DATJJM010000146.1:0-3002 GCA_035492535.1 Acetobacteraceae bacterium | reverse complement strand
GCGGCACTGCCGGGTTCTGCGTCTCACGCTCATTGCTTCTGTGCTGAGTTGCGGCGAGAAATGTGGGGCAGCATGCCCGGTGCGGCTGATGAAGACTGCTTTTGGTCCGAAGCGGACGTTCACGCGTTAGGATACACGTGCACCCATCGTGGCGGTTCCTTTCCGCTGAACAATTGTCGAGAGCCAAGGCAAACCCTGCATGAATGTCCGGGCCCTGTTGCTGGGCGATCGCATTGACACTACGGGGCTAGAGCGTCAGGACGTCCTGTCGACGACGCCCCTGGCCTTTCGTGTCGAAGGGGGCTGCTTTGTCGTGCTCTTCCGCTATGGCGCTGTCGTGCTGTTCGGCATGGCGCCACAGCAGGAAAACGAAATACTGCAAAGCCTTGCGGGACGCGTGATTGGGCGATTTGCGAGGCACGAGGAAGAATCGGCACAGGTCGAGATCGCACCGGAAAAAGACGAGCAGATCACACCTGCCGGCACGATAACGCTTAAAGCACTGTTGCCGGAGCATGTGCTGATCATTGCGGACGCGATCGCGACCAATTTGATCCTGGCGCATGACGAGCGGAATGTCAGCGCAGTCTTCGATGTTATTGAGCCTCTCGCGCGCGAGCTGGCGGAGCATGGGCGCACGCCGGGTGGCCGCCGGTCGATCCTGAAGCACATCGGAAATGCATTGCTGGTTCAGCAACGCATGTCAGGCCTCGTTGCGGTCGCGGAAAAGCCCGACGTGCTTTGGGAACGGCCAGATCTGGAACGATTTTATGCCAGGCTCGAGGACGAATATGAACTGAAAGAGCGCGCCGATCTCCTGACCCGGAAGCTGACCGTGATCTCCGATACTGGACAGGCCTTGGCGGATATCATCGACACCGAGCGTTCATTGCGTCTCGAACGAATCATCATCGTTCTTATCCTGCTGGAAGTTGTTATCACCGTGTACCAGATGTTTGTCCGCTGAAATTGAGGTCGTCCAAAGGTAGAGTGCCGCAATGCCCACTCCGCAACCCTATCTTACAGTCGCCAGTATTCTTTCCGGATTTGGCATTTCGGTATTCATGTTTCGCATCCAGCGCGAGCTGCGCGTACGTGATGCCGATCCGCAATCACCAAACTGGTTAGCCTGGGCCGATTATCTCATTCTTGTCGCCGTCCTGCTGTCGCTGCTGTTGGTGGTGCTGCCTCTGACGGCGATGCCCGAGCCCGGCAGGCTCGCTTACTCGATCGCCGCTGCGAGCTGTGCCGCCGCATCCCTGTTGGTCGCCGCATATCCTTTCGCCATCCTCGACCATTACCGTATCGAGATTGGCACTTGGCGCACGCGTGAGGGTGAGCACCCGCAGGAGCGACACAAGGGCGAACCAATCGAGCGCATGATCGTGTGTTGCGCCGCCGCCCTGGCGGCGGCCGCCTTCGTCACCGTTGTGCTGATTTGGAATGCGTGACCATTTCTCGAAGTTGCGGGCCCTTGGCAGACATCAGCTCTTGCACTGCATCTGTCCGCCTTGGGGGGGACGTTTGCAATGCCTATGTCCGCTCAAAGCTTCGGCCAAATCGCTGTGACCGAAACGGAAGGTGTCTACGGGCGAGGCGGTTCATCGTAAACGGCGACGCGGTGGCGAAAGACCATTTCGCCACCCTTCCATCCGGTAAATAGCATGAGCAGCACGGCGATCACCGAAAGGCTCAGACCAAGGGGGATAATCGCGCTCGTCCCGTAACGATAGCGTTCATAGAAACTGAAGAGCTGCACCAGGACCATGATCACGTTGCCGATCGCATGTTGCCACGCGTCGCTGATCTGGCGGATGCGGGCATCACCGGTAAAGTCGACGATGCCTGCGACTGCCGCAAGAGCGGCTGCGATGAGGCCCACACCCAGGAGCCACAACGCTCCCATTCCCCACGTCTCGGCTCCTGTCCGCCAGAACATCAGGTCGAAGACAAGCGTCGCCACGAAGAAACCGATCGGGAGCGTAATGAGGATTGGATGAAGCGGGTGCCCCATCAAGTTCGCCGTGCTTACGGGATTTCTGGTTGCCATCGTAATCTCCTGCACGTCATTGAAATGCGCGTGGTTTATGGTCAGCGGGGCTTGGCGGCCGCCATGTATCCCGCGGTGACCTCGTCCTTGTGGGCGGCGAAGGCTGCCAGGACTTCGGCCTTCTCTCGCTTCGGGACCTTGGCGGCGTCCAGGCTTCGTCCGAGCTCTGCGGCGACCTCATCGAATTCTGCGGGGGAAATCCGCAGATCCCGATGGGCCTCTTCAAGGCCGAGCGGCGTCTTGCCTGGCTTAGTTGCCGTGAACTGGAAAGGCCCACCGGAAACATTGCAGACCCATAACGTCCGCATGAATTTGAGGCCGGGCAATCGTCCCAGGTTCTTGGTGTGCCATTCCCGCAGCTGCGGGTTCTTGGATTTCTGGCCGACGATGGGGTTCTTCACGACGGCGTCGCTGAAGTGGTTCACCACCGCTGCGATGGCGAAAACACCGCCCAGCCGTTCGTACAGACTTTTCTCTGGCATGGTTTGCGTGGGCTGCGCGTAGACGTTATCCGCAGCTGCCAATGCAATCATCGGGGTGGCAGCCAGCCCTGCGACCATGTTCCGTCGTGTGATAGACCTTGAAACAGGTTGTGCCGCAGTCGCTTTCTTGAGCCGGGCAACAGAGAGTGACACGGCCGAATGAGACCGTTGCATGGGAACCTCCCTCGTGACGGCCGTTTCGGCCGTGTTCAATGAGAGGTTTGATGCAGCGGAGCCGAAGAGGTTCCCGAAAATTGATTCCCGCGGATACGCCCAACGACAGCCTCGGTCATTCGATCGCAGCGTAGGCCGTCGAAAGGGAAAGTGCTGGTGAGCGCCGGTCCAAGCTGCTTGTCCAATTCCCCACGTAACAAACGGCGCGCGCGATGCAGTCGCGTCTTTACTGTCTGCGGTTGCAGGCCGAAAAGATCGGCCGTTTCCTCGACGCTCATTCCTTCGACGATGCGCGC
>DATJJM010000145.1:0-8710 GCA_035492535.1 Acetobacteraceae bacterium | reverse complement strand
GGCGCCGGTCAGGGTCTGGGTGCTGGCGCCCAGTTTGGTCAGGCCGCCGCTGCCGGTGATGCTGCCGGCGTAGGTCGCCGTGGTGCCCGCCGCCCCCTGCAAGATGAGGTTGGCGGTGCCCAGGTCCACCGTGCCGCCCGTTCCGGTAAGCGTGCCGAAGGCCCTGTCGAAATCGTTGAGGTCCAGCGTCCCGCCGTTGACCTGTGCAGTGGTGGAGCCACCGAAGGCGTCGGCAGTGCCGGCGCGCAGCACGCCGCTGTCGACGATGGTGCTGCCGGTATAGGTGTTGGTGCCGGTCAATGTCCAGGTGGCACTGCCCGCGCTGCGCAGATTGCCCGCGCCGGAGACGACGCCGGAAATGACGTTGTCGGCGCCGGTGAAGCCGCCGCCGAGAGTCGCCGTGTTGGTGATGCCGACCGTGCCGCTCAGAGACAGGGCGCCGGTGCCGTTGCTGTTGAGCGAACCGTTGCTGATGGCCCAGTTCTTGTTGGTCGACTCGCCAGCGCCGAGATAGGAAAGATTCCCGCCATTGATGAAGATCGAACCGGTCCCAAGAGAGCCGGCGACGCCGGCATCGGCAATCAGCGACGCCTCGACCGTGCCGGCGCCATTGATATTCGCCTGGCCTGCGAAGGTGTTGGCAGTACCCAGCCGGATCGTATTTCCAGCGCTGGCATTGAACCCGACGGGACGGGTGTCGTTGGCGCTGATCACGCCCAACAGTTCCATGTCGGCCGATTGGGCGACGAAGCCGAAGGGATGCCCCGCCGCGCCGCCACCGGCAATGTTGCCGGTCAGTCGCAGCGTGCCGCTGCCGGTGTTGTACAGGTAGGCGGAGCCGGCGTAGCTACCCGGATTTATCTGCCAGTTGCGATTCGAGCTGTTGCCGGTACCGGTGTAGTAAACCCGATTCGGACCAAGGGACTGGCCGCCGCCTGGCCCGATCACGATAGTGCCGTTGGCCACGGTGGTGGGAGCGCCGAGTGCGCTTGCCAGACCCAGGTCGGCGATCGAGCTGAAGGAATTGGAACTGCCGGACCATCCCGTCTGGGTCGTGAATCGGGTCTGCCCCTGATAGTCGTTCGCGTTGTTGGTCAACGCCACGCCATCGGCGACGCTCAGCCCGCCTGCCCCCGTGTAGCGCACCCCGCCCACTCCGGCGCCGCCAATGCCGGCAATACCACCCGTGAGGTTGACAGTGCGGCTCGCCGAAAGCGCGCCTGTCGACGATAACGACCGACCGTTGGCCAGGTAAATCTGGTTGACCGCATTGCCCAGCGCTGCATCGCCGATCGCGCCGATGCTGAGGTTGCCGCCGGTGACGTTGATATTCCCGGTGAAGCTATTGGCCGCGTTCAAGCCCAGTGCGCCGCCACTGATGGTGAGATCGCCGCCGAAGCTGTTGCTTCCGTTGAGCGTCAGCGTGCCGGCGCCGGCCTTGGTCAATCCGCTGGTGCTGGTGATCGGGGAGTCGATGGTGGTGGTGCCCGTGGTCACCGAAAGGGTCGGCGTGGTGCCGCCGAGCGTCAGGCTGCCGCCGGTGAGCGAATAGCCGTTGGTCTGGAACGTGAGGTTGTGGGCCGTGATCGCCCCGCCCAGGGTCACCGTTCCTGCGGTGCCGCCGAAGAAAGCGTCGTCCAGCGCGGCGTTGTTCCAGGCGCTGTAGGGACCGCTGACCCCATCGTTGTTGGGGCTCCAGAACGCACTGGTGGTATTCCATGTGCCCGTACCACCGGAGCCGAGGCTGGTGCCATTGACGTCCCAGTAGCGGTCGGCGGCGCGCGCCGGCGCGTACAGCGCCATCAGCGCGGCGAGGATGCCCAGCCGCAGCGGCCACGCCTGCGTCAGCGTCGAAGGTTCGATCGCCCGGAAGCCGGCTGCATCCCCGGAAGTCGCCCGATGGTCGACGTCGCTGCCACTCTTGCCGTGGCGCGTGGCCAGCTCGGAAGCGACCACCCAGGTGTGCAGCGCCCTGGACCAGATGACACGGAAAATGCGGTTCATGCGTCTATCCTTCCCCTTTGGCCCCGGCAGATAGCTAGATCAACCCGAGCGGTCCTTGACATGGAGGCCGGCATACGCCGCGGCGCGATCGAGTACCGCGACGAGCGCCTTGTGGGCATCCCAGAATGTTCGTGCAAGCGAATCCCTGTCGGCGGCGTCATGCGCAGCGCGCTCGACGGTGGCCAGGGCATCCGCCGCCCCTTCCTCTCCGATGAAACGACAACCCCACACCGCGCGGTGGGCCAGTTGCCGTACCTGCGCCCATCGGCCAGCGACGGCGGCGTGCTCCATTTGCCGCAGGTCGTTGTTGACCACGTGGTGGAAGACGCACAACACGAGGCTGACCCTGCAGACGTCGTCGCCGAGCAGCGCGGCCAATGCCGGATACACGGAACGCCCCTCGTCGATCGCAGATTCCATCGTCCGTTCCTCAACGCGGAAGAAAACCGTCCGTGGCCTTCAGGCGAGCGGGAGGGCCTAGATAAAGGTTAGATGCGGTTCCCGCGATGAGCTACGGGGAAAAGTCTTAGGGTTGGAGTGAGCGCAGTTCGATGCCTTGCCCTCGGGTGGCAAAGCGACTTAATTGTCGGCATGCAATACGAGCGACAACCGGCTGACTGAAGCTTCAGTGCGCCTCATCTAGATGACTTATACGACCGGCACGCCATGGATGTTCGCTCGCGCATTCAGCCAGAACGCATCGTTCTCGAAGCGCCGGAAGATATCCGGCGGCAACACCGTCGTGCGTTCGGGTGCAACCACTTTCCTGCCAACCGCATGCAAGCCCGGCATGCCCGTGCGCTCATCGAATTCGCCGGCATCGAAATGCACGTTGTCGAAATCGTGCTGGAACGGCGGTTCTCCGATGAAATCGTAGACCGCTGCCATGGCCATGGCGGGATCGCGCACCAGCGTTTCGTACTGCAGCAGCATCAGATGACGCGCATGCCCGCCGTAGAACGCGTCCTTCAACGCGTTGTAGGAGTAGCCCATGATGCCCTCGCCAAAGGCGACCCCTTCGGCCCGGTTGTAGACCGTGCCCCCGGTTTGGAAATTGAACATGAAGGATGGACGCAACGCGTTCCTCTGGACTGCCCTCTCCAGGCTGTCGACGATCCATGACACGTGGCGCACGCAGGCAATGATCCTGAAGTCCGGGAAGAGCTCACTCAGTACCGACAGCTTCGAGCACCATTTGCGGCTCGTGTCGAAGATGACGTCGGCTGCGAAATCCGCGCCGTAGTAGCTCGCGAAAAGGCCGTGCAGCACGCGCCGGCGCTGCTCATCGTTGATGAAGGCAGCAAGCTCGTTTCGATCGCTCATCTCGCCCAGCATGGCATCGATCATGCCTGCAAGTGGACTGCTCATATGCGCGTGAAACCGGGGATTTTGTCGCAACAAAGCCGCCAGCAGGGTGGATCCGGACCTGGGCAAGCCTGAAATGAAATGAACCGGCTGCATTACTCCTCCTTTCTGGCCTGTGCGGAATGTTTCAATGTAGTCGGTAATCGTGAGCAGGTGTGCATGCGCAGCCAGCTTTTGGTTCAACCAAGAAATCAGACGTCCCTCATGAACCCCCATCACCCATGCCCCATGGACATGCAAGCCTTGGTACATCGGCAATCGATTGATCAGTCGAGCAGGTAGTCCAATCCATGGCGGCTCAGAAAAACGCCGATTTCGGCCTTGGACCGCAAGCCGAGTTTCCTCAGGGCGTTGTACTTGTGCGTAGTGACGGTCTTGTAGCTGCGCTCGCTGTCAATGGCGAGCGCCTGCATGTTCTCGCCCCTGCCGAGTGCCAGCAGGACTTCCCGCTCGGAAGCGGTGAGATGGTTCCAGGGATGATTCCTGGCCGCGTCAAGGTCGATTGAAGGATCGATGAAGGTGTGGCCATCCAGCACCGCCCGGATGGCATCGATGGCGAGCTGCGGTCCACTGCCTTTCGACACGTAGGACACCGCTCCCAGGTCGATTGCCGTCAACGCCAGACATGGGCTGACGTGACCTGTGTAGACGATGATCTTCAACGACGGCCTCGCGGTCCTGACTGCCTCGAGCAACGAGATGCCCCTCGGTCGCTCGGGCATCTCCATATCCAGGGTCAGATAGTCGTAGTCGTAGTGTGTGTCGTTGACGCGGCGCAAAAGACCATGGCCGTCGCTCACCGTGTCGATCCGCGAAATGCGATCCGGAAACGCCGTCGCCAGCATTTCCGTGAGCGCCACGAGAATGATGGGATGATCATCAGCAATCAGGAACTTCATCCTTTCTCCTGAGCATGCATGGCCGAGCCTGCCTTGAACGTGTCCACCTTCACCAGCTCGCGGTCAAGCGTCTCGCCTCCGACGATGCCGAACGTCCGCGGTGCCGCACCCATCCCGGTTGGGAGTGTATCCATGGACGAACAGCTTCCCCATGCATCGCGAACTGGCTTGCCAGACAAAACCAAGACCCGGATAGCTTGCGATATTGCCGTTCCGCGATGTTGCCTTTCGAGGAGCGCTCCACGCTTCGGCGAACCAGGCCCTGCCATGGCAAAGGCAAAGTTCAGCGAAGACTTGCTTCGCTGCGTCAGTCTTGATTCCGTTGGCGCTTGCTGGTCATCATTTCTCCGCTCGTCATAAATCCATGGAAGCCCGGGGACTAGACACGCCATGGGTGTTGTCCATTGCCGAGGTAGGCCCTTACCCGTTCCAGCAGTTGATGGAGACCGTTGCACGCCGCCGACACGGCACGATCGAACTCTTCTTCGCTGTCCAGGTCGCTGTCGAACGCGCGACGCTCGACAGATTCCAGGGCGATCACGGCGGCTTCGTCTCCAAGCTGGCGGCAGCCCGACTTGAGCTTGTGCGCAAGATGGCGGACACGCTGCCGGTCGCCGCCGGCGTGCGCGGCCACCAGCTGCTCACAATCGCGGCGGGTCGACTGCTCGAAGACATCGAGAACCCGACGGATCCTCGCCTCATCGCCTTGGAGAAGCTCCTCCAATTCGGGAAATCGCCCAGACTCACTGGCGACACGCCGCTGCGCCAACGGGTGCGAGCTGTAAACCGGACCGCCGGCCGGCGCCTGCGGCAGGAATTCCCCCAGAAGCTGCTTGAGCTCCTGAAGCCGCAGCGGCTTGGCCAGGTAGGCGCTCATCCCCAATGCCAGGCACCGCTCGTTCTCGCCCTGCAATGCGTTGGCGGTGATGGCGACGATCGGCAGCGCCGGCGTGTCGCTTCCTCGCTCACGTTCGCGAATCCGCCGGGTAAGCTGATAGCCGTCCAGACGCGGCATATGGCAATCGGTCAGCAGCAAGCCGTAGCGCGTGCCGGTCTGCAACATCGCCCAGGCGCGTTCCCCGTCCTCGGCCGCATCGCAGGCATAGCCGAGCCGGGTCAACTGATAAGTGATCACTTCGCGGTTCGTCGGGTTGTCTTCGGCAAGCAGGATCAGCCGCCCGGCCGCCTCCTCCCGTTTCCGCGAGGTCGGCTCCGCCGGTTCGTCGAGATGTTCGACCGCGATCGCCGGCGCCAGCGGGCTGACTCGTCCCAATGCCACGGCAATGCCATGGATGAGGTTGATCCGGGTTATCGGATTTCCGCTGATCAGAGTCGCGTCCGGGATCAGGTACGCCTGTACCGGCTCGTTGGAACGCACGACCACGAACGGCAAATGGGAAAGGCCCGGAGTCTCCGCGAAGCGGCGGCGCAAACCGGCGCGCTCGGAGACCGACTGATCCCTGTCGAGCAACACGACGTTGACCGCGCCTTGGGCGACGGCGTGCCGCGCCCGCGTACACAATGCGTCGGCCGTATCGAAAAACTCGACGGCGGCATCAAACTGCCGCAGGTACTCGGCGATGATTCGCCGCCGCAGCGGATGCGCCACGATCGCCAACACCCGCACATCGGCAAGCGGATAGCCCCAGTCGCGTTCGCCGACGGCAACCGGCTCGAACGGGATCACGACGCTGAAGCAACTGCCGTGCTGCGGCCGGCTCTCGCATTCGACCCGCCCCCCCATCAGCTCGGTGAGATGCTTGACGATGCTCAGGCCCAGACCGGTGCCGCCAAAGCGGCGCGTCGTCGCGGCATCGGCTTGCTGGAATGCCTGAAAAAGATTGCGAATGGTATCCTGGCCCATGCCGATGCCACTGTCGGCGACGGCAAAGCGTATGCATGCACGGCGGTCCGAAGGATCGCCCGGTTCCAGGGACACCATTACCGTCACGCCGCCCCGTTCAGTGAACTTGATGGCATTGCTGACCAGGTTGGTCAGGATCTGGCGCAGGCGAACGCGGTCGCCGACCAGCCGCCGCGGCACGTCAGGCGCCACGTACACGTCGAGATCGATGCCGCGCTGCGTCGCGTGGGTGCCGAGCGCTTCACCGACGCCATCGACGAGACGTCGCGGTGACAGCGGAAGGTAGTCGAGTTCCAGCTTGCCGGCTTCGATCTTGGAGAAATCGAGGATGTCGTTGAGGATGGTCAGCAGCACGAATGCCGAGTCCTTGCATGTCTTGAGCATCTGCTGCTGCTCAGGACTCATCGGGGTATCGGCGAGCAGCTCGATCATCCCCACCACGCCGTTCATCGGCGTGCGGATCTCATGGCTCATCATGGCGAGGAAACGCGCCTTGGCTTCGCTGGCCATCTGCGCCTCGCGCGCCTTCTGACGCAGATCGGCCTTGAGGTTTTCCTCGTCGGTGGCGTCGCGGACTATGCCCGTCATGACAAACCGGGGTTTGCCGGTACCGGGATCGGCCCACGATACGGGTGCGGCGTACACCGAGACCCAGCGCGCCTCGCCGTCGGGTCGGACGATACGGTACTTGTCGCTGTACTCGTGCCCGCCGTCGGCGGTTTTCGCGAGATTGGCGATCACCCTGTCGCGGTCATCCGGATGCAGCGCTTCGAAATAGTGGCGCCTGGTGATTTTCTCTTCGGCGGTCCGACCGAAGATGCGACGGACATTGGCATCCCATTCGACCGGCTCGTCGAGCCCACGCTCCTCGGGCCGGCTCTGTTCGATGTCATGGGATTCGCTGTGCCAGATGCCGAACCGGCCACTGCGCAACGCCAGTTCGAGATCGGTGCGCGACTGGGCCAGTGCGGTCATGGCGCGTTCGGCGCGCTGCGTGGCTTCGGCCAGATCCAGCTCCTGTCGTTTGCGCTGGGTGATGTCGCGATTGACCCCGATCAGGTACGTCGGCTTGCCAGGGGCGCAGTAGCGCATGGCCGACCCTTCGACCCAACGCCAGCCACCACTCTCGGCCGGAGTCCGGAATTCGTAATCGACCGGCACGCCCTCCCTCAGCGCACGCCGCACGGCCACCTTCAGTGGCTCGAAGTCGTCCGGATGGATATATGCAGCCAGCGCCAATGCCTTGTGGGGACCGTCGCCAATGCCGAACAGCTGTCGTTCGGACGCGTCGAGGTCGATGTCGTCGCTTTCCGAATTCCATGCCCACGTTCCCATTTGAGCGGCGCGCAGCGCGATATCCAGGCGCGCGCTGCTCTCTTCAAGCCGCTGGCGCAGCCGCCTCGCCTCGATGACATCCAGGGCCATGCCGACAATGCCAATGGCACTGCCGCGCGCGTCGTACAGCAGCACGCTCAAAAGCAGGAGCCCGGGCAATGCCCATGCCAAAGTCGTCCAGTGCACCGCCCCGGCCTGCGCGTAGCTGGCCGCATAAGCTGCGCCCACCACCAGCAGCAGCGTGATGGTGAACCGGATCAGTCCGGACCCGCGACGGGTGCGCGTCCAGCGATGAGGAGCGGCCCTGTTCTTCTCCTTCCCCAAGACGATCTCCTGCACGGCAGCGCTTCCAGATAGATCACGCTATTCCAATTGTCAACTTCCTGGCACTTGACCAGAGTCGGCCGTGCTCCGCCGAACAAGCACGAGCGTCGTGACCGGCAGCGACCTCTCCGGCCCGAGTGCACTGGCCGTCGATGACGAGCCGATGACGACGGAGCCGATTTCGATGCTTCTGCGCGACTGCGGGCGGCACGGCTCAACACCGCGGAGCACGGAGAAGCCATCCTGGAAAGGCTCGCGTTGCGGGGAGTGCACCTGCTTGCCTGCGGCCTCACGTCCAAGTCGGGGCTCACGGCTTCAACTCGCTGTATGCAACCGGCAAAGGCCCATTAGACTGTCGGCCACCCGGGGGAATCCAGACAGGCTCATGCAGATACCTACGTTGCCATCCACGAAAATTGCGGTTGTCGGGCTCGGCTACGTGGGACTGCCGCTGGCGGTGGAATTCGGCAGGCAGTTCGATACCACCGGCTTCGACATCAGCAGCGAGCGCGTCGACGAGCTGCGCGCGGGGCGCGACCACACGCAGGAAACCCCGCCGGAGGAACTGGCTGCCGCCAGCCAGCTGCGCTTCACCACCGACATCGGCGACCTTGCCGGGTGCAACGTCTTCATCGTCACCGTGCCCACCCCGGTCGACGAGGCGAACCGGCCGGACATGCGCCCGCTGGAAAGCGCCAGCGCCAGCATCGGCAGCGTGCTCAAGCGCGGCGACGTGGTGATCTACGAATCCACCGTCTACCCCGGCACCACCGAGGAGATCTGCGTGCCGGTGCTGGAGCGGGTCTCGGGGCTGCGCTTCAACCACGATTTCAGCTGCGGCTACAGCCCGGAGCGGATCAACCCCGGCGACAAGCAGCACCGGCTGCCCACGATCACCAAGATCACCTCCGGCTCCACG
>DATJJM010000144.1:0-12980 GCA_035492535.1 Acetobacteraceae bacterium | reverse complement strand
CGGGCGCATGTAGAGGCGAAGCGAGGAAATGGCGGCCTGGCCGCCCGGTACCTGGGGGCGGCAGCGGATTATCTCTCGGTGCGCAAGGCGGTGATCCTGGCGATAGGCGGACTGCCTGGAACTGGAAAATCCACCGTGGCGCGAGCGATTGCACCGGAACTAGGGAACGCTCCTGGAGCACTGGTGCTGCGGAGTGACGAGATCCGGAAGCGGCACCATGGGCTCGCGCCCGAGGAGCGGCTGCCCCAGGCAGCGTATTCCAAGGCGACGAGCCAGGCTGTGTTCGGCGAGTTGGCGACGTTGGCGGAGGCAGCCGCGGCCGGAGGGCACTCGGTCATCGCGGACGCGACGTTCATCGAGGAAGCGGACCGGGAGCGCGTGGAAGCGGCGGCTCGCGCTGCCGGTGTGCGGTTCGCCGGTGTGTGGCTGCAAGCACCCGGGGCGGTGCTGGAAGACCGGGTGGCGGCCCGGCGGGGGGACGCCTCGGATGCTACAATCGCGGTGCTGCGCGCGACCGCGCGGGCCAGTGCCGGGGCAGGGACCTGGACGGCCGTCGATGCGGCGGGCGAGATCGAACAGACAGTGGACGCGATACGGATTGTGCTGGTCTAGTCCCATAGTCGTCGTCCCTGCGCAGCGATGACCGGACGAACCACTACAACCCTGCGCGCGAATAATGCCTCACGGCATCATAACGTGCTAAGAACGCAACCCTGACCTGCATGGGAGGAGGTACCGCGCATGGCCATCCGCAAGCTGCTGCTGCCGCTGACCGGCACCGCTGCCGGCGAAGCGGCGTTGGCTACGAGTCTGATGATCGCCCGCCAGTGGAACGCACATGTCACCGCGCTGCATGTGCGGGTGGATAGCCGCGATGTCGCGCCGCTCGCCGGCGAAGGCCTGTCGGGAGCGATGATCGAGGAGATGATGTCCGCCACGGAAAAGGAGAGCAGCGACCGGGCGTACGCCGTCCGCTCGATGTTCGACCGGTTCGTGGCGCAGCATGACGTGATCCTGTCGGAGGCGCATCCGGGCGTGGGCGCGGCGACGGCCAGTTTCGCCTCGGTGACAGGGCGCGAGGAGGACCTGGTCGCCCAGCAGGCTCGTCTGGCTGACCTGACCGTGGTGCCCCATCCAGACGCTGGCGAGGATGTGTCCTCGTCGGACGCGCTGCACGCCGTGCTGTTCGACTCAGGACGCCCGGTATTGATTTCGCCGCGCACCGCTCCGGCGACGATCGGGACACGCCTGTGCCTGGGGTGGAATGGGACGGCGGAGTCGGCATCTGCCGTTTATGCCGCGCTGCCGTGGCTGCAACGGGCGGACGCGGTGCGGATCCTGTCGGCGGAGGGCTACCAGCGACGGGGACCGGCTGCGCCGGAACTCGCGGCCTATCTCGCCCTCCATGATGTGCATGCGGACATCCACATGTTCCAGTCGGTGGGGAATTCCGTGGGGGCCGGACTGCTGGCCGCGGCGAGGGATTTCGGCTGCGACCTTCTGGCGATGGGGGCGTATTCGCACTCGCGGCTGCGGCAATTGATCCTGGGCGGGGTGACGCGTCATGTGCTGGAGAATGCGGGAATCCCGGTGATGATGAACCGCTGACTTGTCGGATGCGCTGGACGCCTATGTGAAACTGCTGCGCGCCAGCAGGGCTGTGCTGGCGCGGGTGGAACCTCGGCTCGCGGAAGCCGGGCTGACGACGACGCAGTTCGGCGTGTTGGAGGCTATCCTGCACAAGGGGCCGCTGAGCCAGCGCGATCTCAGCCAGAAGGTACTGACCAGCCCCGGCAACATGACCGACCTGATCGACAAGCTCGAGGCGCGCGGACTGGCGCGACGCGTGCGCCAGAAAGCCGATCGGCGGGCCGTGCGCGTCGAGCTTACGGCGGAGGGGATGGCGCTGATCGAACCACTGTTCGCCGCGCATGCGGGCGATATCGATCTCGCCATGGCGGGCCTTGACCAAGCCGAGCTTCGGCAGTTGGGCACGCTATTGCGGAAGCTGGGGCTGGCGGCGGGAGGGGTTGAAGACTAGCTGGCTGCGCACCACTTCATCACCGAACCGTTCAATATCGAACGAAGTTGGTGATCAGGAGGATCGGCGATGATTGAGGTAAGGCCGTTCGGGGAACTTGGCGCGTTCCGCAATGAGTGGCTGAACGCGAAGCACCACTTCAGCTTTGGCGGCTACCACGACCCCAGGCGTATGGGCTTCGGGCGGCTGCGCGTCTGGAACGATGATGAGGTTTCGGCAGGTAAAGGCTTCGACCCGCACCCGCACCGCGAGATGGAGATCGTGACCTACATCCGGCAGGGCGCGATCACGCATCGGGACAACCTCGGCAACGAGGGGCGGACCGAGGCGGGCGACGTGCAGGTGATGCATGCAGGAACCGGGATCGTTCATGCGGAGTACAACCAGGAGAAGACGCCGACGCGGCTGTTCCAGATCTGGATCCAGCCGGATCGACATGGCGCGAAGCCTGGCTGGGCCACGCGGCAGTTCCCGCGTGAGGGCGGCCTCGCGGTTCTTGCCAGCGGGCGGGAGCAGGATGCCGGCAAGGATGCTCTGCCGCTGAACGCAGATGCGGCGCTGTTGGCGGGCACTCTGGCAGCCGGTGAGACCGCCAGGTTAACGCTGGCCCCGGGGCGCAGTGTTTACCTGGTGCCGGCCACCGGATCGTTGGAGGTGAACGGCGTGACTGTCGGGGCGCGCGATGGCGCGGCGATCAGCAGCGAGACGGAACTCACAATCACCGCGAAGGAACCGAGTGAGGTCGTGCTGGTAGACGTTGCGGCTTAGGTTCGCTTCTTCGTGGCACTCGGAACGGTGGGCACCGTATAGTCAGCGCCCACCGTGTCCGGAGGCACTCGTGCGTTTACCCATTCGTGGCCTGGTCTTGGCGGCGCTGCTGGTGCCTGGTGCCGCAATGGCGCAGTCCGTCACGCCTGAGCAAGCGACCCAACTGCGCCAACAACTGAACGACTGGATCGCGGGGCTGCTTGGGCCTTCCGTCAAGCTGCCACCCCTACCGCTGAAGGTCACCGCGGCTGGCGATCATTATGATCTGTCATTGCCGATCCTGGGACTGGAGGTGCCCAAGGGCGATCCGGCAATGGCGGCTGAATTGCGCCCGCTGAGCGGCGGCCGGTGGTCGCTGGAAAAGGCACGATTCCCAAGCGCCGGCAGCTTCACCATTTCAGTGCCGGAGACCGGTGCGGGCCCAAGCGGACCGATGAAGGGTAGCTACACGGTCGGCAAGCAGGATCTTCAGTGGACGATCGATCCGAGCTTCGCGTCGCCTTCGACATCGCATTCGGTTGTGGAGGCGCTTGCCATTGCGATGGATGGGCCGAACAGACATCAGGAAGAGCATATCGACCGGATGTCTGGGGAAGCCGCGCTGACTCCGGGCAAGAACGGGCGCCTCGACGTGAAATCAGAAGCGACCGTCGAAGGATGGAAGTCGGCAGCGCTCGAAGACAACAAGCCCGCGATGGCGTTTGGTGCAAGGCGAATCCACATGACGAGCCAGGCGGAGGGGATCAATCGCGAACACGCGGCGGACCTGACGAGGGCAGTTGCCGGACTTATCAGCGCAATGCCGAACGGGCCGGAAAAGCATGACGGGAAAGCCGACATGTCGCCGCTGGCGAAAGCTCAACTGCGGCTGATGATCGCGGCGATGGAGGACATGGTTTCCTCGGTCAGCGTGCGGGAGTCGTTCGACGACATGCAGATCGAGATCGCCGGGAAGGGAGGAGCGACGGTCAAGCACCTGCAGTTCGGGTTTGGCGGCGATGCGCCGGATAAGACGCTGCACGCCTGGCTGGATATCGGGTTCGACGGGGTGGACAGTCCGACGATGCCGCCGAAGCTTGCGACCTACCTGCCGAAACATTTCGAGATCAAGCCGACACTGTCCGGCGTGCCGACGTCGGTGCTGAAGAAGCTGGCGATGGATCTGAGTGAGGATGATCCGGCGAAGCACCCGATGGGGCCGGACGTGGCGGCGATCTTTGCCAGCGGTGGGGCTGTCATCGGGCTGGAGACCCTGTCGTTCGATCTCGGGCCGGCTACGCTGAAGGGGACGGGCGACGTGACGGTGACCTCGCCGACGACATGGCGGGGTCAGGCGCATGTGGTGGCGACCGGCTTTGACGAGCTGACGACAGAGGCGAAGGGAAATCCGGATTTGCAGCAGGCGCTGCCCGTGCTGGTCATGATGCGCGGCTTGGCAAAGCCGGACGGCGACAAGCTGGTGTGGGACATTGCCAGCGAGGGACCGAAGCTGACGGTGAATGGCATGGACATGTCGGCGCTGGCCGGGGGCGGAAAGGAAACGCCACGTCAGCCAGGGGCTAAACCATCGCGTCAGCCGGGGGCCAAACCGTAGAGCGTGACCGTGCGTTCCGTGTTGTCTTCCAGTTCCAGGCTGGTGGGAACGGTGTAAGTGGCGATGGGTGTGAGACCTTCGCGCGGCAGATAGGCGCGGCCAGGATCGGCGATCCAGACTTCGGCCTGCGCGGCCATGCTGCGCAGCCAGGGCAGGATGCGGTTGGTCATAGGCGCCTCGTAGCAGACATCGCCACACAGGATGAGGTCCCATCGGCAAGGGGCGCCGACCACGTCGCCCGGAGAGATGATGAGCGGCGCATTGTTGGCATCGGCGTTCAGGGCAAGGACGGAGCGGGCCAGCGGGTCGATCTCGGCGGCCTCGGCTGATGCGGCGCCGGCGCGCATGGCGGCGATCGCGGCGATGCCGCAGCCGGCAGCGAAGTCCAGAACCCGGCGGCCGGCGACGGTGGCGGGGCGGTCGAGGATGTGGCGGGCGAGGGCCTGGCCGCCCGGCCAGGCGAAGGCCCAGAATGGCGGTTCCGCGTTATTGGCGTCGCGCCAGGCTTCGGTGGCCTGCCAGATCGGGGTGATCTCGGTGGCGAGGTAGAGAGTGACTTCCGGCACCAGCGGCGCGGTGGCGGGCTGGGTCTGGCTGAGGATGAAGGCTGCGTTGTCGCGGATGAGTTGGTTCATCTGGCTCAGATGATACGCCGCAGCTTTGGTCGCAGGTTTCGCCCGTTACAATTCTTCCACTGCCGGCTTCCGCGGGCGGACATGGAGGGGCTCAATCCGAGCTCATCAGCGCCACCTGCGGCTTGCTGGCGGGATCACGCTGACCCGGGATGGCAGTCGGAAACGTTCGGCGCGGGACAGCGCTGCGAAGGGTGGAGCGTCGAAGCAGCGGGGAACGGGCTGCCGGTCAGATATGGGTTTGTCCATACGCCAGATATGAGCTTGCTGCTCGCACCGCAGTCACAACCAGCCGATCAGGATCGCCAGTCCGACTGCCAGGCCTGCCTCGCGGTTTGCTCTGAACAGGCGCAGGCATAAGGCAGGGTCGTGGATGTCGAGCTGTGCCACCTGACGCCCCAGCAGCGCGGCGGGTAGCAGAAGCGCCGGGTAGAACCACAGACTCAGGCCGGCGAGCCATCCCGCCACGGCGAGCAGGATCACGGTGCCCGAGTAGCAGGCGGCAAGAAATGGCGCGGTGTGCTCCCCGAAGAGGCGAGCGGTCGAGCCGATGCCGACAAGGGCGTCGTCCTCACGATCCTGGTGCGCGTAGATCGTATCGAAGCCGAGGTCCCAGAGGATTGCCGCGCCATACAGCGTCGCCCACGCGACGCCGAGATGGCCCGCGCCTGCGGCGTAGCCGAGCGGCGCCCCGAAGCCGAAGGTGAATCCCATGACGAGTTGCGGCCACCAGGTGACGCGCTTGGCCAGAGGATAGAGGGCCACCAGCAGCAACGATGCCATTCCCAGCAACTGCGCCAGGCGGTTGAGTTGCAGCAGGACCAGGAGGCCGGCCAGCAGCAGGATCGCCAGGAACACCACGGCATGCCGGGCTCGCAGCATGCCGGACGCCAGCGGGCGGCCAGCGGTACGGGCGACCTGGCGATCGAGATCGCGATCCCACAGGTCGTTCACCACGCAGCCGGCGGATCGCATCACCAGGCTGCCGATGGCGAAGAGCAGGATCAGGCGAGTCGCCTCGGCGGGTCCGGGACCGGCGAGCAGGATGCCCCACAGGCCGGGCAGGAAGAGCAGCCAGGCTCCGATTGGTCGATCGACGCGAGCGAGCAGAAGGTAAGGCAGCCACGATCGTGGCAGCCAGGCTACCCAGCCAGTCGCGACGATGTCGGTGTGCGCCATGGCTGCTACTGTGCGCGCCGCCATGAACGGGTCAATCCGTCTGTTCCTCGATACGCCCCTCGGAGCGGGAGAAACCGTCTCCACATCTGCCGCGCAGGCACACTATCTCGGAACCGTCATGCGGCGCGCCGTGGGCGATGCGGTGCATCTGTTCAACGGGCGCGATGGTGAGTTTGCCGCCCGCATCGTGAGGTTGCGCCGCGACCAGGCAGAGCTCGCCGTCGAGCGACTGCTGCGTGCCCAGACAACAGAGCCGGACGTCTGGTTATTGTTCGCGCTGCTGAAGCGCGATGCGACGGACCTGGTGGTGCAGAAGGCAACCGAGCTTGGTGTTTCGGCGCTCCATCCGATCATGACCGAGCGGTGCAATACGCACCGTATGAACGCCCATCGATTGCGCGCCATCGCAGTTGAAGCCGCCGAGCAGTGCGAACGGCTGACGGTGCCGATGCTGCATGACGTGCGGCCATTGCAGGCGGTGCTGACGGGATGGGGGCGCGACCGACGGCTCTTCGCGGCCCTGGAACGGAGCGAGGCCTCGCCCATCGCCCCGGTATCCGGGCCGAGAGCTTTGCTGGTTGGTCCCGAGGGCGGGTTTTCACCCGTGGAGCTTGAAGCTCTGCGAGCGCATCCCTTTGTTACAGCAGTCTCAATGGGTCCGCGCGTGTTGCGGGCCGACACCGCCTGCATCGCCGGGCTGGCTCTGTTGCAGCGGGGAGACTGCGGCTAGTACCATCCAACTCAACCCGTTACGCCCGGAGCGACATGTCCAATCCCGGAGATGCCGACGCGACACCGATAACGTCGCTCAAGCAACTGGCTGATTACCTCGCTGCTGGTTGCAAGCCGGCGGCTGCGTTCCGCCTTGGCACAGAGCACGAGAAATTTGGTTTCCGCCTGGCCGACCTGAGGGCACCGCCGTATGAGCCGGCCGACGGCCAGCCCGGATCTATTCGCGGCCTGCTGGAAGGGCTCCATTCATTCGGCGGCGAGCCG
This sequence comes from Acetobacteraceae bacterium, assembly GCA_035492535.1. Classification (GTDB taxonomy): domain Bacteria; phylum Pseudomonadota; class Alphaproteobacteria; order Acetobacterales; family Acetobacteraceae; genus JAMXLO01. Next base: position 5,770 of record DATJJM010000144.1, on the reverse strand, counting down.
ATCCAGGACCGCGGCAGGACGATCGGCCTGAAACAGGGGGATGCGGCCATCTCGCTGGAACCTGCGGGGCAGCTCGAGCTATCGGGCGCTCCGTTGGAAACCCTGCATCAGACCAATGCGGAACTGGAAGCGCATTACGACCAGGTGCGCGCCGTGTCGCGCGAACTGGACATCGGCTTCCTGCCACTCGGCTTCCATCCGGCTGCGACGCGCGCCGATATGCCGTGGATGCCGAAGGGACGCTACGCGATCATGCGGCGGTACATGCCGTTGGTCGGCACGCTTGGCCTGGACATGATGACACGCACATGCACGGTGCAGGTGAATCTGGACTATTCGTCGGAGCAAGACATGCTGCGCAAGCTGCGCGTGTCGCTGCTGCTGCAACCGCTGGCGACGGCGTTGTTCGCCAACTCGCCGTTCACCGAGGGGCGGCCGAACGGCTACCTGTCCTACCGCGCGCATGTCTGGACGGATACCGATAATGACAGGGCAGGCATCCCCCGGGTGATGTTCGAGCCGGGGTTCGGTTTCGAGCGCTATGTCGAGTGGCTGGTCGATTCGGTCCCGATGTATTTTATCTATCGAAACGGCGCGTATATCGACGTGGCAGGTGAATCCTTCCGCGGCTTCATGAACGGCAAGTTGCACAACCTGGCTGGCGCGGTCGCCACTGTTGGCGATTTCGCCGATCATGTGACGACGGTGTTCACCGACGTGAGGATCAAGAAGTTCCTGGAAATGCGCGGTGCGGATGCTGGTCGGGCCGACATGATGGTGGCCCAGTCGGCTTTCTGGGTCGGACTGCTGTATGACGACGCCGCGCTGACGGCCGCCGAGGCGATGCTGCGGGATGTAACTTGGCAGGATGCGGTGGCGTTGCGGGCGGCTGTGCCTCGCCATGGGCTGGCGGCGCCATGGCGTGGCGGTGTGCTGCGTGACTTGGCACGGGAGGTGCTCGCCATCGCGCAGGGTGGCCTTCGGGCGCGCCGAAAGCTCGATGAGGCGGGGCGAGATGAAGCGATCTACCTCGATCCATTGGCGAGTATCGTCGCGGGCGGGCCAACCCAGGCTGAACATTGGCTGGCGCGATTCCATCAGGCATGGCAGGGTGATGTTCTAAGAATCTTCTCAGAGGGAGCAATCTGAAAGGGGGGCGTAACCTTTCGCGTGTTCAAGCCGGGACCGGGCAACAATGACCTCCGCAGATATGACGCAATGATGGCAGGTGCTTCACACCGACCCTCCGCTCACTTGACCCCGCCGAATTCGGCAGGGCAGGTCGTGGTTAGGATGCGTCTGATCGGGCAAATGGAAGCCTGGACGCTGACCAGCGAGAATGTTTTGCCAGCGGGACGCAAAACGCGCGCCTTGCTCGCCGTTATAGCGCTGTCATCGCCGCGTCCCGCTTTGCGCGGCCGGCTCGCCGAATTGCTGTGGAGCCGCCGGCCCGAGGAACAGGCGCGCGCCTCCCTGAGGCAGGAAATCCACCGGCTGCTGGAATCGCTGGCTCCGGCGGGAACTGACATACTGACCGTCACGCGCGACCATCTGTCCCTACGGCCCGGCGTGGTTTGGATCGATGTCGAAGAAGTGATGAGGGCGACGACTGATCAGCCGGCGTCGCTGTCGCTGCTCGACGGCGACCTACTGGAGGATCTGGACGGGATCGATCCGACGTTCGATGCGTGGTTGACCACCGAGCGTGAGCGGCTGCGGGACCGGGCGCGCAACGTGGCGGAGGCACTGCTGCGGGAGCAGGTCGAGCCGGAGGCGGCGATCCCGGCGGCGCAGCGTCTGCTGCAGATCGATCGTGCTCATGAGGGCGCATGGCGGGCACTGATGCGGGCTCACGCGGCCCGCGGCGAACGCGGCATGGCCATCCAGGCATATGACCGCTGCCGGGCGGTCCTTGCGGACCTGCTCGACGCCGCGCCTTCGGCGGAGACGCAAAAATTGCTGGCGGAAATCCGCGGACCTTCGGGCAGCCGGATGCCGTTGCGGCCGCCAGCCCCGCCGCCGCAGCCCGCCGCTCCGCCCCCCGCGCGGGCGAGCGAGGAACCGGAAGAGCCGCCAGCGGTCCTGGAACCGCGGTCCCAGGACATCCGCCCGACCCGTGGTGGCGCGCATGTCGGCGTGATGCCGCTGCAGCTTGTCGGCACAACCGAGGAAGAGGCGCACCTGGCGCCGGGCCTGGCCGAGGAGATCACCACGGCTTTGGCGCGCTTCCGCTGGATATTCGTGGTGGCGTCCAATTCACTGGCACGCTTCGCCGCCGATACCCGCGACGAGACCGCAATCCGGCGCACGTTCGGCATCGACTTCCTGCTCGATGGCTCGATCCAGAAGGTCCGGAACCGTCTGCGGATCACGGTGCGGCTGCTTGACCTGCGCGCCGGCAATCAGGTGGTCTGGGCGCGGCGCTTCGATCGGCAGACCAATGATCTGCTCTCGCTGCAGGACGAGATCGCATCAGAAGTCGTGGCGCAGATCGATCCCGAGATCCTCCTGATCGAGGCGAAGCGGATCTCGAGCCGTCCGCCGGTCGATGCCACCGCGTATGACCTCGTCCTGCGCGCCATTCCGCTGATCGGGCGCATGGAGCGCAGCCGCTACATGATGGCGGGCGAGTATCTTGTGAATGCGATCGCGCTGGAACCGGAGTATGCGGCGGCGCATGCGTGGTACGCCTACTGGCATATCTTCCTGGTCGGGCAGGGCTGGGCCGAAGACCCCCATGCCATGATGGAAGAAGCCGGCGAACTGGCTGAGCGCGCAATCGTGCTGGACCCGTTCGATGCACGCGCCCTGACCATCGCCGGGCATGTGCGAGCCTACTTGCACCGTCGGCTGCATGAGGCGGCCGCGTTGCACGAACGTGCGTTGTCACTCAATCCAAACCTGGCAATGGCGTGGGCGCTGTCGGCGATTGCCTACGCTTACATGGGCGAGGCAGAGGAAGCGGAGCGGCGCAACAATCGCTACAAGAAGCTGTCGCCGCTGGATCCGCATGCCTTCTTCTTCGATGCGTTCTTCATCCTGATCCACGTCATGAAACGCGACTACGAGACGGCGGTGGCAGTGGGACGCGCGGTGAGTGAGATGAACCCGTCATTTTCCGCCACGTATAAGCCATACCTGGCAGCGCTGGGACATCTGGGACGCACGCAGGAAGCCGCGGTCGTGCGGCGCCGGCTGTTGGCGATCGAACCGGATTTCACGGTGGAGCGCTTCATTGCGACTTCGCCCTTGGAGCGTGAGTCGGACCGCGAGCATTACGCGCAAGGACTCCGGCTGGCCGGAGTTCCAGAGAGTGCGGGCGAAGTCGCGGAGCAGAACCTGCAAGGCCAGGAAGCGCATTAGGCGCTGTCGGCGCGGGGCCGTTCCCGGTGCAAACGGCCAATTTTGCGCACGCGGGACAAGAGCGGATGCGATGCGATGTCTACGTGGTCGGCAGACTGCTGGCCACGAAAGGACAACACCGCCATGCCGACGATCACCGTGAAGGACGGCACCGAGCTCTTCTACAAGGACTGGGGCACTGGGCAGGCCCTGATGTTCCACCATGGCTGGCCGCTGAGCGCCGACGACTGGGACATCCAGATGATGTTCTTCCTGCAGCAAGGTTATCGCGTCATTGCGCATGACCGGCGCGGGCACGGTCGCTCGACGCAGACCGAGCATGGCAACGAGATGGACACCTATGCAGCGGACGTCGCGGAGCTGGTGGCGAAGCTGGATCTGCGGAACGCCGTGCATATCGGGCACTCGACGGGCGGCGGCGAAGTGGCGCGGTATGTCGCGCGCCACGGCAAGGGCCGCGTAGCGAAGGCAGTGCTGCTGAGCTCGGTGCCGCCGGTGATGCTGCGGTCGGACAAGAACCCGGGCGGCCTGCCGATGGATGTGTTCGACAGCATCCGGCAGGGGACGGCGTTCAATCGGGCGCAGTTCTACCAGGACATCACGCTGCCGTTTTACGGCTACAACCGGCCGGGGGCGAAGATCTCGCAGGGGATCCGCGATAACTGGTGGCGGCAAGGGATGATGGGCGGCATCAAGGCGCAGTACGACTGCATCAAGGCGTTCTCGGAGACGGATTTCACCGAAGACCTGAAGGCGATCAATGTACCGGTGCTGGTGATGCATGGCGAGGATGACCAGATCGTACCGTTCGCCGATGCAGGGGCGCTGTCGGTGAAGCTGGTGAAGAACGGGACACTGAAGTCCTATCCGGGATATCCGCACGGGATGTTCGTGACCCATGCCGATGTGATCAATCCGGATCTGCTGGCCTTTATCCGCGCGTAGTGCCCCACCACACCGGGTTGCAGATCAGCGTGCGACGAAGCGTTCCAGCCAATGGATCGTGTAGTCGCCCTGCTGGAATTCCGGATCGTCCACGATGCGCTGGTGAAGCGGGATCGTGGTCTGGATGCCGACGACGGCAAATTCCTCAAGCGCGCGGCGCAGGCGATTGATCGCGTCGAGGCGTGTGGAGGCGTGGACGATCAGCTTCGCAACCATGCTGTCGTAGTAGGGCGGGACGAAATAGCCGGCGTAGAGTGCTGAATCGACGCGAACGCCGAGGCCGCCGGGAGCGTGGAACGCAGTGACGCGGCCGGGCGTGGGCATGAAGGTGGCGGGGTCTTCCGCGTTGATCCGGCATTCGATCGCGTGGCCGGTGAAGCGTATATCGCCTTGTCCATATCCCAGTGGCGCGCCGGCGGCGATGCGGATCTGCTCACGTACCAGGTCGACGCCGCAAACCATCTCGGTGACTGGATGTTCGACCTGGAGGCGGGTATTCATTTCGATGAAGGCGAACTGACCGTCCTGGTAGAGGAACTCCAGCGTACCCGCGTTGCGGTAGCCGATCTTGGCCAGTGCGGCGGTGGCTGTGGCCCCGAGCTGGTCGCGGCGGGCGGTGCTAAGGGCCGGGGATCCGGCTTCCTCCAACAGCTTCTGGTGGCGGCGCTGGAGGCTGCAGTCGCGCTCGCCGAAGTGGACGACATTGCCGTGGCCATCGGCCAGGACCTGAAGCTCGATGTGGCGCGGATGGTCGAGATACTTTTCGATATACACCGCGTCATTGTTGAAGGCGGCGCGGGCTTCGGTGCGGGCAATGCGGAAGGCATCCTCGAGCTCGGAGGCCTCGCGCGCGACCTTCATGCCGCGGCCACCGCCGCCAGCTGATGCCTTGATCAGCACCGGATAGCCGATGCGGTCGGCGACCTTGCGTGCCTTGGCGACGTCCGCCACCGCGCCCTCGGAGCCAGGCACCAGCGGCACGCCGAGTTTCGCCATCGCCGCCTTGGCGGCGACCTTGTCACCCATCATGCGGATATGCGCAGGCGAGGGGCCGATGAATGTCAGCCCGTGCGCCTCGACCATCTCGGCGAAACCGGCATTCTCGGAGAGGAACCCGTAGCCGGGGTGGATCGCCTCGGCGCCGGTGATCGCGGCGGCCGAGAGGATCGCGGGGATGTTGAGGTAGCTGTCCTTTGCCGGCGGTGGCCCTATGCAGACGCTCTCATCGGCGAGGCGCACATGCATCGCCTCGGCATCGGCGGTGGAGTGCACCGCCACGGTCTTGATGCCCATTTCGCGGCAGGCCCGCTGGATGCGGAGTGCGATCTCGCCGCGATTGGCGATGAGGATCTTCTGAAACAAACCATCATTCCAGTATCAGCAGGACTTCGCCGTATTCGACCGGCGTGCTGTTGGCGATCAGGATGCGCGCGACAGTGCCGGCCTTTGGCGCCCTGATCTG
>DATJJM010000143.1:0-3554 GCA_035492535.1 Acetobacteraceae bacterium | reverse complement strand
GCGATCGCCCAGTTGCCCGACATGATCCGTGGCTTCGGCCCGGTAAAGGAAGCCAACCGCATCAAGGCCGAGCAAGAACGGCAAGCGCTGCTGGCACGGCTGACGAAGCACCCACTGCCAATCGCCGCGGAATAACCGCAGGCGCGTTCAGGTGATCTGCACCGACTGAACCGCCTCTTCCAGCTCCTGGAATGACGGCATGTGCTCGTTCGGCACCATCTTGCGTCCCGACTCCACACTCACCTGCGGCGCATTGCCGTGCAGATGAGTCACCAGCACGGCGCGAATCACTTCATAGTATTTCGACTCTTCCTCGATCACGCCTTTCAGCCGCGAGGCGCACGGTCCCGCCAGCCCATACGCCAGCAGCACGCCAAGGAAGGTGCCGCACAGCGCGCTCGCGATCATGCCGCCGAGAACGGCCGGCGGCCGATCGATGTGCGACATCGTCTTGATCACCCCCAGCACGGCCGCGACGATGCCAAGCGCCGGCAACCCATCCGCCATCATCTGCAACGCATGCGCGCCATGCAGCTCCTCTTGCAGCGTCTTCTTCAGTTCGCGCGCCATGACGTCTTCGATCTGATTGGGGTCGTCCGCATTCATCCCCACCATCCGCAGGTAGTCGCAGATCATCGCGCTGGCGAAGTGGTTGTTCAGTATCTTGGGAAATTTTTGGAATGCCGGGCTCTCGTCGGGCTTCTCGATATGCGGCTCCAGAGCCATGGTGCCCTTGGTGCTCGCCAGTCGAACCAGGAAATACAGCAGGCTCAGCAGATCGATATAGTCGCTCTTATGAAACGACGCGCCACCCAGGACCTTCTTGAAGCTGCCAACCGCGTGCTTCAGGCCATGGACGCTGTTTGACATGATGAACGCCGCCACAGCGGCGCCACCGATGGTCCACATCTCGAACGGCACAGCCTCAACCAGCACCTCGAAGCTGCCGCCCGACACGGTGTAGCTGCCGAACACACACCCAAGCAGAAGGACAAAGGCGCCGATGGCCAGCATTCGCCGGGCCTCACGGTGGTGCTTTGGCGGAGAGTGGTACGGAGCGCAGCACCTGGATCGAGATGCGCCGATTGGCGGGCGCGAGGGGATCGGCCGGAACCAGCAGATCGCGCTCGGCATTCCCCGTCACGCTACGAATTCGCGAACCCACCAGGCCCGCATCCACCAGCAAGCGTCGGGTGGCATTCGCACGGTCTGCGGAAAGCTCCCAGTTGCTGCGGCCAGGACCGGCGAACGGCGCCGCATCGGTGTGGCCGGATATCGAAACATCCTGGGGCATCTTCGCCAGCACCGGCGCTATCTTTTGCAGCAGCATGCGGGCGTGATCGTTTGGCACGGCCGAGCCTAGCGGGAACATGGCCTCCCGCTCTGCATCCAGGATTTGGATCCTCAGCCCGTCCGGCGTGATGTCGATCTGTAACTGCCGCGCCAGCTCGGCCAGTTGCGGATCTGCGGTCACTGCCTCACGGATCTGCTGTGCCGCCTGTTCAAAGGCCTGTTTCTCTCTCCTTTCCAGTTCGGCGCGCAGTTCTGCCTCGGTCTGCTTCTTGCCGCTGACATCACCCGCCGCAGCCTCACCGGGTTTCGTCGGCCTCGCCACCGCAATCTCGCGCAGCGGTGCAGGTTGCGGCTGCGCCGCCATCCTGCCTCCCTGATCTGGCGCCTTGCTCGGAACGTCCTCGCGATGGGCCAGCGGTTGCGCGACCACATCCGACTGATCCGGATCCACCGGATCAACCACGGGACGCTGGCCAATATTGGCTTCGACCGCACCGCGGTCCGACACCATCGCGCCGTCGCTGAACGCTGTCCTGCCACCAAACGGCTGGCCGGTGCCCGACGAATTATGCGACAATACCGAACTCGGGCTGAAATAGTCGGCAAGCCCCTTGCGCTGATCTTCCGTCGTCGCGTTGAGCAGCCACATCAACAGGAAGAACGCCATCATCGCCGTGACAAAGTCGGCATACGCCACCTTCCAGGCGCCACCATGTCCTTCGCCCTCAACGACTTCTTCCCTGCGGATGACGATGTCGCCTTTCGCGTTCTTGTCGCGCTTGCGTGCCATATGCGACAGGATGAACGTTCCAGTTTAATTCCTGGCTAAGAGGGGCACGCTGCTCAGCGCGGCGGACGCTGTCACGCGGTAGATGCGGTACGTTTGGATGCCACGCCTGACGGCACTCAGCTCAGTCATCGATGACCATGGTGTGTGATCGGGCTCGCCACCTCCGGACTGCACCAGAATGCCAACCTGTCCGGCAATCGCGACCCGCGGCAGATCGAATGGCAGCCAGCGAGGCTCGATGCCGACCACCGGGACGAGCATCGCACGCGTCTCGCGTATCTCATGGGCAAGTTCGGCGCCAACGCCGTACTGATCGGCCGCGATGAAGGTCGCGCCAGCCTCGCGGCGCGTCGCATCCACCTGAGCCGCCACGTCACCCCAGCCGGACAGCATCAGCGCGACTGGATCGAGGCGTACCGGCAATGGCAGCAAACCAACCGATGCCTGTGCATACGCCAGCAACGTGATGGCGACGCCAAGCGCAATCGCCGGCGTCCAGATGCGGCGCCAACGAGGCGTGCGCAACTGCGCCGCCGCGATGCTCGCCGCCGGATAGATGATGGCCGGCCAGTTCCCCTGCACGCGATCGCCGAACGCATGTTGCAGGAACAGCACTGCCCCGGGAAAGGACAAGGCCACCAGCATCGTCCAACCCGGATCGCGGCTTCGCCACGCCTCATGAGCGGCCCGCAGCATGCCGCCAATGCAAAATACGAATATCAGCGGCGTGACCAGGCCGAACTGGCCGGCAACAAGCTCAGGGACGAAACGCAGCGCGTCGGCTGGCTGCCAGTCGCCGAGTCGTCCCCCTTGCCGCACGAAACTCGTCCAGTCATGCCCGGCGTTCCACACCACCACCGGCATGAAGACCGCCACAGCCAGCAGCGCGCCAATCCACGGCGCGGGACGCCGCAGCCAGACGCGCTGCGACGGCGTGATCAGCACCCACGCAACGATGCCGAACCACAACAGAGCCGCGGTGTACTTGCTCGCCATCGCCAGCCCGGCGAACAAGCCGATCGCCAGCCACCAACGCGCATCGCCGCTGCGCTGCAACCGCGCCATGGCCCACAGGCAGGAGGTCCAGAACACCAGCAATGGGGTGTCCGGCGTCATGATGATCGCGCCCACGCCGAACAGCAGCGTGGCGTTCAGCAGTACGGCAGCGCGAACACCGGTTCGTTGGCCGGGATACAAGGTCTCGCCGGCATCGGCCAACAGGACCGAGGCGAGCGCCACAGCGATCGGACCGAACAGACGAATCCCCAGCGAACCATCGCCAGCGACCCATGTGCCAAGCTTGACCCACAACGCGACCATCGGCGGATGATCCGGGTAGCCAGGCGCCAACGCGTGCGACCACACCCAGTAATACGCCTCATCCGGTGCCAGCGGCACCGTTGCTGCCATGCCAAGGCGAAGCAGCGTCACTACGAAGAGAGTGGCGAGAAGCAAGGGAACAGGCCAGGCC
>DATJJM010000142.1:0-5239 GCA_035492535.1 Acetobacteraceae bacterium | reverse complement strand
CACCGCCGTCCGTCGCCGCGGGATACGCGCTGGTATCGCCAGCTTGGGACAGCAACGCCCGCTTGAGCGTTCCGCGGAGCGCGCACGAAGCGGTGTCGGTGGCGGCCCCCTTCCGATCGATTTGCGATCGGCATCCGTCATGTTCTACATCGTGATCGGTTTGTCACGGAGTGAATGCGGCGGTCCGGCAACATGATGGCAGCTGATCCATCCTCATCGCGTCCGTCCATGGCGCGATGGCAACCAACGACAGCCATTCGGTTCAGCATTTGGCTCCACGTCGTCGTGATCCTGACGGGCGTCGTATGGCTCGCTGTATGGCCGTGGCTGCTGCTGGTCGTGCTGGGCAACCACCTGCTGCTCGGGTTTTTTGGCCTGTGTCCGCGCAGCCAGCTCATCGGTGGAAATCTGGTCAGGCTACCGCCGTCCGGCTGCGCGAAAGGTCAGGTCGCCCTCACGTTCGATGATGGGCCTGATCCTGAGGTGACACCGATCGTGTTGGACCTGCTGGACCGGCACGCCGCCAAGGCGAGCTTCTTTTGCATCGGACACCGTGCTGCCGCACACCCGGACATCGTGCGCGATATCATCCGCCGCGGGCACAGCGTCGAGAATCACTGCTACCAGCATCCTTACGCCTTCGCCTGCTATCTGCCACACGCGTTGCGGCGTGAGATCGAGAAGACGCAGACAGTGATCCAAAGGCTCACTGGTGCCCGGCCCACATTCTTTCGCGCGCCGGCTGGTCTGCGCAGCCCGCTGTTGGAACCGGTGATGATGCAGTCGGAGCTCCGCTATGTGTCCTGGACGAGGCGCGGATTCGATTGCGTCAGCCGAAACCCAGCCGCGGTATTACACCGCCTGATCCGAGGCCTATCCGCCGGAGACGTGCTTTTGTTGCACGATGGATCCTGCACCAGAACCCGCAACGGCGAACCGATTGTCCTGGCGGTGCTGCCGCCTCTGCTGGAACATCTCGGACAGCGCGGGCTGCAGCCCGTATCGTTGCCGATCGGCTGTGCAGACCAATGACGGCTCCGATCAGACCTCATCCCGTATTCGGTGAGCACTATGCTTCGGTCGCCGAGCGGCCTGACTATACCCGCTTGCTATTCGATGATACAGCTCGTCACTATGATCGTATTGACTGGCTATTTTCGTTCGGGTCGGGCGCATGGTACCGCCGCCGCGCCCTCCGACGTAGCGGTCTGCGTCCTGGCATGCAGGTCCTCGATGTCGCTGTCGGAACCGGGCTCGTAGCCCGGGCTGCTCTTCAGATCATAGGGGACCAGGCCGCGGTGGTCGGGCTGGATGTCAGCCAGAACATGCTGGCAGAGACCCGGCGCGCCTTGCGGATCCCGTTGATCCGGGCAAGCGCTGAGAATTTGCCAGTCGCGGACGCCAGCGTCGACTTCGTCAGCATGGGTTATGCCCTGCGGCATGTCTCCGATCTCGCCGCCACATTCCAGGAATTTCTGCGCGTCCTACGTCCAGGCGGCGTTCTTCTGCTGCTGGAGATTGCCCGTCCCGACAGTCGAACAATGCGCAGTCTGAGCGGATGGTATCTCGGCCGCTTCGTGCCGTTCGCCTGTCGTTGGCTCATGCCACGCACATCATCAGCGGCACTGATGCACTACTTCTGGCGTACCATCGAACATTGCGTTCCGACCGGCGTTATCCTGGAGGAGCTGGCCACCGCCGGCTTCGTCGATGTCGGCTGCCACACCGACCTGGACGTGTTCCGCGCTTACCATGCGCGTAAACCCGGCTAGTGCTCTGCGTTGACGCGGGGGCGACACTGGATCAGGTATCGCTGTCGAGCCGGTGAAACGTGTTGCTCTCACCACGATCTTGCAGGTTCGGGCGCGGGCCGCGTTGGATCTGCCGCCAGCTCACGTCGTTATGGTCGCCCGTGATCTGGATTGTTCCACCCGGCGTGACGTCGATATAGACGTCGTTATGCGCACCGCTGACACTCACGAATTGGCATGGCCCGGTCAGGGTCATGTCGTTGCGATCACTGGCAATATCAATCGGCCGACCGTCACACGGCACCGTCTGCTTTGTTCGTGACGTCGTATACTGTACCACGCCGTTGGCCGTGATCGTCGGTGGCTTCGCTTCGTTGGTGCAGGCGATTGCTGACGCGAGCCATATCAACCCGATGCTGGTCGTGACAAACCTCATGGCGCACCTGTCTCCCCGTTTCGCCCGAGTTAGGATAGCATTCCGCGAACCGTTCGTGCAGGGGTGCATATGACCGCGACCAGACGGTGGCTGCTGGGGGGAATTGCTGCTGCAGGGATGCGCCCCAATATCGTGCTGGGCGAATCGCTCGAGTGGGCTGCCGCCTTCATCCGCCGCAGCGGTGAGGAGCTGACGTCGATCATGGCGAACACCGAAACCGCTGAGGCCCGGCGCAGACTCCTTCAGCCATTCATAGATCGTGTCGTCGATGTCGATGCCGTCGCCCGCTTCTGCCTGGGTCGCTATTGGAAGCAGGCCACACCGATCGAACAGCAAGACTACCTCCGCCTGTTCCACGCTGCGCTGACTAAGGCGGTTCTCGTTCGCCTCGGCGACTACGAACACAACGAGGTACGTGTTGACGTTGAGCGGCCTGAGATGCGCGATGGAAGCGTCCATGTCGCGACGATGGTCGAGCGCACCGGCACACCACCGGCTCGGGTCACCTGGGTGGTCAACCTAGATCCCAACAACCCGCGCATCATCGATCTCATCGCCGAAGGCGTGAGCCTGCGTATCACTGTGCGCAGTGACTATAATGCGTTCCTTGTCCGGCATGGCAACAACATTGAAGCGTTGATCGATGCGTTGCGACAGCAGGTCGCGTGAGGCTGCGCGTCTATGCGATCGTGCGGCCGACGATCAACACGTTGGCGAACGGTGTGCCCTGCCAGCACGGCACGACGGACGTGATGAAACCCGCCTCGTTGAGCACCCGCACGATGCAGGAGACGGGACACGCGGCGACATGCCTGCCCGAATGTGGCGACACACCACGCAGTAGCCTTTCCAACCAGACCGTCAGGCTGCTGCGGATGCCCAGGTCCGGGTCCAGGGTGCGGATAATGATGCGCTGCCGCGAAGCCCGAACCGCAGCATGCAGCAGCGCCATCTGCACCGGTGGCTCAAGCTGGTAGAGGACGTCGATCAGCAGCACCGTCATGGCGGAGGGCACGTCCTGGCATACTGCCAGGTCCTGCACGACGGCGCTGAACGCGAGGCCTGCCGCCGCGCGGCGCGCCTGCTCCACAAGACCGGCATGGCGGTCAAGGCTGACCACCGATTCGGCGAGCCCTGCCTCCAGAAGAGCCACGCCCAACTGGCCGCGACCGCAGCCAATGTCCACCACGTCGCCGAACGCTTCCTTTTTGGCCAGCGTCAGTATCTCGCGATTCACGGGATCTCGGTGAAGCTTGGCTGCGACATAGCTGTGTGCGAAGCGACCGCAGTTCCGATAGCGCCAGGCGGTGTGTTGGAACAGTGCTGCGAGATCCGAGGCTGGGCTGCTAGCATCGATCTCCATGTCGCAGGATCCTGACAATGTTGACCTGGAACCGGTGCGCATCGGACCGGATGGCTTCGCGATGCTCGGTCTCTCGGGCGCTATCATGCTGCTCTCACTCGGCGCAAGCCTCCTGCTGGCGTTCGGCTACGTGTTGCGGATCGCGTTGCGTACGCCTCCCGACGTACCGTTGCCGGGCCGGATCATTGTCCTCGGTATGCGCCTGAACAGAAATGGCGACCTTGGCGCATGCTACCATGCACGACTCGAACGCGCGCTTGCGTTGTCACGCCAGTCCGGGCAAAGCCGTATCGTCATCCTCGGTGGCGTCACTACGCCAGGTACAAGCTCCGAAGCGAAAGCCGGGGCAGCGTGCCTGATGGAAATGGGTGTAAGCGGAGACGCGATCGAAACTGAAGATCGTTCCCGTCACACCCTCGAGAACCTCCTGCTGTATCGCGAACGGTATCCGCTCGGAGAATCGGAGATGCCCGTTCTGATCACCAGCCGCTTTCACATGGCGCGCAGTTCATTGCTGGCGGTCGGTCTTGGGATCGCTCATCGGCGCTGTGCTGCTGAAGCAAGCCGGTTGGCCGCATGCAAGTATTTGCCGCACATGCTATTCGAAGCGCTGCTGATCCATTGGTACATCACCGGCCGCAGCTTCGCCTGGCTCACCTGGAACCGGCACATCGCCGGCCGCATCACCTGATATCGGCCGCATCGCGCGGCGCCTGGGCGGACCACAGACCGATCCGCTCGGCGGCCGAAAGCAGATAATAGATCACACGGAACGCCAGCACGGGCACTCTGAATTCGCGCCGGATATCGAGGTTGCCCGCAAGCAGTGCCACCAGTCCATCGCGCATGCGAAACACGTTGCGGGGTGCCATCAGCATACTGCGCAGAACGGGACTGTTGATCCGATAGATCAGCCAGCACAGCCGATCCATTGCGCGACAGAGGCGCTGCTCGGATTGACCAGCGAGCTTGCGTCCGGCCGCGGGGTCATCCAGCCAGGCGTTGGCGACATCAGCGCCCAATTCTCCGCCAGCCATCGCAAGCATGACACCACTCGAGAATAGCGGATCAACAAAAGCAAATGCATCGCCGATCATCATGTAGCCTTCGCCCCAGGCACCGCGGGCGCGATATGAATAGTTGCCGGCGGTCATGACCTCCGATACCAGTTGGGCTTCCTGCATCCGCTCGCTGAGCGTGCGGCTCTCGCTGATCTGGTCGAACAGGAATTCCTGCATGCTGCCGCGCCGCCGCTTGAACGCAGCCTGCGTGCCGACGAAGCCGACACTGATGATCTCATCCTGCAACGGGATGACCCAGAACCATCCGTCCTGTGCAAGATGGATTGATATACAGCCCGCCATGTCGCCCTCGGTCCTGCACTTGACGTGGCGGAAGTGGCCATATACCGCCGCCGTGTTGTTGTGCTTGTCGGTCCGCTTGTTGCGCAGCCGATTGGCCATGAATGTGTCGCGGCCCGAGGCGTCGAGCACGAAACGTGGGGCGAAAATGTGCGAAGTGCCGTCCTCATGACGACCGGTCACACGCGCGCGGCCGGTATCGCCATTGTCCTGCGGCAGGATCACATTCACGACCCGCGTGCGTTCCATCGCGCGTGCTCCATTGCGCCGCGCATGTGCGAACAGCGCCGCATCGAATTGCGACCGCCGCACGTGGTAGCTATGGGTC
>DATJJM010000141.1:0-7027 GCA_035492535.1 Acetobacteraceae bacterium | reverse complement strand
CTCCGGCCGGGTGAGGTGGGCCCAGCGGCCGTGCACCACGTGGCGATTGCCGTAGTGCGCGCGGATCCTGTCGCTCATGTGCTGCTCGACGCAATTGAAGTCGAACGGCGGCAGGAACTCCCCGTCGGGCATCGACTCGATGCCGTCGCGCGTGCCGCACACGCCGATGAATTTCTCCACGTGCGAGTACCACGGGGCGACGTCGTCGTAGCCGATCGGCCAGGCGATGCCGTAGCCGTCGCGCTCCGGCGCCTCGAACTCGTACCGGCTCCAGCGCTGGCAGGCGCGGCCCCACATGATCGACTTGCCGCCCACCTGGTAACCGCGGATCCAGTCGAACGGCCGCTCCTGCACGTAGGGATGCTCGGCGTCCTTGACGAAGAAGTGCACCACGTCTTCGGCGGCGATCTTGCTCATGACCGGGTTTTCCTGCACGAGCTTGCGCGTCAGCGCGCCGCGGTGCGGGAGCTGCCAGGGAGCCAGGTTCGCGGTGGGATAGTCCTTGATGTGGGTGACGTTGCGGCCGCGTTCCAGCACCAGTGTCTTCAGGCCCTTGTCGCACAGCTCCTTCGCCGCCCAGCCGCCGGAGATGCCGGAGCCGATGACGATGGCGTCGAAGGTGGTGGTGGCGTCGGCGGCGGCGTTCATCGCGCAGGCGTCAGCGTGATGTTGCGGAACTCGACCGGGCCGTGGTCGCCCTGCAGCAGCAGCGGTCCGGGCGCGCCCTCGTCGCTGTCGAGCGCGCCGCCGGTGATGCCTGGGATCTCGCGGTCGCAGATGACCGTGCTGCCGTTGAGCATGACGGTGATCCTACGCACGATCAGGGTGATGTCCAGCGACTGCCATGCATCCGGGCCCCCGGCCGCGTCCTCGCTCGGCGCAAGGAAACCGTACACGGCGCCGAGACGGTCGCTCGGGGGTTCGCCCAGGGCGTCGGCGATCTGCACTTCGTAGCGCCCGCGCAGGTACACGCCGCTGTTGCTGCCCGCGGGCAGGCGCAATTCGACGTGCAGCCTGAAGTCGCTGAACTTCCGCTCGGTCGCCAGGTTGGCGCCGCCGGCCGCGTTGCGCAGCACGCCATCGGCAACTTGCCACCGCGACCGGGACGTTCCCAGTGCGCGCCAGCCGCTCAGGTCGGTCCCGTTGAAGAGGCGGATCGGCGCGGCCCACGTCGGCGGCGCCGGCCGCCGCAATGACGGTGCGCGACGGGCGCTCCAGTCGAAACGCCGGCGGTCGGGAAACGTCATCGAGCCGGTGATCGTGTCGCCCCGCAACCGCCCCCGGAACGACAGATCGTCCTTGCCGGCCTCCCATTGCGGCGGCAGGGAGAAGCGCAGCTCGCCGCCTTCGGCCTCCACGCGGGAGATCGGCCGCGCGCTGCCGACCACGCCCACGAACTGGCCGACGAGCGTCCGGGAGCCGGAACGGCGGATGTCCAGCCAGGAAGGAAGATCGCCGGCAGGCGTATGGATATTGATGTCCCACCGCCCCACCAGCGCCTGCCCGTCGGCTTCGGCCGCCGTGGCGGGGGCGATGCCAGGGACCATCGATCCGCCGAGGCCGAGGGCAAGCAGTGCCGACAGGTGACGTCGCATGGTCGTGTCCCTCGCTTCGGGAGAGTCGACTCTAACTCCGTCCGGTCATGCAGGCATCTGCCGATCCTGCTGCTGGCTGCGCCGCCGCTGTCCGGCCCGTGGCTCCGTGCGCCGCTGAACGCCGGTCGCCCCATGCGGCGCCGGCCCTGGTGCGCCGGCAGGCTGGCCCGGCCTGGGCGTGTGCACAACGAGCCGTGTCGATTCAAGCAAGTCCAGGATGGCCGGGACTGATCCGCAAGCGCAGGGCGGGCGTGGAGGGAACGGGATGAGGCCGCTGCCCGTCATGCCATGCGCGATGCCTGTCGCCACGGGCACGCACCGCGCGGCATGCGACACCCGCGACGGCGGGTTGCGATACCCTTGCGAACGTTTGCATAGTTGAGAACAGCAGCCACGCCATGAGGACCCTCCGCACATGAAAAAAGCCGCCCTGGCCTCGGCACTCGTTTCGTTTGCCTGCCTCTTGTCCGCCGCCGCGTTCGCGGCGCCCCCGATGGACCACGATTCGGCGCAGGTCACGCCCGACATGGTCCAGACCGGGTCCGACATTCCGGCCGACTGGAAGCAGCCGCAAGGCAACTTCGACTACGTCAAGCGCGACGTGATGATCCCGATGCGCGACGGCGTGAAGCTGCACACCGTGATCCTGATCCCGAAGGGTGCGCACGACCTGCCGATGCTGCTCGAACGCACGCCGTACAACGCCAGCGGCATGGCGCCCGGCAACAGCCCGCACATGGCCGACGCGGTGTGGTCGGGCGACAAGGACTGGGCGGACGGCAGCACCATCCTGGTCTGGCAGGACGTGCGCGGCAAATACGGATCGGAAGGCAAGTACATCATGACGCGCCCACCGATGGGGCCGCTCAACCCTACCACCACCGACGACACCACCGATGCGTGGGACACGATCGACTGGCTGGTGAAGAACACGAAGGAATCGAACGGCAAGGTCGGCATGATCGGCTCGTCCTACGACGGCTGGACGGTCGCGATGGCCCTGCTCCACCCGCACCCCGCGCTGAAGGTCGCGGCGCCGGAAAGCCCGATGATCGATGGCTGGATGGGCGACGACTGGTACCACTACGGCGCCCTGCGCCAGGTGAACCTGGACTACTTCAGCGGCCAGATGAGCAAGAAGGGCGAAGGCAAGGACATTCCGCGCGAGAACCAGGACGACTACACCAATTTCCTCGACGCGGGCTCGGCCGGCGCCTATGCCGAGGCCAACGGCTTCAGGCAGCTGCCCTGGTGGAACCGCTTCTCCGCGCACCCGGCCTACGACGCTTTCTGGCAGCTGCAGGCACTCGACACGCTGCTCGTCGCGCATCCCTCCAGCGTGCCCACGATGTGGCTGCAGGGCCTGTGGGACCAGGAAGACATCTACGGCGCCGTGCATGCCTGGGAAGCGCTCAAGAAGGCCGGGCACGGCGCCAACAACCATCTCGTGATGGGGCCCTGGTGGCACAGCCAGATCAACCGCGACGGCTGGAACATGGGCCCGCTCAAGTGGCCGGGCAACACCACCGCGCAGTTCCGCCAGCAGGTGATGATCCCCTGGTTCAACCACTACCTGCGCGGTACCCCGCTGCCCAAGCCGCTGCCCGAGGCGATGATCTACGACCCGGTCGAGCAGCACTGGGACAGCTTCGCGAACTGGAAGGTGGCGAGCGAGCAGCAGCTCACCCCGCTCTACCTGCAGGCGGACATGGGCCTGGGCTTCGAGCAGCCGAGCGGCGGCGGCGACAGCTACGTTTCCGACCCGGCCAGGCCCGTGCCCTACCTGCCGCGCCCGATTCCGCAGAAGAACGACCGCTGGCGTACCTGGCTGGTGCAGGACCAGCGTTTCGCCGAAACCCGGCCTGACGTCCTGGCCTATGTCACGCCGGTGCTGACCAGGACCGTGCGGCTCGAAGGCGCGCCGATCGCCGACCTCTTCGCCAGGACCACCGGCACCGACGGCGACTTCGTGGTCAAGCTGATCGACGTCTATCCCGGCAGCGATCCGACCGATCCCGAGATGGGCGGCTACGAGCTGCCGGTGTCGCTCGACATCTTCCGCGGGCGCTACCGCAAGAGCTTCTCCGATCCCTCGCCGATCCCGGCCAACCAGGTGCAGGAATACAAGTTCCGCCTGCCCACGGTGAACTATGCGTTCAAGCCCGGCCACCGGATCATGGTGCAGATCCAGTCGAGCCTGTTCCCGCTGTACGACCGCAACCCGCAGACCTGGGTGCCCAACATCCTGTTCGCCAAGCCCGCCGACTACCGCAAGGCGACGGTGACCATCGAACACGGCACCGATGGCCGCAGCGCGGTGTTGTTGCCGCTGGTGGCGGGCTCGACCGCCAGCCACTGAACGGGCCCCGGCACGGAAACGAAAACCCGTCGCCGGCGGGACAAGGCAGCAGCGGCTGGCCACGGCGCGAGGCGCAACCGCCGCTGCATCGCATCGCTCCCCGAGCCGGCCGCTACTTCGCCAGCGCGCGCTCGATGGCCCGCTGGGCCAGCGGCGCCATGATCAGGTAACCCGCAGGCGTCGGGTGTACGCCGTCGCTGGCGAGACGGGAATCCATGCCGCCCTGCGCGTTGGCCAGCGCACTGTAGTAGTCCAGCCAGGTGGCGCCATTCGACGCCGCATAGGACTTGAGCCAGGCATTGAGCGCGCGGACCTTGCCGGCCGGCTGCAAGCCCGGATGCCAGGGATAGTCGCTGACCGGAAGCACGGAAGCGAGGATCACCCGGATGTGGTTGGCCTGCGCCAGTTCCGTCATCGAACGGAAGTTGTCCTCGATCATCGGCAACGTGGCGAGACCCGTATTGCCCGCGACGTCGTTGGTGCCGGCGAGGACGACCACCGCCGCGGGATGAAGGTCGATCACATCCTGGCGGAAACGCAGCAGCATCTGCGCGGTAGTCTGCCCCGATATGCCACGGTTGACGTACGGCTTCCCGGGGAAAAAACGGGTGCCCCGGGCACGCCCCCACGCATCCGTGATGGAGTCCCCGAAAAACACCACGCGCGCCTCGCCGGGCGCGGGCGCCGGCAGCTGCGCGTTGTCGTCGCGGTAGCGGCCCAGTTGCGGCCAGTCCGACAACAGCTGCTGCATGGACGCGACCTGCCCGGCTGTGACCGATGCCGGCGGCATGGTGTAGAGCGGGTTGATGGCGACGGGCCTCGCCGCGATGGAGGCGGAAGCCGTGGCCTGGCCGGTGGCATGCAGCGGACCGGCAACGCTGGCGAGAAACGCGAAAGCAGCGGTAAAGACCGACGGGAACGTCATGCTCGAAACCTCCACGCAAGACTTGAAGAGCCAACGGGCGAGCAGGATACCTCGAGAAAATGCCGGCCCTCCCCCGAGCAGAGGAGAGGGCCGACATGGAGCTTGCATACTACCGTCGCGCCGGGAATCAGCCTTCCAGCAGCGGCTTGCGCGGCAGTCTTTCCTCGCGCATGGCGGCGTGGTAGACGAAGGACGCGACGATGGCCGCCGCCTGCTTCAGGTCCTCCGGCTCGGCGTGGTCCCAGGTGTCGAGGTGGCTGTGATGGACGTTGCTGAAGTAGTCCAGACGATCCTGGATGAACTGGAACCCCGGCAGGCCGACGCGATCGAAGGACACGTGGTCGGTGCTGCCGGTATTGCGGGTGACCACGGTGGTGGCGCCGACGTCGTGGAACGGCTCCAGCCAGGCCTTGAAGATCGGCACTACCGCCAGGTTTTCCTGGGCATGGATGCCGCGGAAGCGGCCCGAGCCGTTGTCCATGTTGAAGTAGGCCGCGAAGCGGTCGTAGTCGCGCTTCTTCTGCAACGCACCGGTGAGTTCGCGCAGCGACGCCGGCAGCGCCTTCTGCTTGGGATCGGTCGGTTCCGGCCAGGCGGCGAAGTGCCTGGCCACGTACGCCTGCGAACCGATCAGGCCCTGCTCCTCGCCGCTCCACAGCGCGACGCGGATGGTGCGCCGGGGCTTGGCGCCCACCGCCTTGAGGATGCGCATGGCTTCCATCATCACCGCCACGCCGGCGGCGTTGTCGGCCGCGCCGGTCCCGGTGTGCCAGGAATCCATGTGCGCGCCCAGCATGACGATCTCGCCGGCCTTGCTGCCGCTGCCAGGGATCTCGGCCACGGTGTTGTAGCCGGGCTGGTCGGCTTCGTCGGTGAAGCGTGCCTTCACGTTGACCCGCAGCTTCACTGGCTGCTTGCGCTCGATCGCGCGCGCCAGCTGGTTGTAGTGCTCGGCCGCCATCGCCAGCTCCGGCACGCCCGCCGATTCGCCGGCCTTGCACGAACCGCCGCCGCCGACGCGGATGATGCCGTTGTCCCAGCCGCTGATGCTCAAGGCGGCCAGCACGCCCTCGGCGACGAAGAATTCGTTGGTGGCGCGGGCCAGCTCCTGCCGCTCGGTGTAGGTCCTGACCCGCCTGGCGCGGTCCGTGTCGGCGTCCTTGGGCACGGCGAACACCTGCAGTTCGGCCAGGCCGGCTTCGCCGTGGCGGTGCGAATCCGCCTCGACGCCGCGCTTGTATTCGCGCGCTTCGTTCAACAGCAGGATCTTGCCCGCCAGCTTGCCCTTGTACTTGTCCAGATCGGCGCGCTGCTTGATGGCGACCGCCATCACCTCGCCCTCGACCGGACCATTGGTGCCGGGCGTCCACGCCTTGGGCAACGCATGCAGCGGCAGCGTGCGCGGGCTGAGCATTTCCACGCTGGCGTCGCTGAATTCCCAGCCCCGGCCGAAGTCGTCGAAGGCCTCGTCGTGGACGTTGACCAGGCCCCACTCGCTGAATTTCCCGCGGGTCCAGGCATTGGCCTGCGCCATCTGCGGCGAGTTGGTCAGGCGCGGACCGATGTTCTCGGTCAGATGGCTGAAGGTGGCCATGACCTGCGAACGATGGAAAGCCTCCTGGCGGATGCGGCTGACCATGTCCAGGTCCACCGGCTCCTGCGCCGCGGCCATGCCGCTGACTCCCAGACACATCACCACCCACATGCAACGCTTGATCACGGCTTTCCCCTGGCACGGCTTGGACGCAAGAACTTTCGAATCTAGCGCCCGGCCCCCTTGCGCTCATGGGCCTTTAGTCATGCCGCCTGCCGACGTCCCGGAAATTGTCGCCGCTGCGCTTCAGTCATCCGCGCCTCGATGCGGTAACAATGGCGGCGATACCCCACAGGAAATCGTCCCATGATCCAGCGTTTCGATACCGGCCCGCGCATGTCCGAAATGACCATCCACAACGGCGTGGCGTACCTCGCCGGGCAGGTGCCCGAGGACACCGGCGCCGACATCGTCGGTCAGACCGGGCAGGTGCTCCAGGCCATCGATGACCTGTTGAAGCTGGCCGCGACCGACAAGACGCATATCCTGCGCGCGGAAATCTTCCTTGCCGACATGGCCGATTTCGCCGGCATGAACGAGGCCTGGGACAAGTG
>DATJJM010000140.1:0-3845 GCA_035492535.1 Acetobacteraceae bacterium | reverse complement strand
TTCTATATCTCGCTCGCGCATGAAGCCGCCGAGGTGAAGCACACGCTGGATACGGTGCAGGCGGCAATCGATGCGGAGGTGGCGAGTTCGAGGGCGGCGGCGCAGTAGCGGGCGGTCAGGGGAGCGCTGCTCCCCTGAAACCCCTCGCCAAAGGCGGAGCCTTTGGGATCCTAATGTTGGGGTTCTAAGGGCTACGCCCTTAGCGGGGTTGCAAGGGGCGGGGCCCCTTGGCCTTGCTTCCTACTCCGCCGCCGCAGCCTCTGCGCTCTCCGTCGCTCGCCTGACGCGCACGCGCCGGATCCGTCGCGGGTCCGAATCTAGCACACGGAACTCGATGCCGCTGGGGTGACTGATCACCTCGCCCTTCGTCGGGACGCGACCGGCCAGGGTGAACACCAGCCCACCCACCGTATCGATATCGGCGTCGCGCTCGTCTTCGCTGAGGATGGGCCCCATGCGTGATTCGAACTCCTCGACCGGCAGCCGCGCATTCACATCCAACGTGCCGTCGGCGCGTTCCACCACCATCGCCGCCTGCACCTCGTCGTGCTCATCGGCGATGTCACCGACGATGGTTTCGATCAGGTCTTCGATCGTCACGAGGCCATCGACACCGCCGTACTCGTCGATCACCAGTGCCAGGTGCGTGCGCTGCTGGCGCATCTGCAACAGCAGGTCCAGGACCGGCATCTGCGGCGCCACCATCAAAGGCTTGCGCAGGATCGACTCCAGATTGAAGGCCTCCGGCCGCCCTACAAATGCATAGACGTCCTTGATGTGCACCATGCCGATGATGTCATCGAGCTGCTCGCGAAAGACCGGCAGTCGCGAGTGCCCCTCGGTGCGGATCTGCTGCAGCGCCTGCTCGAACGTCACGTCGGAGCGCATCGCGACGATGTCGGTGCGCGGCACCATCACATCGTCGGCGGTGGTCTCGCGCAGCCGCAGCACGTTGGTGATCAGCACGCGCTCGTGGCGGTCGAGCTCGGGCTGCTCGCCGGCGATCACCTGTTCTTCCGCCGCTTCCTGCACGAGTTCGGCGATCGACTCGCGCAGCGAGTGCTCAGGCTGGCGCCCCAGCATCTGGCGCAGCTTGTCGAGGAGCGACGCGCGTCCGTGTCCGTTATTGCCGCTCATGCGCGCTTCCATGGGTTGGGCACGCGGATGCGGTGCAGGATGCGCGCCTCGGCCAGTTCCATGCGACGCGCGTCGCCGGGATGGTGGTGGTCGTGGCCGGCGAGATGCAGCGCGCCGTGCACGACCAGATGCGCCAGATGGTGGGCGGGGCGGCGGCCCCCGGCCGCGGCCTCGCGGCGGACTACGCCGAGCGCCAGAAACATCTCAGCCGCAGGGGCTGTGTAGGTCAGCACGTTGGTGGACTTGTTCTGCTGCCGATGACGCGCGTTCAAACGGCGCACGGTGCGATCGGCTGCCAGTACCACGGTGCCGCGCGCGCCCGCCGCCCGGGCAGCCCGGGCCGCGACAGCTTCGGCATGCGGAACCAGCCGACGCCACGCCGGCTCGGCCACGATGACGTTGACCTCGTCCTGGAACCCCGCCTCGGCGGGGCCACTACTTCCTCCGGGGTCCATCGCCTATTTGCCAGTCCCGTCAGTCTCGCCGCGCCGGCGCGCCTCGCGTCGCTTGTCGCCTTCCGCCGCGGCACGCTGATCATACGCGTCAACGATGCGTGCAACCAGTGGATGTCGGACCACGTCGCGTGTGCCCATGCGGATGACGCCGATGCCGGCGACACCTTCCAGCGTGTCGAGCGCGTCGCGCAGGCCGGAGCGGGTGCCGGCAGGAAGGTCCACCTGGGTCAGGTCGCCGGTGACGACCATGCGGGTGCCTTCACCCATGCGGGTCAGCCACATCTTCATCTGCACCGGCGTGGTGTTCTGGGCCTCGTCCAGGATGGCGTAGCAATGCGCCAGGGTGCGGCCGCGCATGAAGGCCAGGGGAGCCACTTCGATCTCACCGTTGCCGAGGCGGCGGACCACCTGGTCGCTGGGCATCATGTCGTGCAGCGCGTCGTACAGGGGGCGCAGGTAGGGGTCGACCTTTTCCTTCAGGTCGCCGGGCAGGAAGCCAAGGCGTTCACCGGCCTCGACTGCCGGGCGGGACAGCACGATGCGTTCCACCTTGCCGGCCTGGAGCATGGCCACGGCCTGGGCCACCGCGAGGTAGGTCTTGCCGGTGCCGGCGGGGCCGATGCCGAAGACCATCTCGTGGGTTGCCAGAGCCTCGATATAGGCTGCCTGCCCCGGGCTGCGCGGACCGACGGCACCGCGGCGGGTGCGGATCGCGGGCAGATCGGAGAGCGGCAGGCGTGGGTCGGTGTCGTCCGCCATGCGGATCGCCGCGTCCACCTCGGACCGGCCAATGGTCTCGCCGCGCTCCAACCGTCGCCACAGCCCTTCCAGTGCCGCCTGGGCGGCATCGACGCGCGATGCCTCGCCGCTGATCGCGACACGGTTCCCGCGGCAGGACAGGCGCACGCCGAGCGCCTGCTCGATGCGGACCATGTGGCGGTCATGGTCGCCGAGCAGCATCGGCAACAGCGTGTTGTCACTGAACTGGAGGGTCACGGCCTTGCCGTGGGGGGAAGGGACGGTGATAGCTGGGATGATCGTGGTCTGGCTCAAGCGCAGGCTCTCTCCTCAAGGAGGGTGGCGGATAGAGAGTTAGGAAGGGCAGCGGCGATCTGCACGGAAATTTCCTGACCGATCAGATTTTCCGGCCCCGTTACGTGCACTGGCTGAAGGAACGGTGAACGGCCGGCGATCTGCCCGGGGTGGCGGCCGGTGCCGGTGAACAGCACGGGCAGGCGCAGCCCGACGCAGCCGGCATTGAACCGAGCCTGCTGGTCGCGGAGCAGGGCCTGGAGTTCGGCCAGGCGGCGTTCCTTTTCCGGCTCGGGTACCTGGCCGGGGGCGCCGGCCGCCGGTGTGCCGGGTCGCGGCGAGTATTTGAAGCTGTACGCCTGGGCGAAGCGGACCTCGCGCACCAGGGCCAGGGTGGCCTGGAAGTCGGCTTCGGTCTCGCCCGGATGGCCGACGATGAAGTCCGATGACAGCGCGATGTCGGGGCGGGCAGCGCGCAGCTTCTCCACCGTGCGAAGGTAATCGGCCGCGGCGTGCCCGCGGTTCATGGACTTCAGGATGCGGTCGGAACCTGACTGGACCGGCAGGTGCAGGAACGGCATCAGCGTCGGCAGGTCGCGATGGGCGGCGATCAGTCCGTCGTCCATGTCGCGCGGGTGCGAGGTGGTGTAGCGCACCCGCAGCAGCCCGGGGAGTTCGGCCAGATCGCGCAGCAGGCGACCGAGGCCGCCTTGCTCGCCGTGCCAGGCGTTGACGTTCTGGCCGAGCAGGGTGATTTCGCGGGCACCCTGTGCCACGAGGCGCTTTGCCTCGGCGATGATTGCGGCCGCCGGGCGGCTCTGCTCGGCGCCCCGCGTGTAGGGCACGACGCAGAACGAGCAGAACTTGTCGCAGCCTTCCTGGATGGTCAGGAATGCCGTGATCCCCTGTGGGGCGGCAGCGTCGGGCAGGAAGTCAAATTTGTCCTCGGCGGGGAAGTCGGTCTCGATCACGGCTTCACCGGCCCGCGCCGCGCGGGCCACCATCTCCGGCAGGCGGTGATAGGTCTGCGGGCCGAGCACGATATCCACGTAGGGCGCGCGGGCCACGATCTGCTCGCCGTCCGCCTGCGCGACGCAGCCGGCCACAGCCAGGATCATGCGTCCGCCGTCCGCTGCACGGCGTTCCTTCAGGCGCCGCAGGCGGCCGAGTTCGGAGAACACCTTCTCCGCCGCCTTGTCGCGGATGTGGCAGGTGTTGAGG
>DATJJM010000139.1:0-13601 GCA_035492535.1 Acetobacteraceae bacterium | reverse complement strand
TAGGTCGTGGGCATACTGACTAGACCAATGGGAGGACAAAGATGTCGCCGATCCCAACCCTTCGCCCCCTTGGGGACACGCTCGGCACCGAGGCTTTAGGCGTCAACCTCGCCACAGCGCTCGACGCGCCCACCATCGCCTGGATCCATCAGGCCTTCGCCGAGCATCCGGTCCTGGTATTTCGCGACCAGGATCTCGGCGCGAACGAACTCGCGGCTTTTGGCCGCACCTTTGGCGTCCCTCGCAAGCACTCACTGGTTAAGTATCGACATGCCGACAATGAGGACGTCTCCTGGATCACCAACGTCGATGCCGACGGCAAGGTCGATTGGTTCGGCGTCAAGCGGGCCACCGACTGGCACACCGATTCGACTTTCGAGGATGAGCTGCCGCTGCTCGCGATCCTGCATGCCAAGGAGGTCCCGTCTGAAAGAGGCGGCACAATCTTCGCCGACATGCGTGCCGCCTACGCGCGCCTGCCGGAGACGCGTCAACGTCAGCTCGCGACGATGACGGCATTGCACGGCAGACAGAGCGGTCCCGCCGGCGACCGGCTTTATGGTGGCGACAAGGGGACCACCGACAAGCAATACGAGGAAAGACAACGGCCGGCGATTGCGCACCATCCGGTGACCGGCGCGCCCATCCTGTTCGTGAACCCGATGCACACCCATGGTTTCGCAGGCATGACTCAGGAGGAATCCTGGCCGCTGATCGACGAGCTGACCACGATCGCCACCGACGACCGGTTCACCTACTATCATCACTGGCGCGTGGGCGATGTGCTGATGTGGGATGAGCGCGCGACGATGCATCGCGGCGCAGGAGACGCGAACCCTGAAGAACGACGGGTGATGCTGCGGACGATCGTCTATCCGCACTGATCGGGCGCGCGGCGCCGGCTCTGCGTGGTCTGTCCAGAAAGGAATATCTGACCGCGGAACACGCAGATGGCGGCAGGCTCATTGAACGCTGACGCCCAGAGTCAGTCGCGGTGTTGCCCAGAGAATGTCTCCGAATCAGGCTCGACGCGTGTTCGGATGGCTGATCCGCGCGGCGAAGAATTCCAGGAATTGGCTACGGCTCTTTCCGTCGGGGCAAGACCGGCGCCGGCAGAGGTATGCGTCCATTGCCGGTGACTATCTTCCCTTCGTGGACGGTGGCGGGCAGCGGATCGGCCATGATGCGGCAGCCGGCTCATGAGCCGTGCGATGAGCGCGGGCGCGAGGAACCTTCGGCCCAACATACGTTGCGTCTGAAGAAGATCATTTTCTCGGAGCGCCTCGTGATCTATAAGGACCGAGCGGCTCGCTATTGTAATAATCCGTACCCGGTCCAAAATCGGGTGCGAACGATATCTCGGTTCAGGTGGCTCCTTCGAACCATGATCCACTGGAGGGACGATGACCAAGGTCTTTATCGCCGGGCACGGCCGGATGAGCTTGAGCGGAGCTATGGCGGTGCCGGCGGGCGTTACTCTGCACTGGGCGGTGCCGCCGCGCTATAATGGCAGCGGCGGCTTGAGCAGGGCCCTGTTGAGCAAGACTTACGAGACCTGGGCCGGTTCGAACGCGGAGGGTAGTCCATACTACGAGCATTTTCTGTGTCCCGATCTTGCCGGCATCATGGTAACGAAGGGCGAGGCATTGCGGGCAGCCGACTGGCCAAACGACAGCACATATCTGCTACAGCCTCGACTGAAATTTACTGTGACGCTGAGCAGCATCATATCGTTTTTGAAGCGAAAACTGGGAACGCCGCTTGATATCTACTGGACATGCTGTCGGAGCCCGGTTTCGCAGCCCTCCTATCGGATACGCTTCTATGAGCAAGGCCGGGTGACTGACGAACCTGCGGAAGGAAACATCGTTGCCGATCCAGGCGCAATCTTCGGCGCTATCACGAAGCCTGGGAAAAAGCCCGTGAATCGGCGGGAGGCTTTCGAATTTCCGACCGGCAAGACGGCCGTTTGCATCACCGATATCGCCGGCGGGGTGACGATGCTTCCTAAATCCGACCCTGCGGTTTCCGTTCAGCTATCCTGGCCCGGCGTTCATGAGGCATCCAAATCGGTCGCCGGAATGAAGGGCTCGCAGGACTACTGACAGCGTCGTCCAATCGGATTTGACATCGGCACGTTTGCTGCTGTTCCGCCTGAGCCTTCAACATCTCAAGGTCATGCCGGCGATCGAGCATCGCCGCAGCAGGCACCAGATCGCGAGGAGGGCCCATGCCGGGGCTTGGGCATTCCCGCATCGGCCTGATTTCCGATCGTGCGAGTATGCCAGGAACAGTATCAGTCCGTCTTACGCTCCTTGTTGTTGTACTCGACGCTGTAGGTCTTGCCACGAAATCGATTCACCACTTTCCATATCGCTATGAGGGATTGCGATTCGAAGAAGTCCTTGTATTCAGCCTCGGTATACGCAAGCCCGGTCAGCGGCACGAGATAGCGAGCGAGCTGGATCCGGGTGGCTGACGGGGCGTTGTTCATGTCCGCCACAATCACCGCGCCCGTCGTCTCTCGATAATCCCGTCGTTGCAGGGTCGCTGCCGGGAGTACAACGGCAGCATTGTATTGCGCGTTGGCGACCTGGTAGAAATAATTCGCCGTATTATTGACCGTTGCCTTGTGCACCAACGTTGCATTGGCCGCCGGGTCTAGCGTGATCTTGCCATGCGATTCTTCGTGCGCCTCGCGTACCAGCGTCGGCCATGGTCCTTCGTCCATCCTATCGGCGCCACCGATGACCTGCGGCATGGACTGACACCAGTTCTGGTCGGGGCCGTACGGGTTTATTGCCGCCCTGACAGGCAGATACATGTTGCTGTTGTTTATTGGGATTGCATAGTATTTCGGCATCCGACTTCCTCCTCCAGCCCTGACGACACGCTTTGAGCCGACTTGTGCACATACTGCACTTGCGCTGTTCACGGCGTTACAACGTCATTATGTTGCCGTGATCAGTGGCTTTGCCCACTCCAAGTGGTCAGGGGCGGGTGGGTTGATCCTTGGACACAGACTAGCTGCGCGACGCGGATTGGTTGGCTGTGCAATCGCTTCCCCAACAGACGGGCCGAATAGCCCAATCTTCTCTGCGCAACTCTGCGACTGCCTCCGTGGCCTCTGCGTTAAAATGCGTCTGCCGCCCACAGCAATACGCGTGTCAGCACATTCCGCGGTTCCATGTGCGGGTCATTGCAACCCCGCCGGCATTGCCCGCAATTACAGCAGGTATCAGGCCTCGAACACCCGGTCCTTCTTCGGAACCAGATCGTAGGGCAGCCCATACCCTGCAATCGCCGCCAGCCGCTGCGACCACGCCTGCACGTTCGGCCACCGCGCGATCTCCAGTCCGCCCTCCGCCATGAAAACCATCCGTCCCCAGCAGCCGATATCGG
This sequence comes from Acetobacteraceae bacterium, assembly GCA_035492535.1. Classification (GTDB taxonomy): domain Bacteria; phylum Pseudomonadota; class Alphaproteobacteria; order Acetobacterales; family Acetobacteraceae; genus JAMXLO01. The sequence goes on along the minus strand of DATJJM010000139.1, from coordinate 10,199 downwards.
CGATTGTCGGTCCATCGCCCACCAGCCAATCGCGTCCCTCCAGCGCACGATCGACAAAGCCGATCGCCGCCTCGGCCAGCGGACGGAAATAGTCCATCACCGCCGGATCGACCTGCCGGAACCGGCTGTAGTGACGCACCTTCGCGACGTTCGTGATGTTGTCCGCCTCCCACGACAGCCACTCACGCGCAGTCCACTGCTCCTGCTCGCTTGCACCCGCGAAATGCCCCGTGGTGCGCGCAAGATAATCCAGGATCGCGTTCGACTGCACGATCGTCAGCCCGCGATGCCGCAGCGCCGGCACCTGGCCGTAGCGGTTCACCGCCAGGTAGTCCGCCTCTTTCTGCGCTCCGTATTTCAGGTTCACCGTGCGGAACGCGAATGGCAGCCGCGCCAGCGACAGATACAGCATCGGCTTGTAGCTCGAGCTCGAGGTGAAGCTGCCGAACAGCGTCAACCCATCGTGTGGTTCCGTGTTGGTCATGGAAGTGCGATAATCTCGCCGATGCAGACTGGCAAGGTGCAATACCTGGAGGGCCTGCGCGGCATCGCGGCGATGCAGGTGGTGCTGCTGCACTTTGTCACCGCTTTTATACCCACCACCGCCGAGCAAGCCTGGCCGCCGCTGTCCATCCTGTTCGACGGCCACACCGCGGTCTATGTGTTCTTCCTGATCAGCGGCGCTGTATTGACACCTTCATTCGCGCGTCCCGGCCCCTTCACGACCAAGCTCGGCAAACGCATCGTGCGCCTGGCGATCCCGGTCGCCGTAGCGGCAGCGATTGCGACGGTGCTGATTGCCGCGATGCCCTACGCGCACGGCACCGCTGCCGCGCTGACCGGGTCGAAATGGCTGGCGATGGACTCCAGCGGCGCCCCGACATTCGAGCATCTGGCCCGCGAGATCGGCCTCGACAGCCTGCTGCTCGGCTATCGCGAGGTAACCCTGTTCATGCCGTTCGCGCGCTTGCTGACACCCATGCAGCAATCGCTCGACGCACCGTTCTGGTCGTTGCACCTGGAACTATACGGCTCACTGCTGGTGCTATGCCTCGTCACGCTGCGCGCATGGTCACCTGCGCTGCATCACGTTGCGATCGCCGCTTGTGCCATCGCCTTCGGCACGCATCCGATTTTCCTGTTCGTGCTGGGCCACCTCCTTCCCCCGCTCGCTCAGCGACAGGGCAGGGGCGAGAGGCTGGGGGGTGCGATCCTCCTCCTGCTTGGCCTGTCGATGAGCGCCATCAGGAACTGGCCGATCCTCGAACCAGCCCGCGCATTCCTGGCGCACACCGAGTTGGCCGCCGCGCCGACCCTGTTCCAGTTCCAAAGCCAGCTCGCGGCCGTCGCGCTGTTCCTCGGCGTCCGCCACGCCCCATACCTCTGGCCCGCCTTGCAAAGCGTACCGCTCCGCCACCTCGGCCGGCTATCCTTCAGCATCTACCTGCTGCACTTCCCGATCCTGTTCACCGTGGTCTGCCTTGCGTTCACCGCGCTGCCGTCGATCACCGCAGCCTTCGCATTGTTCCTGGCAGTCACTTTGCTTGCGGCCATCGCCTTCCAGCGCTGGATCGACGCACCGGCCATCGCCCTCAGCCACCGGTTTGGCGCTCAGCGCCGGAACGCGTTGACCAGTGTCTCCGCCTGATCGGGCTCCATGGCCAACGCCTGGCGCGCCACGTCCTGCGTGAACCCTGCGCGTGCCAGCACGCCGAGCTCGCGCCACCGTCCCGCTTCGTCCGGAGGGTCTCCCCGGCGGAACGGCCCGATCCGCCGCTTGCGCGCCAGTACCAATGCCGCCGCCAGCTCGGTCTGCGCATCCTCTGGCAGTACGGACTGCGCGGTTGCTGCATCCACCCCCTTGGCAGCCAGATGCGCCGCGGCCCCACGCCGCGACCGCCCCGCCCGTACCAGGCTTCGCGCACGGCTCTCGGCATAGGTCTGGTCATTCACCGCACCGACGGCCGCCAGCCGTGCGACGACGTCCTCCACAGCCTCTCGCGCCGCGGCAGCCTGCGCCGCAATCAACTCGGGGTCGGCGTCCCGCTCCGCGCGCCGCGCCCATCGGTCGATGCGCCGTTCCAGCACGCGCCGCAGCCCGGCCTCGGTCGCGGCATAGCGGGCAAGGTAGTCCAGCGCCGCTTCGTGCAGCTCCGGTGCGCCTGGCGCGGGACCAACCGGACGAGCCTCCGAACGAACAGCCATGGCGGAACGATTGCATGCCAGGCGCGTGCACGAAACATCTGCGACGACCGCAAGTGGTTCCAGCCGCGGCCATCCCGGGCTACGTTCCGCGCCCTTTGGAAAGGTCTATCGCTCATGCGCCCATCCGGCCGTGCCGCCGACGCCCTGCGTTCCGTCTCGCTCACCCCCGGCTTCGCCCGCCACGCCGAAGGCTCCTGCCTGATTCGCATGGGCAACACCGAGGTCCTGTGCGCCGCCAGCGTCGAAGGCCGCGTTCCTCCGTTCCTGCGCAACTCCGGCCTCGGCTGGGTCACCGCGGAATACGGCATGCTGCCCCGCGCCACCCACACGCGCGGCGAACGCGAAGCCGCGCGCGGCAAGCAATCCGGCCGCACCCAGGAAATCCAGCGCCTGATCGGCCGTGCACTGCGCGCCGTTGTGGACCGCAGCAAGATGGGCGAAGTCTCCATCACGCTGGACTGCGATGTGCTGAACGCCGACGGCGGCACCCGCTGCGCCGCGATCACCGGTGCCTGGGTGGCGCTCAGCCTCGCCTTCCGCCACATGCACAAGATGAATGTCATCAAGGCCATCCCGCTGGTGGGCCAGGTCGCCGCGGTGTCTTGCGGCATCTCCGCCGGCGAGCCCGTGCTGGACCTGGACTACACCGAGGATTCCTCGGCCGACGCCGATGCCAACTTCGTGCTGACCGACAGTGGCGGCATCGTCGAAATCCAGGGCACGGCGGAAAAGACGGCGTTCAGCGAGCCGCAGTTTCTCGGCATGCTTGCCCTCGCGCGGCAGGGCACCGCGGCCTTGTTCGAGGCGCAGCGCCAGGCCGTTGCGGCGGCCTGATGGCGCGGCGGCTCGATCCAGGCACGAAGCTCGTGCTGGCCAGCCACAATCCTGGCAAGCTGGCGGAACTCGTGGACCTGCTCCGCCCATACCAAATCGACGTCGTTTCCGCCGGCGCGCTGGGCTTGCCCGAACCACCAGAGAACGCGCCGGACTTCGTCGGCAACGCGCGCATCAAGTCTCTTGCGGCAACCCAGGTGAGCGGCCTGCCGGCGCTCGCAGACGACTCCGGCTTCTGCGTCGCTGCTCTCGATGGTGCCCCGGGTATCTACTCCGCTCGCTGGGCTGGACCAGCCAAGGATTTCGCTGCCGCGATGGCGCGGGTCCATCGCGAAATAGGCCAGGAGCCTGATCGCCGCGCATGGTTCGTCGCCGCGCTCTGCCTGTCCTGGCCCGACGGCCACGCCGAGACGTTCGTCGGCCGCGTCGATGGCACTGCTACCTGGCCGCCCCGCGGGACGCACGGCTTCGGTTACGATCCGATGTTCAAACCCACCGGCTGCACCGCGACGTTCGGCGAAATGGAGGCCGCCGAGAAACATGTGCTGAGCCACCGGGCGCGGGCTTTTGCCCAACTGATCGCCGCCTGCCTAGACCCATGCGCATCCTGACATTGGATGCTGCTCTGGCGCGCTGTGGCGCGGCGATTGTCATCGATCAGCAGATGGTGGCGCTGCGGCAGGAGAAGGCTTCGCAGGGCCATGCCGCCCTGTTGCCGGTCATGGCGGAAGCGGTGCTGGGCGATGCGGCATTGCGCGCGGCCGATCTCGACCTCGTTGCCGTTACGGTGGGTCCAGGCAGTTTCACCGGTATTCGGGCTGGCCTCGCGCTCGCCCACGGCATCGGTCGGGCTGCCGGCATCCCGGTCATCGGTGTCACCGTTGGTGAGGCGCTGGCCGACTCGTTGCCCTTCATTGGGGCAAGGGAGCTATGGTCAGTGACCGACAGCCGGCGAGGCCGGATTTTCCTGGAACGTGCCGGCACCGCGATCGCACTCTCCCTCGCGGATCTGCCCCGGACGACGAGCAAGGTCGCAGTCGCCGGAGACGCCGCCCCAGCCGTCGCCGCGTGGCTCGCCGCGCGCGATGTCGACGTCATGCTGACCGACGCCCGCCTGCCGATGGCGCGCCACATCGCCGTCGTCGCCGAGCACCGCCACGCCGGCCGGCTGCCACCGCTTGAGGCACAGCCGCTGTACGTCGATCCGCCCGAAGCGAAACTGCCCGCGGGCGGGCTTCGCCCCGCGCCAGCCGCGTGATCCAGCCAGCCTCGCAGGGGCACGTGCCTGCTCTGGCGGCGATCCACGCCGCGGCTTTTCCGCCGAACGAAGTCTGGGGCGAAGACGCGATTTCCCTGCAACTCGCCTTGCCGGGCGGGTTCGGATGGCTCGACGAGCGCGGCGGTATGCTGCTCGGCCGCGTGACGGTGGACGAGGCCGAGGTCCTTACCCTGGCTGTCGCGCCGCACGTTCGCCGACAGGGAATTGCCAGCTTGCTGATGGGAGCCGCCTGCAAGGAAACGCTGCTTCGCGGTGGCCGGAGCATTTTTCTCGAGGTCGCCGAGGGCAACGTTCCTGCCCGAAACCTCTATGCCCGATTCGGCTTTATCGAGGTCGGCCGGCGCCCTCGCTACTATCCGAACCAGGCCGATGCGCTGGTCCTGCGTATGAATATTTCGTGACTGACCGACCTCGCGCTCATCCCCCTCGGCGCAGAAGCAGATGCGCGATTCCAGCAGCGTCGGTATCCAGCGCGATCACGTCATGCCCCTGCTCCCGCGCGGTCCGCGGGACGTTCCGCAACGGCTCCTCTCCACGCAAATGCACAAGCAGAGTTTGCCCAGGCTGCATCCGATCGAGCGCCAGTCGGGTCCGCACAAACGTCATCGGACAAACCTCGGAGGTTATGTCCAATTCCTGGTCGGCTGCTTGCTTGTCTGTCATGTTATTGGCCTGTACGAAGATGCGATAAATAACCATTGCGAAACGGCTAGACGCGCCTCTATATGGCGCCAAGTCTTAGTCCGAGAAAGGAACTCCGATGCCTGAGACGGTGCCTGATAACGACGTTCTGGGACTGACGGCACAAATCGTCTCGGCGCATGTGTCAAACAATACGGTCAACCCGGACTCTCTGCCGTCGCTGATCCAAGAAGTGTACAAGACGCTGGCTGGCGTCGGCAAGGAACCAGCCTCCCCCGAGCGTCCTCAGCCCGCAGTCCCAGTAAAGAAGTCGGTGCTGCCCGACTACATCGTCTGCCTGGAAGACGGCAAAAAATTGAAGATGCTCAAGCGGCACCTCAAGACCTCCTACAACATGACGCCTGAGCAATATCGTGAACGCTGGGGTCTCGGCGCCGACTACCCGATGGTAGCCCCCAATTACGCTCGCCATCGCTCGTCCCTCGCCAAGAAGATCGGCCTCGGCACCAAGCCCCGCTCACGCCGACGCTAGCCGCCTCGCCGACAGACAAAGCGGGTTCCAAGGAGCAGAACTCCTCGGTGGGGTCCCGGGCAAGGCCCCGGCCTCCATCTTGCCCGGGCGTTCGCTCACGCGGGGGTTGGACAGCCTCGACCCGGATCGGCTACGCCGTGGGTCTGGTCTGGGGTGGCGGGTTCGGGCTAGGTTGAACGCAGGGAATCCGATGGAATCGCGCATCGAGCGCCTATGCGTCGAACGAGGCCTCAAGATGACGGGGCAGCGTCGGGTCATTGCCCGCGTGCTCTCCGAGGCGTCCGACCATCCGGATGTCGAGGAGCTCTATCGCCGCGCCAGTGCTTTGGACGCCCGCATCTCGATCGCCACGGTCTACCGGACCGTCCGGCTGTTGGAGGAGAAGGGGATCCTGGAGCGCCGGGATTTCGGCGGCGGCCGGGCGCGCTATGAGCCGACCGAGCACGGCCACCACTTCCATCTGATCGACATCGAAACCGGGAAGGTGATCGAGTTCCAGGACCCCGAATACGAGCGACTGATGCAAACGATGGCGGAGCGGCTCGGTTTCGACCTCGTCTCGCTGCGCCTGGAGTTGTTCGGCCGGCGCCGCGGGCCGGTGCAGGGCGATCAGGCACGGACGCGCGCGCCGCGCCGCGCCGCGGCTTCTGCTCATGAGGTTGACGAAGCGATGGATCACGGAAGGGCGGCGCGATGACAATCGAACAGATGCTCGCCAGAGCGCGCTCCGACAGCCTGCCATTCCCGGAGCTTCGGGCCGGCAATCTGGGCGTCAGGATAGCGTCGAGCCCTGCCGAGATCGACGCGGTGCAGGCGCTTCGCTACCGGGTGTTCTATGACGAGATGGGGGCAAGCCCCGATCCTGCCGCCCCGGCCGCGCATCGTGACCGCGACGCCTATGATGCAGTCGCCGACCACCTGCTGGTGGTCGACCACGCGATCGGTCCGGGCGCCGAGGGCGTGGTCGGTACCTACCGGCTCATCCAGCGCGAGGCAGCCGCCAGACTGGGGCGCTTCTACTCGGCGGACGAATACGACATCACCCCGATCGAGGCTTTCCCCGGCCGCCTTCTCGAACTCGGCCGTTCCTGCGTCGATGCCGCCTACCGCAGCCGCGTCGCCATGCAGCTTCTCTGGCGCGGCATCGCCGCCTACGTCTTCCACTATCAGATCGACCTGATGTTCGGCTGTGCCAGCCTGCATGGCACGGATCCGGACGCGCTCGCATCGGAATTGACCTACCTCTATTACAATCACCTTGCGCCGCCTGCGCTTCGGCCGCGCGCTCTGCCTCATCGCTACGTGGACATGCGCCGGCTGTTGCCTCATCTGCTGGATCCGAAGCGAGTCCAGGCCCAGTTGCCGCCGCTGATCAAAGGCTACCTCCGACTCGGCGGCTTCGTGGGCGACGGTGCAGTGATCGACCGCCAGTTCAACACCATCGATGTCGCCGTGGTCGTGAAGACCGACCTGGTGACGGACAAGTACTACCGCCACTACGAGCGCCAACTCCGCGACGCGCTGGAGTGATCGGCGGCCGCGCCGATCATTCCTCATCCGGCGCAAAGAGTTGATCGAAAAAATTGCCTCCAGGTATCGGAAATTGCATAAGGTTTGGTGCGGCTTCACATTGACAGAGTCGTAACGTCTCTCCGAACCTCGCCCGGAGTGTTCCTCCGGATCGCCCGGGACAAAAGGAAGAAACGTGAAGCAAGGGGAAATCGGTCCGCACAAGGGCCGGGTCACACAATATGCCGCGCGATTCCTGCGTGTGGGGATGATGTCCGCAATACTTGGCGCGTCTTGGGGCGTGCCAATGGCGGTTTCCCAGACACCGCAGCAACTACCATCGCCAGCCACTCTGGTGCCGCAAGGTTCACCGATTCCGCGCGTATTGCCGCCTGCGCCGCCGTCAGTGTCGCCGGGAGCGGCGGTCCCGCTTCCGACAGCGCCCAGCGGCGAGGTTCCCGACAAGCCGGTTCGAGTCGACTCGGTGGACGTGGAGGGTGTCACCGCTTATCCAAGAGCGGACGTCGCTGCCCTCGCCGCAGGGCTCACGGGCCCGGCAGTGCCGCTACCGAAGATCGATGCGGCGCGCGAGGCGATCCTCCAACGCTACCGCAGCGATGGCTTCGTCCTGACCACCGTCTCGGCACGTATAGACAGCAACTACCGTCTGCACTTCCTGGTCACAGAGGGGCGCATCGCCAGTGTGAAACTCGATGGCGACATTGGTCCCGCCGGTACGCAGGTGCTGCGCTTCCTGAACAGGCTGACCGAAAAGCAGCCGATCGATTCGGTGACGCTGGAGCGCTACCTGCTGCTGGCGCAGGATGTGCCCGGCGTCAGTTTGCGCGCCGTGCTCGAGCCCTCCGCCGATCAGCCAGGCTCGCTCAATCTGATCGCCCAGGTCAGCCGGCAGCCGATCTCAGGCCTGGCAAGTATCGACAACCGTGCATTCAACGAGACCGGGCCAATCGAAATCCTCGGCTTGCTCGACTTCAACAGTTTCACGGAGTACGGCGAAAAGGGAGAGATTTCATATTACCATACGTTCCCCAATAGTGAGAATTTCGGTCAGGCATCGCTGGAGTCCTTCATCGGCGGCACGGGGCTGAAGGGGAAGCTCTACGCAGGCTATGGAGGAACCGTCCCGACCGGCGCGCTTGGCACGATCGGCTATAACGGGACGACAACCGTGTTCGGCGGACAGGTCAGCTATCCTGTGATTCGGTCACGCCAGCAGACACTGAATGTCTATACCGCGCTGGACGGCATCGAATCGAATATCACCACGACCGCGACGGGGACGCGGCTGCAGGCGAGCTATGATTCCCTGCGCGTCGTGCGCTTCGGTGAGGATTACGCGTTGTCGGACATCTGGCTCGGCGCTGATCGAAGCGCGATCAATCAGGTATCGGCGCGGATATCGCAGGGCCTGCCCATTCTTGGCGCTTCGACCAATCCGAACGCGCGCCCCGGGGAGAGAGTCGATTTCTTCAAGATGAATTTCCAGGCAACGCGGACCCAGACCCTGTTCACACCGTGGGAAGGCTCCAGCGTCGCTTTGATGGGACTCGTGGCAGGGCAATGGTCGGACAACATCCTGCCTCCGTCGGAACAATTCTACCTTGGCGGATCACAATTCACCCGTGGCTATTACGCCGGGCAGGTGGCGGGCGACAAAGCGCTGGCGGCGACGGTCGAATTGCAGCTGAACACCGGCTTCGAAACGTCTCTGTTCGGCAGGTCGTTTGATATCTCGCAGCAATACTACCTGTTTTATGATTGGGGTGAGACCTGGCAGAACCTCAGCACCGACCATGCTGCCATGATCAACTCGGCCGGTGGTGGTGTTCGCACACAACTCACCCGCTATGTTGAAGTCGATTTGGAAGGTCTGGCGCGCTTCAATCGTTTCCCGAATGGTGGGTCCAGCAGCGGCCCGGCCGCCGTTTCGGCACTGTATGGCGGCGCGTTCTATTGGCGGGTTCTGACTAGATTCTAAGCCGAAATGGCGGGAGTGCCTTTGATGGCGCGGGCGCGGGCGCGGCGCAGGGACAAGGTCGTGTTGCTCGGCGTCGCAAGGCGCGCGCGTCCGGCGCTGATGATGAGTACGGCCCTTCAGGCTACGGTATCGCTCGTCCTCACTCTTCCTGCGCAGGCGCAACCGGCGCCGAATGCCCGTCCCACCGGGGGCGTGGTGATCGCCGGCTCGGCCTCGATCAACCAGACCGCCGGCAACACCGCGATCAACCAGTCGAGCCAGCGCGCCGCCGTCAACTGGCAGAGCTTCAACGTCGGCAGCCAGCAGAGCGTCAGCTTCCACCAGCCCTCGAGCACCGCCGTCACGCTGAACCGTGTGGTCGGACCCGACCCCTCGCAGATCGCCGGCCGCATCGATGCCAACGGCCAGGTCGTGCTGATCAACCAGTCCGGCGTCACCTTCACCAAAGGCGCCCAGGTCAACACCAACGGCCTGATGGTCTCCGCCATCGGCATGTCCAGCAAGGCGGTGCAGGGCTTCATGGCCGGCGGCAAGGTGGTGCTCGACCAGCCCGGCAATCCCAACGCCGCGGTGGTCAACGACGGCAACATCACGGTGAAGCAGGCGGGGCTCGCCGCGCTGGTGGCGCCGCAGGTGGCCAATCACGGCACCATCACCGCCACGCTGGGCCACGTGGTGCTGGCCGGAGCGAAGACCGCGACGCTGGACCTGTATGGCGACGGGCTGCTGTCGCTCGATGTCACCAACCGGGTGACACAGGTGCCGGCGGGCAAGGACGGCAAGCCGGTGGCCGCGCTGGTGACCAACACCGGGGTGATCATCGCCGATGGCGGCACGGTGCAGCTGACCGCGCGGGCGGCCGACGGCATCGTGCAGACCCTGGTGGATGCCGGCGGGACGATCCGCACGGCGACGATGGGCGAGCACACCGGCACGATCGCGCTGAACGGCGTGGGCGGGTCGATCATCGTCGAGGGCCAGCTGTCGGCGGTGGGCACGAAGCCTGGCACGGTGGGCGGCGCGATCGAGGCGGTGACCGACGGCAATGTCGGCGTCGCCTCCACCGCGCGGATCGATGCCTCGGGCAAGGCCGGCGGCGGCACGGTCGGGATCGGCACCACGCTGGCGCGCGCCAAGGGTGGGCCGGGCGTCACATCGACGCTGACCGCGAAGAACGTCGCCGTGGCCAAGGGCGCCAC